>NZ_JBSWYG010000021.1:0-116047 GCF_056160985.1 Roseibium sp. AWQ4_290
TTGGACGAAAAAACTACCTCTTCATGGGTTCAAAAGGCGGCGGCAAATCCGCGGCTATCGCCTATACCCTGATCGAAACGGCCAAACTCAACGGCATCGACCCGCAAGCCTAGCTGACCTGGGTTCTGGCACAAATCGCCGACCACAAGATCAATCGCATCAACGAACTCATGCCTTGGTGTTACGCTGCAAAAGCAGCGTAACAGAGCGCGTCGCCGCCATGAAGACCGGCTTCACCGGGCGGACACTGTCGCGATGCATGTTCGCACGGAGGAGAACTGAACCACCAGAGGCTTAGTCTTGGGGCTCCTCAGAGCCTGCGTTGCAGGTGTAGTCCGGCGCTTCGATACTGTTTTTGAATGGATCGGTGAGAGCGTCGGTATACTCACCGCGCAACAACCGTTTCGGGGGCAGCAGGTGGGTCCTGAAAAATCTGCTCATCGCGGCAAGCCTGCGGCCACGGGCTGTCAAAACAACACAGCCGTTGTCGATCTCGATGGTGCCGGATTCCTCCTGTTCCGTCAGCCGGACGTCCACCAGTCTGTATTCGTGCATATATTCCTTGGTAAAGACATCTTCGAACCGGTCGGCTCTGATAGCCCCGCCTCTTTGATCCAGTTTTTCCAGAATGTAGAAGGACAGGGAACGGTCGACCACGGTTGGGATAGAAATCGCAAAGGCATATCCACCCAGCAGCCAGATTGCGACGAGCTGGCTTTTCTCAAATGTGCTGAGCCGGGCGCATAGGTGGCTTCCGAACAGGAGGAGTGCAGCCAAAAAGGCCGCTATCAGTGCGTCAACAAGCGCTGCATAGAAAACGACATTGACTGGAAAATACCAGACGTGCAGGCAATAGGCCCCCAGCAAGAACAGAATAAACGCCAAAGTAGCGATAAGGCTGGAGACAATTTTCAATATGAGTTGGCCTTGTTGCGGAGAATGCGGTCCGGAGTGTGGCTGGTTCAAAAATCACACGGCGACAGGCTGCGACGGTTGCTTTGCGATTTTTGACGGATTGGTGTTCTCTTCCAACAGGATTTCATCGATAAAGTCCCGGTAATCCAGCTCTGACGTTACAGTGCCGCTGCGAACGACGCCTGTAAGCATGAGGGTCATCAGGGCGAGAACACCCGTCTGCATGAACATGAGAACGAGGATACCAAAGGCCACGGAAAACCAGCCCGGTGTTGAGTACCCGATGGTTTTCAGAATGATCGCAGCCGCCCCACCGGCAACAGACAAGAGAGCTACCAATGCTGAGGCGATTCCAACGCGCACCAGCACGTCTTCTGCGAAGACCATCATTCCCTTGAAACCGTGAAGAGCCAGGCCGACGAAATTCATTTTCGATTTCCCGGCGTATCGCGGACCCCGGTCAAGAGGACATGTCTGAAGGCGCAGCTTCGAGGCCAGAACAGCAGAGGCAACATGAATGGAGGTTTCCGGCATTGAAGCAAGGCGTTTTACGCCTTGCGGCGCAACGGCCATGAAATTTCCGAAGCTGATGGTTCTGCCGGTGACCAAACGAAACAGCCGTTTGTAGATGGAGTAGAATGTTTTGAAACGGGCCGTCTCCACCCTGTTTTTTCTTCGTGCAACGACAACGTCGACAGTTTCGGAACGCAGTTGTGCCAGCAAACTCCCGATAGAACCGGGAAGGTCTTCCCCATCAGAATCCATCACAACGACGCGCTGGTGATCCTGAAGATGCGCTGAAACGTAGCCAAGACCTATGGCAATTGCTTTCTGATGGCCGACGTTGCGTCTTAGCTTCAGGATAGCGCCCCGCACACCAGCCTTCTCCAGTCCAGACCGATCAAGGGGCTGATGAACGGAACCGTCATCAACCGCAACAACATATACGCGGTCTTCGAACTCCGAGTGCAGCTCCATGAATAAGCGGCTGCTGGCGTCAAAGTCCTCGTAGACCGGCGTTACAATGACGACGTGTGCGTCGCTGGGGATCATGTCAAGCTACCTGTTCCTGAAATAGGCGATAGTGCGTTCCAAGCCTTCTTTGAGCTGGATTTCTGCGGTCCAGTCAAGATGCTGACGTGCAAGTGAGATGTCTGGTTGCCGTTGTTTTGGGTCATCGTGCGGCAACGGGTGGAACACCAGCTTTGAAGGCCCACCAATAAGCTCCAGAACCGTTTCCGCCAGTTCCCGAATTGTAAATTCAACTGGATTGCCAAGATTGACCGGGCCGGTTGTGTCTGCGGGGGTCGCCATAAGGCGAACGAAGCCCTCAATCAAATCGTCGACAAAGCAGAAACTGCGGGTTTGCTGCCCGTCTCCATACAGGGTGAGATCCTTGCCCTGCAGGGCCTGAACGATGAAATTGCTGACGACCCGTCCGTCATTTGGGTGCATTCGGGGGCCATACGTATTGAAGATTCGCGCGACCTTGATGTCCATGCCATGCTGGCGGTGATAATCGAAAAAAAGGGTTTCGGCACAGCGCTTCCCCTCGTCGTAGCATGAGCGGACGCCGATTGGATTGACCCGGCCCCAATAGTCCTCCCTTTGCGGATGAACTTCCGGATCACCATAAACTTCGCTCGTTGAAGCCTGGAAAATGCGCGCACCCGTTCGTTTGGCCAGTCCAAGCATGTTGATTGCGCCATGCACGCTTGTCTTTGTCGTCTGGACGGGATCGCGCTGATAGTGAACGGGAGAGGCGGGACATGCAAGATTGTAGATCTCATCGACTTCTACATAGATGGGAAACGTAACGTCATGCCTCTGAAACTCGAAATGCGGGTCGGAGAGCAAGTGAGATATATTGTCTTTGGTGCTGCTATAAAGATTGTCCAGGCACAAGACATCTGCCCCGTCTTTCAACAAGCGTTCGCACAGGTGAGATCCAAGAAAACCCGCTCCACCGGTTACAAGTGTTCTTTTGCGGTTAGATACTTTCATTTCGTCGATGCCTTAGTCGCATTGGCTTGGTTGGCGTGTGTATTGCCCAGGACCGCTAGTGTTAGTCAGAGACGGGAGCAAAAAACAAGTAGCCCGACTTTTCTTGCGGAGCAGGTCTGTCATATGGACTGCAGTGTTTTGCAGTCCAGCATCCGTCACCATCTCTGGGACGAACACCGTAGACTGCATCGGGAACCACCTCTGTGGAGGGCACTGTCAGCAGTTGGAACCGGGTTAGCCCTTTCAGTGAGAACCCGCCTTGATTGTTAGCCAGTCCAACAATGAGGAGTACACTGACCACCTTAAGAAGCAACCCTTGCTTGAAGATCGGTGCCCCGAATACAACAAGCGCGACTGCTGGTGCTGCGATCATGAAAATGCCGATGCCAAACCGGTCAGTTGGTGCTTTTATGAACCAGAGCGTTAACGCCGCCAAAACCAGACAAACAAGCGTTATGCTTTGAAGTGTTGGCAATCGCTTCGTCTTGAAGAAGTGATGCAGAGCGAAGCCCAGTACAAAAACGACTGCGGTACACAGCGCCATGTAGAGGAGAAAATGTGTGTGTGCCATGAGCCAGTAATTTTCGAGCCAGGACCAGCCCTCCAGCGAAGAGAGACCACTATGGGGGTGCCGGGCCCAGGCCGTAACCCAGTTTGCTTGCAAAGCGGCTTCTTGCTTTGACGCCCATGGAAGAACGAAGCAACTCCAAGAAGCGGGGAAGAGGAGGCACCCGCTAGTGACAATTCCGCGAAGTGTCCAGATCACTGCAAAAACAAGGGGAAGCCCTGAAATAGCCAAGGCGCGTGCCATGGTCATGGATGCTGGTGTCAGCGTTACAAGAACCACAAACACCACCCATAGCACGATCAAGATACTGCTCACTTTGAGTGCTACGCTCATTGCAGAAATGATCAGAAAAGCAAAAAGAAATGCGTCAAGCTTGTGTCGATTTTTGAGTGATGAGCGGTCCGCCTGCCCAACTTCCAAGATGTAGACCCCTAAAAGAATGGACAAGGCGAAAACAATACCGGCGGGACTGTCCGCATAGCCGTATTTCCAGTTGAAGTAACCATCGAATACAAGGACATTCACGGCTACTAGCAACGAGATCATACGTGTGGCGGGGTTGGACTGATTCACTGCAAAAAAAGTAAAAGACAGGAATGAAACGAAGAATATTGCACTCATGTAGGAGAGAAGTTTGAAACTCTCTCCGATCCAAAAGAGTGCATTTATGTATTCTAGAAAAGAGCTGAAACCAAAGCGGCCATGCAGATTGGCGAGCCCGAATACGACTTTGTGATCGCGCAGCCACAACTGGTGTGGCAGGTGGTAGAGGCCTGCGTCTGGTCCAGGCTGCATGTCAGCAGCGAGTGGGGTACAAAGTGCTGCCAGCAGGCTGAGATAAAGAATGGACTTTCTTTCAGAGTGGCTGCTTGTAATCAGGCCTGCAACCAACAGCGTGCCGAGCGTCGTGTAGGTTATCGAGACAGCGACAGGGCTGAAAAAATTTACAATTAAAGATGCAAAGCCTGCGGCAAAAGCTCCGAGAAGAGGAAGGAGGAACGGGGGTAGCGTTGCTCCGTGAAATCCGAATGCTTTTTTGGATGTGGCCCAAAATCCCAATCCAATGAGTGAGAGGGCTGCCGCGAAGAGCGGGAACAGGAAAAGATCGATCAACATTTTGGGGTCATTGGCAACAATTGTGTTTCCGTTGTTCCACTACCTTTTATCTTTCTCTTTAGCATGGTTCGTGAACAGGCTTCGCTGTATTAAACCACTTTTCGAAAATGAAAAGCTTTTCTGTCCGGTGCAGTGTCCTAGCCGTCGGGACCCTTTTTGCTGCAATTCCGCTGGAAGAAACTCAGCAGAAAATCCAAAAAAGCTCACAACTGCGTCCCGCACCGGTCAAACCAACCCTTTGATAGGGGAGAGGGGGCTGCCCCCCTGGTTTAGAGCCCGAGGCTTGGGTTTGTGGCGCCGCGGAGGATCTGGGTCAGGAAGCCGTAATCAGCGCCGCCGGTGCGGGTCTTGCGGGTGACGATGTCGACAATCTTGCCGTCTTCCAGTGTGTAGTTGCCGATGTCCTGAACATAGCCATCCTTGTCGAAATAGATCGCAACGACGCGCTGTTCGACAATGTCGGGGGCCAGAAAGGCGGTGGTCGCCGTTTTCTGGGAGATATAATAATAAGCATCGCCGCTGAGGCTGGACGTAGTCGACGGGGACCCGAGAACCAGTTCCACCTGCTCGCGGCTGGAGCCGACCTGCACCTGGTTGAGCATGGAAGTGGTGACCACATGTCCATGTGTATAGGTGGAGGTGAAGCAGCCACCAAGCGGCAGCGTGGCCAGAAGCGGAAGGAACAGGGCGCTTGCCTTGAGGTTCATCTAAGAAGTCCCGTTTCGCCAGACCTGTCTGGCTTATCTTGAATTTCGTTGCTTTTAAAAGTCACTATCTTGGGATAGGGCACAAGGCAACACCTGAGTTACAAGGAACCCGAGATGGTTTTTGGCTTGTTCCGCCGCCGGTCCCGAGACGCAGAGCACAAGATCTACTGTGAAATCGTGGCTCAAGCGCGGCAACCGGTGTTTTACACAGACTTTCTTGTGCCCGACACGATCGACGGGCGTTTCGACCTGATCGTGCTGCATGCGGTCATGTATTTCCGCCGGATGCGCGGTGAAGACGCAGAGGCATCCGGGTTTGCGCAGGAGGTGTTTGACCTGTTTTTCCAGGATATGGACGCCTCCTTGCGCGAAATGGGCGTAAGTGACACCCGGGTGCCGAAAAAGATCAAGGCGATGGGCGAGGCTTTTTATGGCCGTGCTGACGCCTATATGCCCGCCATTGACGCTCGGAACGCGGACGCCCTGGCAGCGGCAATCGGCCGGAACCTCTTTCCCGGGCAGGAAGAGCCCATCGCGCAAATGCGTCTGGCGCTTTATACCTTGGAGGTCGCAGACCGCTTGTCCAGCCAGCCGGCCGCAGACCTTTTGTCAGGGGGACTGGACTGGCCCGATCCGGCCCCTTTTTCCAAAGCGCCTGTTTAGATGCGGCTGCGCGCCCTTAATGCCCGCACATTGAAGGCGTCAGAAGACGCATGAAAGATGAAGCAGAAAGAACAAGAATGACAAACCCAGCAGAGAGCTTTCCCTATTCCTTTCCCGTCACGGCAAAGCGGGTGGTGGACAAGGACGAGACCTTGACGGTTCAGCCGGACGAAGCTGCCTTGAAGCATATCGCCAGCACCTATGACCTTCTGGGCCTTCCGGCTCTGGCAGCCCGCTTCACCTTGAAGCCCTACCGGAAGGAAGGGGTTCGGGTGGTTGGAACCCTCAAGGCCCGGATCCGGCAGACCTGTGTTGTCTCTCTGGAGCCGTTTGAAACGGACCTTGCGCTGGAAGTCGACCGCACGTTTGAACCCGTGTCCAGCCGTCCCCGCAAGATCAAAGATCTGAATGACGACGGTGAGATCGAAATTGACCTGGACTCTCTTGATCCGCCCGATGTGATGATGGATGGCGTTCTGGATCTCGGCGCTGTCATCTGCGAGGAATTGGCCCTGTCGCTCGACACCTTTCCCAGAAAGCCCGGAGCGGAATTCGGCGGGGGCACGGAAGCAGAGCTCGAGGTTGAAGACGACAGCGGAGCAGAGCCATCCCCCTTTGCGGCGCTGAAGGCGTTGAAAGACAAAGCCGAAGACTGATTTGGAAAGCGAATGACTAAGGAATATGTGTACAAGGTCAGTTTTGCAGACCGGTTTTGACATTCAGTTCTGCAAGACTTCATGAAAACGGTTGTCACCCGGACCAAAACCGTTATGTTCGCGCCCGATCCGGGCCCTCCGGAAAAGGCCGTACTTCCTGGGCGTCCCATCCGGTGAGGCCTGCAATAGCGAAACGTTAAAAGACCTTTTGAATGGCGAACACAATTCCGATTTCCTTGGATGCCATGGGCGGTGATAACGGGGCAGACGTCGTCATTCCCGGAGCGGAAATCGCACTCGTGCGCCACCCGGATATCCGGTTTCTGCTATATGGCAATGAGGAAGTCATCCGCCCGCTTCTTGATCAATATCCGCGTGTCCGGGAGGCTTCGGAGCTGCATCATTGCGACATCTCGATTGCAATGGACACCAAACCCAGCCAGGCGCTGCGGCAGGGCCGTTGGCGCTCCAGCATGTGGCGCTCGATCGAAGCGGTCAAAACCGGGGATGCCCGGGTTGCCGTGTCTGCCGGCAATACCGGTGCATTGATGGCGATGTCAAAATTTTGCCTTCGCACCATGGCCAATATCGAGCGCCCCGCCATTGCGGCCATCTGGCCGACCACGCGTGGGGAGTCGGTTGTTCTGGATGTGGGGGCGACCATTGGCGCCGATGCCCAGCAGCTGATCGATTTTGCGATTCTGGGCGGCGCCATGGCCCGGGCCCTGTTTGGCATTCAGCGCCCGAGCGTTGGCCTGTTGAATATTGGTGTGGAAGAGGTCAAAGGCTTGGAAGAAGTGCGCACGGCAGGCCGGTTGCTGCGCGAAACCCCGCTGCGTTCACTTGACTATGCGGGCTTCGTGGAAGGGGATGACCTTGGCAAGGGCACGGTCGATGTGGTGGTGACGGAAGGCTTTGCCGGGAACATTGCCCTGAAAACGGCAGAAGGCACGGCCAAACAGATCGGCAGTTACCTGCGTTCGGCCATGAACCGGACATTCATGTCCAAAATAGGCTATCTGTTCGCCAAGGGCGCCTTTGATTTGCTGCGGGAGAAAATGGACCCGCGCAAGGTCAATGGGGGCGTCTTTCTGGGGCTGAACGGCATCGTGATCAAAAGCCACGGCGGGACGGATGCGGAAGGCTATGCGTCTGCAATCGATCTGGCCTATGACATGGTGAAAAACGACCTGACACAAAAAATATCCCAGGATCTTGTGCATTACCATCGTGGCCGCTTCGCAGAAGCCGGGCCGGCAGTGGAAGGTGATTTGTGAGCGTAATTCGTTCAATCGTGACAGGCTGCGGCAGCTATTTGCCGGAGAAAATTCTGACAAACAGTGATCTGGCCCGGATGGTGGACACCTCCGATGACTGGATCGTTCAACGCACCGGAATTGGCCAGCGCCATGTGGCTGCCGATGGTGAAGTGACCTCCGATCTGGCTTTTGCGGCTGCGCAACGGGCGCTTGAGAGTGCCGGCCGCGAGGCGGGCGAGATCGACACCATCATTCTGGCGACGGCGACCCCGGACAACACCTTTCCGGCCACATCCGTCACCGTGCAGGCCCGGCTGGGCATCACCCAAGGCTTTGCTTTTGATGTGCAGGCGGTCTGCTCCGGGTTCGTCTATGCCATGACCACGGCGGATGCCTATATCCGGGCGGGTCTGTCCAGGCGCTGCCTGGTGATTGGCGCGGAGACCTTTTCGCGCATTCTGGACTGGGAAGACAGGACGACCTGTGTTCTCTTCGGCGATGGCGCTGGGGCCGTGGTTCTGGAGCGCAGCGAAGGGGCCGGCCTGAACAGCGACCGTGGCGTTCTGACGTCTCATCTGCGCTCCGACGGGCGCCACAAGGACAAGCTTTATGTAGATGGCGGGCCGTCCTCTACCCAGACTGTCGGGTACCTGCGCATGGAAGGCCGGGAAGTCTTCAAACATGCGGTGGGCATGATCACGGATGTGATTGAAGATGCCTATAAGGCCACGGGACTGACATCGGACGATCTGGACTGGTTCATCCCGCATCAGGCTAACAAGCGCATCATTGATGCCAGCGCAAAGAAGCTCGGAATTGCGTCAGAAAAGGTTGTGACGACGGTGCAACTGCATGGCAACACCTCGGCCGCATCCATTCCCCTTGCCCTTGATACGGCGGTGCGGGACGGACGTGTCAAAAAGAACGATCTTGTGATGCTGGAGGCCATGGGCGGCGGGTTTACCTGGGGCTCGGTTCTGTTGCGCTGGTAGCACGCCGGACGCGTTTTTCCGACAAATGTGATCTTGAGGCAGAGTTGCGGTTGACCGGCCCGCTTTGAGGCAATACCGTAAGCGCCTGCGTTGAAGTTCTCTTTCAAAATCAGCCAGATCAATGGCGTCATTGTGGAGGGGTTATGGGCAATCGGACTATTACCCGTGCGGATCTGTGCGAAGCCGTTTATCAAAAAGTCGGCTTGTCGCGCACAGAATCGTCAGAATTGGTCGAACGTGTACTTTCTGAAATTTCAGACTGTCTTGTGACTGGAGAATCGGTAAAATTGTCGAGCTTCGGGTCGTTTGTGGTCCGTTCCAAAGGGGAACGCATAGGCCGCAATCCGAAGACCGGCGAGGAAGTACCGATTTCACCGCGCCGTGTGATGGTTTTCAAGCCGTCCAACGTTTTGAAACAGCGGATCAATGATGCGCTGACAGGACAGGCAAGCAAGTAATCGGAACGGAATGAGCTCTCAGGACAAAAGCCCGGACGCCTTTCGAACAATCAGCGAAGTCGCAGAAGATCTGGACTTGCCGCAGCACGTGCTCCGGTTCTGGGAGACCAGATTTTCCCAGATCAAGCCTCTGAAACGGGGAGGCGGACGGCGCTATTACCGTCCTGATGATGTCGAGCTCCTGAAAGGCATTCGCCATTTGCTCTATGGCGAAGGCTATACGATCAAGGGTGTCCAGCGCATCCTGAAGGAGCAGGGCCAGCGATTTGTTATGCAGATCTGGCGGGAAGACGCCTCGCCGCTCCAGGCCGTGGCCAGTCAGGCAAATGATGCCCAGGAGGCCGTAGCCCCAGCGCCTTCACAGATGCCGGCTCACACAGACGCCTTGCCAAGCGGGGTGCTGGCGGATGACGGGCCGGACGCCGCCCAGGCGCATTCTCAAACTGGTGGGCTGAACATTCTCAACCGTTTGCGGGGCGATAAAGCCTCCCAGGGAGTGGGGCAGGCCGCCGTGTCCCGGGAAGATATCCGTCGGCTACAGGCAACCCTGTTCGAACTGCTGGAATGCAAGCGCACTCTGGACCAGGCGCGCTGACGCTTCTTAGGCGGGCAGAACGCTGGAGCCTGCCGCGTTATTGTGAAGACAAACAGTCTTGCCTTTCACTTTAACTCTTTGATCTCATACATAGCGTCATTCCGGGGTTCACTCTCCTTTAAGCCCTCTTGGGGCGTGTGCTACGACCCCGCATCATAGGCTCAGGAGAGTGGCCGCCGGAATTACGCTATGTATCAGGAGAGTGACCGCCGGAATGACGCTATGTATCAGGCCGCCAAGGGCAGCTTCGCTAAAACGCGATTTGCCACGATGGCGCTGATCCAGCGGTCAACCGGATTTTCTTGGAAAAATCTTACCCATGAGGCGGGAGCCATTGGCCCCGTTTGCTTTCGCGCGCCGGGATTTTTCTATCGGTAGGCTGACCTGAGCTTCCCGGGCGAAATCCCTGAGTTCGGCCATGGACATACGCCCATTCGCTCGTTTGACGGGCTGTGGCCGACTGCTCTCTGGTGAGGGCGGGGTGTCAGGAACAGGAGTGCCGGTGTTCGCCGGTTCTGTTACCGCCAGCCGGGCAGTCAGCGCAGCCGCATCTTCGGTGAAAGCCGTTTCCGGCTCCGGCAAGTCGTCAGGAGAGGGAGTGTGGTCATCCTCGCCGCTATGCGCCACCGGGGTGATCTCCGGCGCGGGGCCGGACATTTCCGGGACAGCATCTTCAGCGGCTTGCGGGGCTTCGTCCGCGCCGCGTTCCTCCGGGGGCGTAAATTTTATCGCCGCAAGCCGGTCCAAGATGGCTGCATCAATCGGGTCACCCGGATCAAGCTTCGGCTCGGGCGTGGTGTCCGGATTGCCAGGGCTTGTATCAGCGAACACCTCTTCCAGTTCGTCTTGCGGCTCTTTCAACCCGTCTTCTGCGAAGGCGCTCTCGTCCTCGTCCAGAGCAGGCGGCGTATAGATATGGCTGGGCGCTAAAGGCGGCTGAAAGGTGAGGGTGGTCCGTGCGGGCCGCACCCCTTCCGCGGGTTGCCGGGTGAGGGTCAGATCAAGAGCGCCGGTCTCCAACTGGCTTGCCTCCCGCACAACGTCCCCGGCCTTCAGGGACTGGGCGACAAAGTCATACGCCTGTTCCACCAGAACGTTCGCAGGTTCCGGACAGGGCGGAATGTCAATCATGTGACCCGTCAGCCATTGGGCGCCGGATGTGGCAACGCCGGTAAGGGCTTCACCCGTATGGGGGTCCTTGCGCACATGGATGAGGCAATGGAGATAGAGCAGCAACGGATTGCTGGCTTCGGCGATCCGTTTGAATGATGCGGCGTCCAGGTAAAATGTGCTTGGGCCCCAGAAGACAGCCTCGGCGTCTGTTTCTGCAAGAATCAGAAGCGCAACCGCCTTTGCCAGCGCCATGGCTTTGAAACTTTCAGCAGCGGTTTCAAACGCGGCTGTTGCTCCACTGGGCTGGCCGTCTTCACTGGAGGCCGTGGAGCGCGGCTGAACAGAAATATGGGTACAGGCGATGAGGTCCGGATCAATGGAGGGTGCATAGCTGACATTGCTTTCAAAGGAAAATGTGTCCAGCGCGATCTGGAGATAGTCATCTTCCTTGAACGGCACCGACTGGGTAATCTGAAGCTGCAGGCCGCCGCACAGAAAACAGAAATCCAGATTCGCAGAACTTGCGATCAGCGAACAGGTTTCGGGCTCAAGGCCGATGCCTGCTGCAGCTTCCTCGACGAGGGCCGTGAGGGCGGGACGGGGGAGTGGCTGGAGGTCCCGGAAAAGGACCTGACAGTCCACGCTTGCAAGCGGGTGCGTTTTCAACGGTTTGACCATAAATGTTCAACGAAATCGGACGAAGCGTAAACAGAATAGGTGAAGAAGTACTTATCAGACTTCGAAACAAATTGATTTGAATTTTAGAGGCCGCGAGGGCTGCAGGGGTGCTGATGGAACTTAAGTGACGCAGCGGCCGGACAGGGCGTGTGGAAACATCGAGCAGGGGGTGCGCATCTGTGCACGGTACAACCGGACAGGATGAGGTTCATCGCATCACCACAGATCAGCATTTCCACATCCGTATCATTGGCACTGGAAAGCAGGCGGCAGCTTTCCTCTGGAACGCCCACCATATGAACTGACTTGAGCACAAGGTGAGATGGGGTCCTGTTCATTGCGGTTGGTATTCCTATCTGACACAGTCAGAGGGGCGGTTTGCGAATGAAGAAGCTGGCCGTTTACGTTATGCAATGTAAATGTTTTCAAGTGTCTGACCGCACACAGGCTTGGAAATCTACGGGCAGACTAGAAATGAGCTGTAAAAACCGGCTGGCAACCGGCAGAAGTCTGCCAGCTTTGGAGCCGGACAGCGGCTGAGGCAGGCGGCAACGGGCGCCAGGGGCGCATCAGGGTAAGCCCATGCAGGAGGCGTAGAAACTGGTTGTTGCCGGCCAGTCCGAAAAGACCCCTTTGACACCCGCATCTCGGGCGAGCACGTCGAGCACTTCCAGCATCTTGCCATCACTGTTAATGGCCGCGCTCACCGTCTGATAGTACCAGCCGCCGCCGCTGGACAGAGGTCCGGAGCGTTCCAGGGTCCAGGTGATCAGGTTGAGCTCGGCGGCCTTGGCCTCCCGTGCGTAGACGGATGGCACGATTTTTCCATCCTCAAGGCTCAACAGAACAAAGAGCGGCGGGGCCAGATAGTTCACCCCCATGGCCTTCAACTCCGCCATGGAAGGTTGGAAGGTCGACGGATCTTGAGGGTCGAGATCCCTGCGCCCATCGAGATAAACGGCCTGTTTGCCGAAGTCCGGTTCGTTTTGGATCCAATAGAGAATGTCATCGAGATTAAAGGACTGGGCAAAGACATCTTCCGGCGGAATGCCCGCGTCTTTGTACGCATCGATCAGTTTCTGGGCATAGGCGGCCTGGGTGAAGCCGTCAAAGGGCATGGCCACTTTGGGCGCTTTCAGCTCGGGGGTGAACTTGACCCCCAGATGCTTGAATAGGGCAATGGACTCCGCGTGCGACAACAGAGTGCCAGTGCCGCCATAAAGCTCCGTGCGCCAGGGTGCCGTGCCTTTTTGGTAGTCGTCTGCCGTTTGGGCCGTCTTGTCGGCGCTGTCCATCTTGCCACGCAAGCTCTTAAACTCGGCAAGGGTGAGGTCCGACGTGCGGCACTCGGCAGAGGCCAGCGTACCATCTTTTGCAGGCGTGAAACCGGAGGTGCAATTCCCGGCAAGGTCCGTGGTCAGAATGTTGGTTGTGGTGTGCAGATCATTCTGGGAATGGCGGCAGACCAGTTCCTTGTCCTTGGTGAAGGTGACGTCGCATTCCAGAATGCCAGCCCCCATCATGGCTCCTGCGCGATAACCTTCTTCGGTGTGTTCGGGAAATTGTAGCGGCGCGCCGCGATGGCTGATGGAAAAAAGGCTCCGTTTTACTGGCTGGCCGATGCAGCTTGCCAGCTTCTCCTTCAAGGGTGTGTCCGCCATCTGGCTGACCAGATAGGCAGGGCGGGGCCCGAGAGAGATCGTGTCTGCAAGAAGAGCGGCTGGAAAGCTGCCGGTTGCAAAGGCAATGAGAAATGTCCAGAAGCGCATCAAAGTCAGCCTTTTGTCCGTTTGTGTATCTGCGCTCAGCTATGCCGTTGCCAGGCAATCCGAAGTCTCTCCGGCCCGCGCACAGAGAGCCCGCGTTTGTAGGGCACTGTGGCATCGGCCAGCTCGATTGTCTTGAACCGATTGAGGAGGAATGAGAAAATAATATCCATATCGAGCCGGGCCAGGTGGTTGCCAAGGCAGAAATGGGCGCCGCGGCCAAAGGCGATGTGCCAGTTGGGCGCGCGGCCGACGTCAAATCTGTCCGGGTCCGGAAACTGGGCCGGATCCCGGTTGGCAGATCCGTAAAGCACACCGAATTTGGTTCCGCGCGCAAACATGCGGCCGCAAATCTCCACCTCTTCGCTCGCGTAGCGGTGGAAAAAGGGCAGGGGTGATTCATATCGGAACATTTCCTGGACCGCTGTCTTGATCAGGGCGGGCTCCTCCCGCAGCCGCTGCATCTGGTCCGGGAAGGTCAGCAGTGCATGAAGGCCGCTACCCAGAACATCGATGGTCGAGCCGTGACCGGCCATCAGGATCAGCATGGCGGTGGAGAAAAACTCGTCATGGGAGATCTGCCCCTGGCGTTCCGCTTCGATCATCAGGGAGAGGAGATCGTCCTTCGGTGCGGCTTCTCGTTTGGCCTTCAGCTCTTGAAGATACAGGTAGAACTCGGTTGTGTTGCGCTCCGCCAGCTCCTTGCGGGCATCGGACCGGTCAATGTCGAAAAACTGGACGATGTTCTCCGACCAGATGCGCAATTGCGGGCAGTCTTCGTCGGGAACGCCCAGAACCCGGCCAATGATGTGGCCCGGGACATGGGCGGCGAGATCCTCGATGAAGTCAATCCCGTCCCGCTCCGCCAGCCCGTTGATCAGGCCGCTCACATAGGTCTGGATGTGCTCGCGAAGCGTGTTCACCATTTTTGGAGTGAACAATTTGAACACTTGTTTGCGCAAACGGTCATGGACCGGCCCGTCGCTATCGAGCAGGGAGAACTGCACAAAGCGTGCATGATGGGGCATGTCATGCCAGTTGCCAGCCCGCTTCTGGGCCGCAATTTCCTCCGCAGATGCGATGTCCTCCATGGACCGGACCATTTTGTCATGCACCACGATCTGACTGACATCCTCAAACCGGGAGGCGAGCCAGACATCGAACGCGTTGAAATAAGTCAAACCGGGCCGGGCGCGAAGATCTGCATAGAACCGGTAGGGGTCTTGCGCGAAGGCGGCCGACAGGGGATCGAATGAAAGGTCTGTGGACTGGCTCATTCCGGGCTCATCAGCGAGGCTTTAAGGGTTTATACTTGCGATTCTTATCACGGTCGAAGATTCGGCCGCGATATTGCAAGAGGTTTAAGGCTTTGTATCTGAGTTTTCGCCAATTTCTTGCGTTTTTCAGAGCTGCACTGTGCAGAACTGGGGATAGCGTGGAAAGGGAAAAACTGACGATACCGGCTTTGGCTGGAGGTTCTTAACGATGCCTTAACGGGTGTCGGTGGGGCGCCGGTGAGTGTGTGGCGACCAAATATGCGTGAGGCCGAAATGCAAGTGCCAAAGGCTTTGAGGGAAGAGTACAATACCTTTTTGAAGGAAACCGGCTTCGACAATCCGGATCCTCAAGCACTGCTCATGGAACTCGCCTCCCTCAGCATGGAAGTTTATCTCAAGGAAATCGCTTGGTTGTCCGAATTTATCGGCAAGGTGACCAGCAATGCCGAAGAAGCGGCTTGAGGAACGGGCTGATCGAAGTCCATCAGGCGCAAGCCGGGATTTGAGAGGCGGCTTGGAGGTTGTCGACCCGCGAACAGGCTGGCCTTTCGCTGCCTTTCCTTCAGATTTTTCAACGTGAAAGACAAAGTGGGTTCAATCCGGATGAATGCGGTACACACTGGAGCCCGGGTTGCTGGCGCTGCATCTGCGGCGTGACTTGCGGCGCAATGATCCGCAGCGGTGGGGAGCCTGTTTATTGCCTCCAGTTTTGAGCGCTCCCTGACCGATGTCTAGCAAGGCTGGTTGGGAGATATGCCGCTTTGCTCTTCATCTTCAGAATACGCTCAGCTGCCGGGCAGGAGAGTGATTGCGTCTTTCCAGGGAATGTTCATGTCATAGTTGTGGCTTTGACTGTATTTGAATACTTAAATAGATTTAGCATCTTGAATGCTCTTGAGGTGGTATATCTAAGGTTGCATCCTAACAAAATTCTGTATTAGGGTGCGAGTGTCGCGCGGATTTTTGATGGTTTCTTAAAATATATAAAATTTTACTGAAATTGAGGCGGCTCTGTTTTCCAAGAAATCTTCAATTTATGGTAAATTAGGTACTTTTTTCTAGTCAAAAAAAACGATACCGATTAAATGTGTCCCCTTGAAGTCAGGGGTTGCTTGGCGCTGTTTTGGGGCCGTGAGCAGCCGGTTTCTCAGGAAGACTGGAAAAAGATCGTCCCGTTTATTCTCACCGTCCGCATCCATTCGGATCAGTTTGTCAGCCAAATGGGGGGTTCCTTGGGACCTGAAGACGTCTCTACGTTGTTTAACGCTTATTCCGCCTGCCGGGCGCGGCTTTATACTCTTGGATGCTCCGTGAGGGTGCTGAGGGACTTCGGCGAGGTTGTGCCGCTGCTTGAGGCGTGCGGAAAGAATGTGACTCCTTTTTTCCACACCCGGTTTTTTGATTTCAACGGCCATAACGGGTTTTGCCATGTAGCGCTGGAGGGCGATGAGCCGGTGTCATTCTATTGCAGCCAGCTGTTCGATACCGGCAGCATGACTTATCTGGCGTATCACCGCACGCAATTGAGCCGGCTTTACGGGCCCGAACATCCGGTCGATCTGGACTGGGTCTGTCCACCGATGACGGACATTCAGGGCAAGGTGATTTATTCAGGAGATGCGCTCAACGTGTCCGGGCATGGCTCGGCCCGCAAGTCTCTGGAGCGTCTGGGGTTGATTGCGCGCATGAACCTTTATCTGGGACTGGCCACCTGGAAGGATGCAACTGCCTGCCTGGGGCTGGCGCGGGCGGACCGGGTGAGCAAGTCCCTCGGCGGCGTCTATGGGGCGTTCCACACCTATCCCTATGCAACGCGCTGGCTCAATCCGCCGGAGGACCGCAAACAGGATGATGTTTTTCTCTTCAATTTGCCAAGAGACGTGCTTTATCTCGCAAAAATAGATTGTCGTGAAACTGGGCCGACGTCGGAAGCGTCAGATTGACCAGAACCGGCTTTGGCGTTCCCAGCCAAAGCTTTTCGATATATCGGTAGTAGCTGACAGGCAGGTGGGTGAGGGCGCCGGGGGGCGCCACGTCCATTTCCACAAGCTCAAACACCCGGTCGCCCTGGGTGGCTCTGGCAAAGCCTCCGGCCACGGCCCGGTCGAATGCCGGGTCCTGATGGCGGATTGCACTGGCAATGTCGCTGCCGAAATGCCCTTCCATCACGTTCTTGATGTAGCTTTCCTTGCCCACATAGCCGATCTGCGGAATATGATCGCCATCGGCAGCGGCCGAAGTGAAGACCACCCGGTGGAATTGAGGCATGTGGGATTGAAAGACGCTGCCAGTATGGCGCAAGAACGCTTCCAGCTCCCGGATATAGTCTCCGGCCAAGCCTTGCATATTCGCAGGATCTACGCGTTTTATATGCATTAATGCGCCTCCGCCTGACGCAAGAGTTCGATCATTCTGTGGCAATTCAGCAGGATCTCGGTTCGCTCTTCGGGTGAAAAGTCCCGCCAGTCCGTACGGCCATCATAGCCTTCAATGACGGAACGCACAAAGCTGCGGATGACAAAACCGCCATCGAAGAGGTCCGCATAGGCTTCTGCCTCTCTGGAAAGAAAGCTGTGCGTATCCATCGCGCTTAGGCCTCTTTCAGGCTGCGGAAGGCCCGCAGCACAACAAAAGTGTAGACCTCCATGGAGAGGGTCTGCTGGCGGCGGCTCAAGAGCATGTCGAGCCGTTCGCGCAGGTCGCTCAAAAGCACGTCATCGCTCATGCGCGCATAGACCCCGGCACCTGACCCGCTGGGGCCGCTGGTCAGCTCATCAATCATGTCTTCAAACAGGGACATAGAGCACAGGTCCGGAATCACGTCTCGACTGGGAACGCGGGGCGCCGCTACTCTGCTGCATCACGACCCTTGGCCATGTGTGCAACAGGAAAACTAACAATTCTTTTCATTTGGGGTAGAGGCAAGGAAATTTGAACAAGAAACCCAGGGAAAATTCGTTAAATGGATAATATGTTGCGTAGATCGTCAAATTTTCTCCTTTTGTGGTGGTAATTTTCCCGAAAGTGACCTAGCGGAATCAAGCGTTGGAGCATGCGTCTCCCGCATCCGGGGCGATGGTGATTCTTGGCTCGTCTGCGACCATGCGTCTCCCTCTCGGGAATGCCGAAGCGCCAGCAGGACGGAATTTTGAAGGGCGACGCCCTGTTCAAACCGGCCCCTTCAAATTCGCCACCGTCCTGTGTCCGGCTTCTGTCTGGCGGGGGACATCCCCGAAATCCCTTTCTTCTGCGCGCAGGACGAGCCGGGTGTTTCCCCCGGATTTGCCCTTGGGAGATTCTGGAAGGGAAAAGCCTATTCAATACAGAAATTTGCCTCAAACGAGAAAGGCAAGAAAGGGAGCGGGCAGCTCCCCGCAGCGCTGGTCAGTGCGGATGGAAGCAATCGGCAAGGGGGCATTTCGCAAAGGAAATCGGTGTTTTGGCAGAGGGGGACGGTCTTGAGCCTTAAGGCCCGTCTCCGTAGCTTGCGCAAACCTGAAAAGAATACTCATGTTTATGCAGCTTGCGCTGCTTGGGGGCTGTCACGATGACATACGAAACCGCACACAGAACCGGCCGCAGAGCGCGCAGCTCTCTCATGACGGCGCTGATGGCGAGCACCATTCTGGGGGCGGCGCCGTCCGCGTCGCTGGCAGAAGACGAAGAGGCAACGGTGCTGGAAACAATCGTTGTAAAAGGGACCAGCTATGAGACGGAAGGCACGGAAAGCTATGCCAGCGAGCTGGTGAGCGTGGGGGAAAAGGAAGTGGTCCCGGTGCGTGAGATCCCGCAATCCACCCATGTGATCACCCGGGAGAAGCTGGAAGATGGCGGCTATACGTCCCTCGATACGGCCTTGAGGGAAACGCCTGGCGTGCTGGTGCTGGCCAATGATGATGGCCGCTCCAGCCTGTATTCCCGGGGCTTTGAATATGACGTGCTCTATTTCAACGGTCTGCCCGCGCCCCTTTCCAGCATTTACGGCACTCAGCCGGATATGGCGATCATCGACCATGTGGAGATCCTGCGCGGGCCGTCCGGTCTTTTTGGTGGCACGGGCGAGCCGACCGGGGCGATCAACATGCGCCTGAAACAGGCCCGGGATGTGTTCGGCGCCTCCGGATCCGTTTCCGGCGGGTCCTACGGCAATATCCGCGGGGATGTGGATGTGACCGGACCCCTGAACGGAAGCGGCACCTTGCGCGGCCGTTTTGTCGGTGCCCTGCAGCATCAGGACAGCTGGGTGGACGGCGTTGAGAACGGGGTCGGGGTGGCCTATGGCACGCTCCAGGCGGATCTGAATGACAGCACCAAGGCCACCCTCAGCGTCAGCCATATGCAAAAGGACATCACCCCTTTCAACGGCCTGCCAACCCTGGCGGATGGCACTTTGCTGGATGTCGATATTTCCACCACCACCATTGCCGACTGGAACCGGTTCAACAACAACGTGACCGATTACATCGCGGAGCTGGAGCACGAGTTTGACGGCGGCGGCCACGCCAAGGTTTCCGGCCGGTTTTCAGACCGCTATGTCGATTTTCTCTATGGCTATGCGGGCAGTTCAGCGGCCGCCAATGGCGACGTGTCGCGCATGTCTTATCTGGGGCGCAAGTTCCATGAGCAGTCACTGGCGCTGGATGCCCATGTCAGCAAGCCGTTCGAGCTGTTCGGCCAGGAGCACAATATCATTGTCGGTGCGGATTACCGAAAGGTGGTCAGCGACATGAAGCAGGCACGCGGCAATATCAGCGGCAGCTTCAATATCTACAACTGGAACACGGCCGTTGCCGAACCGGATCTCGACTATTCCACCGACACAAGCTCCGATCCCAGCCAGTTGGGTCTGTACAGCCAGCTGCGCATCCGGCCCATGGACCGGTTGACGCTGGTCGGCGGAGCCCGGCTCACCTGGTACAATTCGGAAACCACGGACAACACCACCGGCGATGTCTCCGACAAGATCGACATCGACAACCACTTCACCCCCTATGCCGGGGCGACGTTCGACCTGACCGACTATGCCACGGTCTATGGCTCCTACAGCGCCATCTTCCAGCCCCAGTCGGAGACTGACATCAACGGCAACATCATCGATCCGCGCGAGGGGTATCAGTATGAGACCGGGCTGAAGAGCCAGTTTCTGGATGACCGCCTGTTTGCAAGCGCGGCCCTGTTCTGGATCGAGGACACCAACCGGGCGATTTCCGATCCGGACAATCCGGGCGCCTATTTGTCGCAAGGCAAGGTCCGGGTGCGCGGGGTGGAGATGGAGGTGTCAGGCAGTCCGCTGGAGAATTGGGATGTCATGGCCGGCTACACTTATACGGACACCGAAGACCTGGACAGCGGTGAGGCGTTCAGCACCGTTACACCGCGCCACATGTTACAGCTCTGGACCAAATACACCTTTGACGACCGGTTCAACGCACATCTGGACGGGCTTTATGTCGGCGCAGGCTTGCGGGCATTCTCCGACTTTTACAATGTCAGCCGGGGCACGACCATCAAAGCGCCGGGCTATGCGGTCGTGGATGCCTTTGCCGGATATGACCTCAACGAGCACCTGAGCGCGCAATTCAATGTCGATAATGTCTTCGACAAGAAATATTACGAGCGGATCGGCGGCACCACCGTGTTCAATTTCTATGGCAAGCCGCGCACCTTCAATCTCAAGCTGGCGGTCAAGTTCTGACCGCCGCGCCCTGCCGCGCGCCAGCCCGGCGGAGCGTCGAACAGCACGGCCTTCTATCGATTCCAAATATGAGAAAAATGCTCAAAAAAGCTCTGGTCCCCATCACCATGATTTTCCTGTCGTCTGCCTGCGCGCCGCCAGCGGATGCTGGTTCCGGCACCCCGTCCAAGAGCACCACCACCATCACAGTCACCGAAGCGGCAGCGGCAAAAACCAAAGCCGAAGCACCGGCAGAGCCCCTGCCTGCGGCCGTCGCCGTGCCGGGGGCGGTGGCCTATCCCTTCACGCCAAAGGGGCTTGAAACCGGGCTGACCCTCTATGTGTCCAGGCCGGAGGGCCCTCCGCCGCCTCAGGGCTATCCGGTGCTCTATGTCTTTGACGCGGATCTGTCATTCATTCCCCTCACTGGCATTGCCCGCCTGACGGCGCTTTCCGCACGGCGCGCGCGTCTGACACCGCCACTGATTGTCGGCATCGGCTACATGGACCCGGCGGATTTCAAAACACGCCGCACCTATGACTTGACCCCGCCTGCTGACCGCTATGATCTTCCCGAGCGGCCCAATGGCCGCCCCTGGCCAAAACTGGGCGGAGGGGAGGCCTTTGCAAAGGTTCTGATTAACGAGATCAAACCCTTTGTTGCCGCGCGCTATCAAATCGATCCGGACAATGAGACCCTGGCCGGGCATTCTCTGGGCGGGCTCCTGACCCTCCATATTCTTCTGACCCGGCCGGAGGCCTTTGACCGCTATGTGGCGGCCAGTCCGTCGCTCTGGTTCAACGGCCGTGCGACCATGACCGCGCTGATGGCGCGCCAGGAGGAGGGGCCGAGCAAGGGGTCTGGCGGCGGCCAGAGGAAAATTCCCCTGCGCCTCAGTGTTGGTGGCCATGAGGAAAAAATCTCCAGCTGGGCGCTGAAGAGCGGCATGTCTGCGAAAGACCGGCAGGCCTGGCTTGACGCCAATCAGATGGTCACAAACGCGTCGGAGCTTGCCAGCCACCTCAAAAAGGTGGACGGGTTTGTTGATGTCTCCTTTGAAGTCTATTCCGGACTGGAGCACATGCCCGCCAGCCTGCCGGCGCTCTATCATGCGGTGCAATTTGCCGCCGACCCGGATGTGTTCAAAGCGGGCGGGGCTGACAGCGGCAAAGATTAACTTGACTTTTAAACTCAAGTATTAGAGGTAATCAGCAAAGATACACTTATGAGAGCAGCATGTTTGTGCCCGTCAGCCACGGCAATCACTATGTCACGCGCCAAAAACTCGACACTTTGACCCTGACGGCGCCCGGCTGGCAGGTCGTCGAACCGGCGCTGGCAGGGGAGACGAGGCTTTTGCGCGGCAATATCGGCTATTTGCAGCTTCAGCCTGGCTTGAGCGTACATTTCGCCGATACGGAAGAGCTGAAGGGCATGACGGTTGAAAATGTCTGCGATCCGCGGCTCGTCCTGTCGATTTTCCTGCAAGGCCATATCTCGGCCAGTTTTGGCGGCCTGCCGATCCCCATGCCGGTCTACTGCGCTGAGAAAAAGGCGTGGCAGCCAGTGGCGCTTCTCAGGTGGAACGCACAGCCCCAGCCCTTCAGGCGGCAGAGCCGGCGTGGCGACCGCCTGCGGAAAATCGTTATCACCATGACCGCCGGCTGGCTGGCAAAGCTGGCGGAGGCCAGCGGCACCGACCTTCAGGCTCTTGTCAACCTGTCAGGCCAGGAGACCGACGGTCAGACGGTCAGGGAGACGCATCTGAGCGGCACGGATCTGGCCATCCGGTCCTGGGAGCCCTCCGCCCACAGCATTGCCCAGGCCGAGCAGATCCTGAGCCTGCCAGAGGGGCCGGAGCATGTCCGCCGCCTCGCCCTGGAAAGCCGGGTTCTGGCGCTGATCAGCGAGGCGTTCAGCCAGCTGCGCACGCACGGTCAGGAGGGCCCTGCGTCTCGGCTGCGGCCCCATGACCACGAGCGGCTGAAGGCCATTGACCATTTCCTCAACAGTCACACCGGACAGACCGTGTCCGCCTTGGACCTGGCCAAGGGGGTGGGGCTCAGCCTCAACGCCCTGCGCCGCCTGATCCTGACGGCCCGTGGCATGTCGCCGGGCAAATATATCCGCGCCTTCATGCTGGCCTATGCCCGTCAGGCGCTTGAGATGGACGGCGTCTCCATAGCTGAAGCCGCCTATCTGGCGGGCTATTCCTCCCCCGGCAACTTCACCACCGCCTTCAAACGCCACTTCAACATCTGCCCAAGCGCGCTGTCGAAACGGTAGGCTCGGATATCGAAGACAAAGCTGTTTTACCTGCTTACCGGTCTGTTCTGGCCGCTGCGTTTATTGGGATTGATGCTTTGGTTCGACCGCAATGGGACGCTGGCGGCCGCAACGTTCTTGGACTTATCGTTTTTCCGCCTGTGCAGATTGATCGCCTGAGGCTCCACATCTAGCCGGAAATAATCTGCAAGTGGCCTTGAACTTGAGTTGTGAGGTTCCCGTATCCTGAAAAAGCAATTGTGTCCGTCGCAGCGCATGTGTTGATGGGGCGCGGATCGCGCCCAGCACGCTTTTGCTTCTTCAGCTAACGGCAAATGCAACCAGCTCCAGGCCGGATCAATTCGAATATTTCGGGGAATTTTTGAAAAATGGTCGGGCAGGCCGGATTTGAACCGACGACCCCTTCACCCCCAGTGAAGTGCGCTACCAGGCTGCGCTACTGCCCGAACGGGTCCTACCTAGCTTGTTCGCCCGCCAAGCGCAAGCCGCTTGTTCGGGGCGGGTGAGGATTGCGCGGCGCTTGTGCACAAGCTGGCGCGCGGAGGACTGGCAGGGCCTGCCAAGCGGAACACAGGAAAGGGCAAATTGCTGAGGGTAGCGCTCCACAGCCTCAAGACGGGCAAGCGGCTTTGCTGGAGATCTTCAATCCACGCTAGGTGTTTGGAGAGCAAGCCGTGATCGGGCGCCGGAAAGCCCGCATTCAGGTCGTTCCTGAAGCCCGTAGACGGGATGTTCGCGGAGAGGTGGGCCACCGTTTGCGCTCCAGACGGTCGGTGGCAATCAGGCCCCAGGCGAGGCCGTAGAGCATATACATGTGCCGCCAATGGTCCGTGTCGATGATGGCAGACAGGATCAGATGGGCGGTGAAAACCGCAAAGACGCTCTGGGTGAAGGCCGTCCAGGGGCGGGACTTGAACAAAAGCGGCACCAGGGCGCACAGTGTCCACAGGGCCATGATCAGATAGACCGTGCCGCCCAGCCAGCCATAGGTGGTGAAGCCCTTCAGATAGACATTGTGCTCATCCTCGGGAAAATAGTGGTGGAATTGCAGCGGGCCGATGCCGAGCGGGTGCTCCATCACCATCTGGAAGCCGAGGGAATAGCGGGCAAAGCGGCCCAGCCGCGAGCCGTCATAGTCCTGCACCAGCTTGGCCCGTTGGGCGAACATGTCGGCCACCGTGTCGATGGAGAGCGCCACGGCCATCAGACCGGCAAAAGCCAGCACACCGCCGATCCCTAAAACCACCAGCCGGAGGCGCCGGTGCGGGCGGCGCTCGGTGATGAGCGCCAGCGCATAGACAATCAGAACGCCTGCGCACAAGACGCCCCAGGCCCCGCGGGAAAAGCTCAGGAAAATGCCGAGCAGCAAGATGGCGAGTGGTACCAGAAGGATCAGATTCTTAAAGACAGATTCGCGCAGGAGCTTCTGGATCAGCAGCAGGGCGGGCAGCACCAGAAACGGTCCGAACACGTTCGGGTCCTGAAACGTGCCACGGGCCCGGTCATAAAGCGTGAAATAGTCCGCGCCGGGAAAGGCGTGAAAATAGCCGGCAATGCCGATGGCCGCCACCAGCACGGCGCTGATCGTATAGCCGTTCTGGATGATGCGGAAGCGGTCCGGGTTTTCGGCCAGAATGGCGGCATAGAAAATCGCGGTGATGGCCAGAAAACCGGAGACCGCGATATACATCGCCGCTTCCCCAAAATCATCTGCCAACGGCACGGAGGCGATACCGCCGGCAATATAGAGCATCATGCAGATGATCAGCGGTCCGAACTCTGCCCGCAGCTTCAGCCCGCAGGCGAGCCAGACGACGGAGAGCAGCGCCATATAAAGTTCATATGGGGCCGGTTCCTCGATCACAAAGCCGGAGAGAAACGCGGCGAGCCACAGGGCGCCATTGCCCAGGCTCTTGACCTTGAGGCCGATGGGGGCCCGCACCAGCGGCGCAGGACCGGCATGTCCGGCCGCAAGGGTCAATAAGCGTTCTCCGTGTCGAACAGGCGGAACGGGGTCAGGAACAGGATTTTCAGGTCAAACAGGATCGACCAGTTCTCGATGTAATTGACGTCAAATTCCACCCGTTTCTGGATTTTCTCCGGGGTATCAACCTCGCCGCGCCAGCCATTGATCTGGGCCCAGCCGGTGACACCGGGTTTCACCTTGTGCCGGGCGAAATAACCGTCCACCACCGCGTCCCAGCTCCGGTTGTCCGTATGGGCGTTGACCGCATGAGGGCGGGGGCCGACGAGGGAGAGGCTTCCGGCCAAAACGTTGAAGAGTTGGGGCAATTCGTCAATGGAGGTCTTGCGGATGAACCGGCCGACCTTTGTGACGCGCGGATCGCCCCTGGTCACCACTTTCTTCGCGTCCGGATCGGCCATGTCCGTATACATGGACCGGAATTTGAGAACTTCGATGATCTCATTGTTGAAGCCGTAACGCTTCTGGCGGAAGAGGACCGGCCCCTTGCTGTCCAGCAGGATGGCGATGGCCGTTGCAATCATCAGCGGGAACAGGGTGAGCAGGGCCAGGGAGGCAAACACCAGGTCGAACACCCGCTTGGCGACCATATCCCAGTCGGCAATGGGCTTTTCTACCACGTCAACAAAGGGCACCGTTCCGATGAACGAGGCACCGCGGTTGCGGAACTTGATCTTGTCTGTATGGGCAGACAGGCGGATATCGACCGGTAGCACCCAGAGCTTCTTCAAAAGCTCCAGCACCCGCTTTTCCGCGCGAAGGGGAATGCTGACGATCAGCATGTCGATCCGGGCAAGGCGAGCAAATTCCACCAGGGCGCTGATATTGCCAAGTTTCGGATAACCGGCGACCACTGCCGGGGAGCGCTCGTTGGAGCGGTCATCGAAAATGCCGCAAATGCGGATGTCATTGTCCGGCTGGGCTTCCAGCTCTCGGATCAGCTCGGCGGCCGCCTTGCCGCCGCCCACAATGATGGCGCGCCGTTCCAGCCGCCCGCTGGACATCCAGTGGCGCACCAGCAGATAAATGCCAAAACGGAAGGAGCACAGCCCGGCAAGGCCATAGACGAACCAGCCGCCGAGAAAACTGTCGGAGAGGGCGGTTCCGGCCCCAGTTGTGGAGCGCAGCAGGGCGAACATGGCAAAGACCAGCGTCCAGCCCGCCGCCACCCGGCCCAACTGAAACAGGCCCTGGCGCATGACCGGAACCTGATAAAGGTCGGCCGCCTGGAAGAAGGCAACCGTGACAAGCGTGGCGGCCAGAGCCGCAAAGCCGGACGCCCACAGGGGGGCGGCTGCGTCCACGGCGCCAAAGCTGCCAAGCGCCGCGCTGGCCACGATCAACAGAACATCGGTCAGGCGCACCAAGCCCGTCAAAACCGGCACCGAAGCGCCCTTGCCGCCGAGGCTTTGGGCAATCTCAAGCGCTTCTGGCGAGAGGCTGCTGCTGGAGACTGCGTCCTTTTTCAAATCACCGGGTGCGGCGGCCCCTTGCACACTGTGCCGGAACTGCTGTTCCAGGCTCTGGCTAAGGTCTGGTCTGCCGCCCGGCGGTTCGGGTGGAGAAATATCTTTGTCCTGAAATACCTGGGTGCTCATTATCTGTTGCTCGATCTGGCGTAAACAACTTGCGCCTCCGGAGACTTTACGGCCTCTTTGGGCGCGCTGGCCGGAACTGCGCTGGCCGGAACTGCGCTGGCTGGAGCCAGACCTTTAAGCTCCTTGTAGAATGTGGTGATGCGGTCGCTCATCAGGTCTGCGGAAAAGGTTTCGGAAAGGCAGGTGCGAAGTTCCTTTGCGTCCGCGTCCATTCGGTCCGGAGCGTGAAGGGCTGCTTCCATGGCACTGGTCAGTTTGCCGATATGGCCGGGCTCGATCAAGTGGCCGGAAAAGCGCCCGAAGATCTCCGGAACACCACCCACCCGGGTCGCAATGAGCGGGCGCTGCGCGGCAACCGTTTCCAAAATGATATAGGGCATGGCTTCGGCCCGGGAGGGCACGACCACGGTCCGTGCCAGTTTAAACGCCTCACGGGCCGGCAGGGCACCATGAAAGGTGATGGCCTTGTCCAGGCCGAGCAGTTCCGTCATCCTGCGGTAACGGGCCTCGTCCGGCCCTTCGCCGACAATATGAGCGCGTGGGGCCTCTCCGGTCTTCAGGCGTATATTATAAAGCGCCTCAATGAACAGGTCCGGCCCCTTCAGATCGCGCAGCATGCCGATATAAAGAAAGTCATCGGCGGTTTTGGGCATTTCGACGGGAACAAATTCCTCCGCCGCCAGGCCATTATAGACCATCTGTGTCTTGGCGGCCGGGCGTCCGACCTTGCTTTCATAGGCGGCCGCTTCATAGTCGGACACAAAGACAATGCCGTCGGTCAGCCGGCCCAGGGCATGTTCCAGCTTGTGATAGACCCGCCCCTCGAAGCGATTGGGATCGTAATGCAGGCTGCCGCCATGGGGGCAATAAACCCGGATGGTCTTGCTACCGCGCAGGCGCAGCAAGGTGCCGATCAGCCGTGCATAGGCGCCGCCCTTGGCGCCATGGCCATGGAGCACGTCCGGCTTCAGATCACGGATATGGCGGTAGAGCGCCAGCGTTGCGGACAGGTCCTGAACGGACAATTGCCGTTGCATTTGAAAGCGTGCCACCCCAAGGGCAAGCTTTGGTTTCAATTCGTCCAGAAGCCTGGTGTCAAATGCGCTGCCCGTGTTGCTGTCGCAGACCAGCCCGACATCATATCCGGCGGCCGCCTGTGCGGTCGCAAGGTCGCGTATATGGCGGAAAATTCCGCCAATAGGCGAGCGGACACAATGCACGATCCGCATCGGGTTCGTTGTCATGGTGCAATATCCCTGTTTGCATCCTCGGGTTTCTTTGCGAACCCGTAGGATTTCAAGAATGCACCCTAACAAAGGGAGATGAGTCCACCGTTAATTTGCGAGACGTCAGAAATACCGTTCCCGGACATAGATGGTGTCTCCGGGCCGGACCGGGTCCGAAATGGGCACACGGCCGTTTAGAATTTCCCCATTCAGCTGCCGGGTAATGTCCACATTGGACTGCTGGGCCCGAGAGGAAAATCCGCCAGCGGTGGCGATGGCATTCTGCACGGTCATGCCGGCCACGTAATTATACTGGCCTGCAGTTTGCACTTCACCCATGATGAAGATCGGTCGGTAGGTGTCGACTTCCACCGACACATCGGGATTGCGGATAAAGCCCTTGCGCAGCTTTGCGGCAATTTCGGCGGCAAGCCCCTGCTGGGTCTTTCCTCTGGCTGCAACGCTGCCAACAAGGGGGAAGGAAATATAGCCAGCCTGATCAACAACATAGGTGTTTGAAAGGTTGTCCTGGCCGAACACGATGATGCGCAGCCTGTCGCTGGAATCCAAGCGGTAGGGTTGCGTCAGCGTTTCATGAAACGCCGTCGGCGGTTGCCTGTATCCACTGCACGCAGCAAGGCCCAGGCACAGCCCCAGCACAAGAAGCGCTCTCGCTAACATCAAAGACTCTCCTACAATTCCGGCACAGCATCGCCTGTTATGGTTAATCGAGGGTGAAGAGGGATTTGACTTAAGAGCGCGCGCGCCGACGCAGCGCACCGAAAAGATTAACAGCCCGGATGGGTCATTTGCGCGGTGTTTAACCGATCGCTTACCCTAATTCGACATAGTTTGCCGGAATGTGGAGATGAATGACAATGAACGCTGAGCGGCAGGCTTATCCTGAAGACGATATGGCGCTTGACCTTGGGGGCCTCCTCCGGGCCATCGGCCGCTCGCTGCGCTGGCTTTTGCCCCTGACATTCTGCGTGGCCGCAGCCGTTTTTCTCGCGCTGCAATTTGTCGCGCCCAAATATCAAAGCCAGGCGCAGGTCCTGATCGAAAGCACGGACAACAAGTTCCCCGGCGCCTCGCGCGGGGCGGAGGAAGAGCGAGCCGTCCTGGATGCGGAAGGCGTGGCCAGCCAGGTGCAATTGCTGAAATCCGCTGATCTCGCCCGTCTGGTTGCCAAGAAGCTCGATCTTGCCGCCATCGCCGAATTCAATGCCCGGGGCGACCCGTCCTTGATCGGCAGTCTGCTGATCTTTGCCGGTCTGGCGTCCCCGCCGCCGGACAACAGCGTTGAGGAGCGGGTCCTCAAACATTTCTATAAAAATCTCGATGTCTACCAGATTGATGGCACCCGGGTGATCGCGGTTGGCTACACGGCTGAAAGCCCGGTTCTGGCTGCCAAGGTGGCCAATACGATCGTGGACGAGTTCCTGGAGCTCCAGTCGACTGCAAAGCGCCAGACAACGGAACAGGCCTCTGCAGCGCTGGAGCCGCAAATTCTGGAGCTGCGCAAGGAAGTGCAGGCGGCCCGGCAGGCGGTCGCCGATTTCCGGGCCCGGGCAGATCTCCTGATCGGTGCCGACAACATTCCGCTCAATCAGCAGCAACTGGCGGAAACCAGCAGCGACTATTCTGCCGCCCAGGCGTCCAAGGCGGAAGCCCAGGCCAAGGCGGACCTGTTGCGCGAGCTGTTGACCTCCGGCGGGTCGCTTGAAACTGCAAGCGAGGTGCTGAACTCGGCCCTGATCCAGCGGCTGCGCGAGCGGCAGGTCGAAATTCAGTCCAACATTGCCGAATTGTCGATCACCCTGTTGCCGAACCATCCGCAACTGCGCTCGCTTCAGTCGCAGCTGGCCGACTACGACCGCCAGATCCGTTCTGAAGCGCGCAAGATCCTGCAGGGGCTCGAAAATGACGCGAAAGTGGCCAATCAGCAGGCCCTGGCGCTGTCCGCACGGCTGGACGAGCTAAAGACGGCCGCCGCCAAGAGCAATGCGGATCAGGCCCGGCTGAGCGAACTGGAGCGGGAGGCCAATGCCAAAGCGGCGCAGCTGGACCAGCTGATGCTGAGCTTCCAGGAAGCGGATTCGCGTCTGCGGGCCCAGGTGCTGCCCGCTGACGCCAGAATCACCTCGCGCGCGAGTGTGCCGGTCGAGCCGGTGTCGCCGAAGATTTTGTCGAGTACGATTGTCGCCGCTCTGGTGACCTTCATTCTCGGATGCGCCTTTGTTCTGATGCGGGCCTTCTTAAGTGGCAATGCGCTTGTGAATGCAAATGGAAGTCTGGCGGCAGCGCCCGGCCAGGCTCCTCTTCAGCGTGTTTCAAGGGAGGGCCCGGATAGAGGCTTCCGGGAGCCGCTGGGCTGGTCCTCCAACTATGGTCAGGCCTCTGCACGGTACGGGTTTGCGCCCGGGGCAGCGCCGACCGAGGGGCAAACCGTGCCGCGCGCACAAGGCATGCCGGAGGACGGGGAGGTTCCGCTGGTGCCTGAAGAAGGAGCCGAACCGGCCCCGGAAGCGCCGCTCGTGGAACAGACAGAGCGCGAGCCGGAGGCGGCGGCGCCCAAGAGCCGCCTTGAGCTGTACGACCGCAATGTCGCGCCTGACTGGGTGACCCGTTTGCGGATCAACCGGGATCCGGACCTGACGGATATGGAAGCTGCCAACGAGGCCGGGCTGCCACCGGCCGGGGGACCGTCCGGCGCTAAAGACACCAGCACGCCCGGCGCCAGCACGCCCGGCACGAACGTCTCCGGGCAGGCGGAGCCGCAAGATCAAGACGCGAGACCAAGCCCTGACGCCCCAAAAATGTCCGAAGACGGCGCGCAGACGGCTGAGGATGCCGGGTTTGTGAAGAATATTGAGCCACGGGGCAGGATTGTTGTTCTGAGCGTTGACGACAACACGCTTTCCCACGAACTGGCCTTTGATCTTGTGCGCAAGGCGGCCGAAAGCGGCAAATCCGCACTGGTGGTCGAGGTTTTTCCCGAACAGGCCGACCGGAAGGCCGCCGAAGGTTTCTCCGATGTGGTGTCGGGCAAGATGCCCTTTGCCAAGGTTGTCTACCGGGATGCACGGTCCAAAGCCCATATCATTGAGGCGGGCCGACTGGCGATCACCGATGACATGGTGCAGTCCGACCGGTTCAAGCTGGCGCTGGATGCCATCCGGACAACCTATGAGGTTGTGGTGGTGGATCTCGGGGCAATTGACGGCACGCTGGCAAGCGCGCGCATGTTGAGCTTCGCCGACAGGGTGTTCATTGCCGCCAGCGCGCCCGACCACAGCCACGAGCTGCAAAGCGCGGCAAACCTTCTGGCCCACAATACCGGTGCCCGGGTGGATGTGCTAATTGTGGGGGACAGCAATCCCGATCCGCGCCGCAACGGCGACGGCCACGCGGCCTAGATGTGAAGCATCGGGCGATTAGTCTGCCCCATTTGATGTTGGGAAGCAGGCCATTCGGCAAGGCGCGTCGCGCAGCGCTGCAGACAGGTTCCTTTCCATCACCCGAAGCGCTGGTCTCCTTTGCCTGCTGACATCATTGGATCGCACTTGGGGCGGGAGCCACCACGGCACGCAATCCGCCGCCTCAGCAGACAAAGCAGGTCCGGTCAAATCGTGCAGACTTATCTCCCGAGGCTTCAGGTTTCCCAGTCCTAGCATAAGCCGTCAGTTTGAACCTTTGGAGGGGGCGGACTGGTATGTACCAAATCCAGCCGGACACATATCAGGTGCTCCGAAGCGCGGAGGTCAAGCGGCGCAGACGCCGGACAAGCGGCCAGAGCGTTCCGGAGTTGCGCACGGCCGTTTTGGCCTTCAGGCGCAGCATGCCCATCTGTTTCCTGGCGTGTCCTTTGAAAGACAGGGCCAGAAGGCTGTCTTTCAGCGGTACAGGGGCCGCCCAGGCGGTCTTGTAGCGCTCTTCTCCAAGGCCGAGGTCAATCTGCGTCAGCTCCGGCGCGGCACAGGCCGCTTCGATAATCTCCTTGATCAGCACAAGGCCGGGACTGTTGGGCAGGAAGTCGTCATGGGCGACACTGTTGCTAAAGGCATAAAGCGTGCCACTATGTTCGGCGCACAGATAGGTGGCCCGGATTTTTCCGTCCACTTCAAGCGTCCACAGATCCAGCACGGCCGGACCGGTGCCGTCGCCGGCAAGACCGAGCAGGTGCTTCAGAAACTGCCGGGCAGAAGAGGACGAAAACACGTTCGGGATGCCGGCCTCCTTGGCGCGCAGGGCGCGCTGCTCCAAGAAGGCGTCGAGCCCACGGGCAATTTCGACGTGCTCCGTTGCCCTTGCGGCCCGGTAGCCGCCGGCGGCCTGCAGATGCCGCTGCTTGCGAAGAAGGTTCTTGCGCGAAGACTTGCTGTGAGTGTCCTGAAACAGACGCTCGAACTCAAGGGGCAGGGCACGGGCAAAGTCCGGGCTGGGGCTCGGGGCGGCGCCTTCCAGGATCAGCGGATGCGGCCGCCCGTGCCAGGTTTCGGGCACATTGTGAAGAACAAGCATGTCGGCCTTCACATGCGCGCAAACATCCTTCAGGCAGTGTGTGATCTGGTCCGTGTCAACGGCTGCATAAAAATCCGGGGCCCAGAGGCCCGTGTTCTGGTTGCCGTTCTGGTGCCCGAGGAAGGACAGGCTGGTGCCGGCCGGCGTCTTTTGCAGACCGAATGGCAGGCAGAAGACAGCCTGTCCGCGCACCCGTCCCACGGCAAGAACGGGTGAAACCGCAAGGGCAGTGCCCAAGGTGGCGGACCAGGCCGAGAGCCAGGCCGGGGTCTGGTAAGGTGTGCCGAGAGCGCCAGGCGCAAGGGCCGCCCAGTCACGGTCCAGATCCTCAAATCTTGAAAAGATCTCGATCTCTATCGGTGCCTTGCTGGCGGGCATGGGACGGGCCTTCATTCAAAAAAGTTGAATGGTATTAACGAATTGGTGAGGATGACGAGACCCTGTGCTGGCTCTTCGGAACAACCCTCGATACATCTAGCAATAATTATTAAAGAATACGTGCCTACTCTGTGACTATGGCAGCGGCCGCACCAGAGGAGCGGGCCGGTTCGGATTTGATTGATAAGCGTTGCAGCTGCATGGGGATTCGTCAAAAACTTGTCTCGCGGACGTTCCGGCTTCTGAAAAGAACCGGACTCGGGCGCCTAATGGCACCGCTGACGCAGGGCTGTGGCGCGGTCTTCATGATGCATCATGTCCGCCCGGCGCGGGCAGAGGTGTTTCAGCCCAACAGGCACCTGGAAATCACCCCGGACTTTCTGCGTCTTGCCGTCGAGCGGATCCGGGCAAATGGCTATGAGATCATCTCTCTCGACGAAGCGGTGGATCTTCTGAAGACCGGCTATGGCCGTCAGCGCTATGCTGTGCTGACCTTTGACGACGGCTACAAGGACAATCTGGACACCGCCTATCCCGTGCTGAAGGAGCTGAATGCGCCGTTCACGGTTTTTGTCGCAACAGGCCTGATTGAGCGGAGCACGGAGCTCTGGTGGCTCGCCCTGGAGCGGATCATTGCTGAGAATGACGCAGTGACCTTCACCCAGGCCGGGGCCGAGAACGGGGTGTCCTGCCGCACGGCGGTAGAAAAAGAAGCCTGTTTCAGGCGCTTGGCCGACTATCTGACCCTGGATGTCGGCGAATTGGATCAGCGCCGGATCATCCGGGCGCTGGCGGAAAAATACGGTCTGGATCTGGCGGCGCTGGCTGACAGGGAAATGATGAGCTGGGACGAGATGCGACAGCTGGCTGGCGACCCGCTTGTGACGATCGGCGCCCATACGCACGATCACTTTGCTCTGGCGCGTCTGGACTGTGCCGCCGCCCGGGCCGACATTCTAACCGGCGTACACAAGCTTGAAGAGGAACTTGGGCGGCGGCCTAAGCATTTCGCCTATCCCTATGGCAAATCCCATGCGGTCAGCCTGCGCGATGCGGACCTTTTGCGCGAGACCGGCTTCGCCTCCTCGGTCACGACTTTGCCGGGTGTGCTGCAATCGGCCAATGCGCGCGATCCGATGATGCTGCCGAGAGTATCGCTGAATGGCAGGTTCCAGGACCCGGCCATCGTGGACCAGTATCTGACCGGAGCCCCGTTTGCGCTTTACAAAGCCGCCCGCTGGGCCACGTCCGGCTTCGGCATCAGGTCCGGTTCTTCCCGCTCTTTTCCATCCACCAGATGATCGCCCCGGCCGGGACGACCCACACCAGCCCGGCAATTGCGAAATAGATGAAGCGCACCAGATTGGACGACTTTTGCAAGGTCATGTCGCCGATCACCATGGCGGTGAAGGCGTAGACGACAACGAAGCTGACCAGCAGCACCATTCCAATGAATTTGCGAAATGAGGGCACCATGCTCCGCCGTCCGGTTGATTGGTTTTAAAGCCGGTCCGGCACGGCAAAATGTCTCACATCGCTTGCCGGACTGCCCTTGCACCTATATCTCCGCTGGACAAAGGTCAAATCCACGGCGGGACAATCCGGATCACACCCATGAATGCAGTTGCAGACAATGCCCTGGACGGGCAGGCGAAACCCTTGCCGGCGAAACTGGAGCGGATCAAGCGGAGCCGGGCGATGATCCGCTGGTGGCTCTATACTATCTGCGCGATGATCCTTGTGATGGTCGTTGTCGGCGGAGCGACACGATTGACCGAATCCGGTCTGTCGATCACCGAATGGAAACCGATCCATGGGGTGATCCCGCCGCTTAGCGTTGCGGAATGGGAGCAGGAACTGGAAAAATACCGCCAGATACCCGAATACCAGCTGATCAACAAGGGTATGAGCCTGGAGGAATTCAAGTTTATCTTCTGGTGGGAATGGGGGCACAGGCTGCTGGGCCGTCTCATTGGCGTGGCGTTTTTTGTGCCCATGGCCGGGTTCTGGTTGGCCGGGCGGATCGAACCCTGGCTTAAACCACGGCTTTTGCTCGGTCTGGGGCTTGGCGGGCTGCAGGGAGCCGTCGGCTGGTGGATGGTGAGCTCCGGGCTGGTGGACCGGGTGGATGTCAGCCAATACCGGCTGGCTATTCATCTGACGCTGGCTCTGGTCATTTTCGCCTATCTGTTTTGGCTCGCGCGCAGACTGTCGCCTCTGGACCCTCCGGTTCGCGACGAGGAAAGCCGTCTGTCTTTTCCGGGAAAATGTGTTCTGGGACTTGTGTTCGTGCAGATCTTCCTGGGTGGTCTGGTGGCCGGGCTCAATGCGGGGCTGACCTTCAACACCTGGCCGCTGATGGATGGAAAGATCATTCCGGGCAGCCTGCTGGTAATGGAGCCTGTCTGGCTGAATGTCTTTGAAAATGTCCAGACGGTTCAGTTTCAGCACCGCATGACGGCCTATCTGCTGGTCCTGTGCGGACTTGGGCTGATGGCGTTGACCTTTCACGTCAGCAAGCGAGGGCCTTTACGCCGCGCAGGTGCTCATGTAGGCGGATTTCTTCTGCTGCAGGCTGTGTTTGGCGTTTTAACCCTGATCTGGCACGTGCCCCTGTCTATCGCCTTGGTGCACCAGGGCTTTGCGGTATGTGTGCTGGCGGCGGCTGTCGACTATCTGGCAGTTTTGAAAGGGTCATTCCCGTTACGGGGGTAGGCAATAGATTTTGCAGCTTTTCGATGATCGTTCGAGTTTCCCGCGCTGGAAGACTTGATCGCCGTCCGTCTTGTCCGGTTCCTCTTCACAAAACTGGTATCAATCTGAAGGTGTTGTTTGCCGAAACGGCTCCCTTCAACGGTCTCCTGGCGTGGATCTGCACCCGTGAGGGACGAGGCATGTCCAGAAAACGCAAAATTTTACCGAACAAAATATCTATTGAATCCAGAAGTTTACAGCAATATCTCGTTAGTAGTGACATGGTGTAATTCAATAAATTGCACGCATTTATAAATTTTTGATTCATGAATTTCAGTACCTTAGTAGATAACCTTGCGTAATTGGGAGATCTTTTCTGATGATGAAGAACTGGCCGATCAGCCGAAAATTATGGGCCGGATTCGGGTCAATCCTCCTGGTTCTGATCGCGATGGCAACCTTCAGCGTTTTTACAACGCAAGAGTCGTTCAGCCGGTTCGCGGAGTACAGGCAGGCCGCGCACGCAAGTGTTGCGTTTGAAGAGATCGCTCAGAAAATCACGGTACTGCGCCTGGAGACAATGAAGTTCCGGGCAAGTGGTAATCCGCAGGCGCTTGCCAATGTCCGGCAAAGGGTCTCCGATGTTGAAAAGCAGATCACCAGCATTCGGCCTCAGGTCAGGGACGAAGAGCTGGCGCAGCTGGACGCGCTCAAGCGTGATCTGGAAAGCTATCGCAACGGGTTCGAACAGGCTTGGGCGCTTCAGGAGCAGCGCAACGAGCTTGTCAACAAATCCTTCCTCCCGCTTGGCGTTGCTGCCCGGAAGAAACTTTCACAGGTGATGGAAAGTGCTTACAAGGATAAGGATGCAATTGCGGCTTTTTATGCTGGCCGCACACAGCAGCGTGTCCTTCTGGCCCGCTACTATGCGCAGCAATTTCTGCTCGTAAATGCGGAAGAGGCGCTGGCCCGTTTCCAGAAAGAAATGAAAAAAGCCAATGTGCAGACAAAGATCCTGCTGAGTGTTCTGGAGGATCCGACCCGGCGGGATTTGACCAAACAAGTTCAGGACGATCTGAAGGCCATGAAAACCATTTTCGGCCAGATTTTTGAGGCGGTTCAGTCCCGTAACAGCATCTATGCCGAGACGCTTGATGTGGCCGGTCCACGCGCCACAAGCCAATCCGAGGCAATGGTTGCTGCATACGTTTCCAGGCAGAACACCATCGGACCGGACATCAGCGCTGCCTTTGAACGCCAGGAACTGATTGTCGCCCTTGCCGGTGTTGTTGCCTTTGGCTTTGGACTGTTTGTTGCGATTTCCCTCTCGCGCAGCCTGTCCAGCTCCATTTCTTCCATGACCGTCGCCATGCGCAGTCTTGCTGAAAACGATCTGGGGGTTGGCGTACCCTGCCTCGACCGGGGAGATGAAATCGGCGACATGGCCCAGGCGGTCGAGGTGTTCAAGGAAAATGCCATCGCCCGGGAGCGGCTGGAAGCGGAGAACAAGCAGCAGGAGGAGGCCCGTCATGCGACCCACAAAATTACGGAAGAAGCGATCGAGAAATTCAAGGAATCTGCCGATGCGATCATGAAGATTCTGATGCAGGACAGTAAATCCATGCAGCAGTCGGCAAGCGACCTTGGCACTTTGTCGGAACAGGCAAAAGGCAAGGCAAGTGGCGCCGACCAGGCAGCGCATAGCACAAACACGAACATGCAGACTGTTGCCGCTGCCACGGAAGAACTGGCCAGTTCGGTTCAGGAGATTGCCCGCCAGGTGACGACCGCGACCGATGTTGTGCAGCAGACAAGTGAAAAGACCCGGTCTTCCGTTGAGGAAATGAGCAGCCTGGCAGCAGCGGGCGAGAAGGTCGGGGCGGTTGTCAACCTGATCCGGGACATTGCGGAGCAAACCAACCTGCTGGCTCTGAATGCCACCATTGAAGCGGCACGGGCCGGTGAGGCGGGACGAGGGTTTGCCGTCGTGGCCGCCGAGGTCAAGGAACTGGCCGATCAGACATCCAAAGCCACCGGAGAGATTTCTGATCAGATCTCGGGCATTCAGGGGGCAACCCACCGTGCCGTGGAGAGCATTCGCGACATTGAAAAGATGGGGCAGCAACTGGATGCCGTGACCTCCACAATCGCGGCTGCGGTTGAAGAGCAAGGTGCCTCAACCCGGGAGATCTCACAGACCACGGGCGTGGCGTCCGAAGCGATGCAAACGCTTGCTTCAAATGTCACCGATGTCAGCGATACGATCAATGTGGCCAGCGAAACGGCCAGCACCGTACAGACGGCGTCTGAGCGCTTGTCTCAACAGGCAAGTGCCATGGAAAATGCAGTCAAGGAATTCTACATCGCGCTGCGCACCGGGCCTTTTGACCGCCGGGATCCTGACAGCCCGAGCTATACCGGTGTCGAACGCCGCCAGAACAGCCATCTCAGCCAGACCGCAGCCTGATTAGGGCTGCGCATGTCGCGCACACGCCGTCGCATTGAGTGGCCTGAAAAAAACGCCCTCCGGATCAAGCTCCGGTGGGCGTTTTGTTCTTTGAAGGGCTGGCGCGGCAGCCGTGATCTGCAGCTGGAGAGGGCCGTAGCCTTGTCAGCCGGCCAGAGCCTGGTTCAGGTCGGCGATGATGTCGTCCACATCTTCCAGGCCAATGGAAATACGCACCACATCCGGGCCAGCGCCTGCCGCCACTTTCTGTTCGTCGTTCAACTGGCGGTGGGTGGTCGACGCAGGGTGGATGATCAGGCTGCGCGTGTCGCCGATATTGGCCAGATGCGAGAACAGCTCGACCTTGGAGACCAGCGACACCCCAGCGTCATAGCCGCCCTCAACCCCGAAGGTGAACACGGCGCCTGCGCCGTTGGGCATGTATTTCTGCTGCAGCGCGTGGTGCTTGTCCTCCGGCAGGGCGGCATAGGACACCCAGCTGACCTTGTCATGGCCGGACAGGTGCAAGGCAACTTTTTTGGCGTTGTCAGCATGGCGCTGCATGCGCAGGGGCAGGGTCTCGATGCCGGTCAGAATCATGAACGCGTTGAAGGGGGAAATGGCCGGTCCAAGATCGCGCAGCCCAAGCACCCGGCAGGCAATGGCAAAGGCGAAATTGCCGAAGGTCTCGTGCAGCACAACGCCCTGATATTCCGGGCGAGGTTCTGACAGAAGCGGATATTTGCCACCGGCCGACCAGTCGAAGCTGCCGCCATCCACGATGATGCCGCCCATGGAATTGCCGTGACCGCCCATGAATTTTGTCAGTGAGTGCAGAACGATATCCGCGCCATGCTCAATCGGGCGGCACAGATAGGGCGTTGCCATGGTGTTGTCGACCACGAGCGGGATGCCCTTGGCCTTGGCGATCCGCGAAATGGCTTCGATATCAACGACAATGCCGCCGGGATTGGCGAGGCTCTCGATAAAGATCGCCTTTGTATTGGCGTCAATGGCCGCTTCAAACGTGCCGATATTGGCCGGATCTGCCCATTTCACATCCCAGCCGAAACTCTTGAACGAGTGGTTCAGCTGGTTGATGGACCCGCCATAAAGCTTGTTGGCCGCGACAATATTGTCGCCCGGCTGCATTAAAGTGTGGAAACAAAGGAGTTGGGCGGAGTGACCGGACGCAGTCGCCAGGGCCGCCGTACCCCCTTCAAGGGCCGCGACCCGCTCTTCCAGCACCGCAGTCGTTGGGTTGGTGATCCGGGTATAGATGTTACCGAAAGCCTGCAGGCCGAACAGGGACGCAGCATGGTCGACATCGTCAAAGACAAAAGACGTGGTCTGGTAGATGGGGGTTGCGCGCGCGCCGGTGGACGGGTCGGGGGACGCGCCCGCATGGATGGCCAGCGTGGAAAATCCTGGAATAGTGTCGCTCATGAAGAACCTCCCTGTTGAATTTGGCGGCCAGTCTGGCCGAAGGCGGAGGGCCGGTCAAAGCAGGATTTTTCCATTTGAGCGGCCCTATTGGAATATTGATTTCGAGGCAGTGCCGGGAACGGCCTCAAGGGGCAGTCCGGTCTCAGTCTGTCTTGCGGCTGACAAGGCCCCGGTGCTGAAAGCCTGATTTCAAGGCCGGGCGTTTGGAGGACAGGGTTTTGGAATTGACCCCGGCCCAGCCGATCTCGCCGGACAGGCGGCCATACTCGATTTTCGGACAGCGGTTCATGACCACCTTGATCCCGGCCGCTTCTGCCCGCTCCGCCGCGTTCTCATGGCGGACGGTGAGCTGCATCCAGATCACCTTGGGCAGTTTTCCGCTGGCCAGAACCGCATCCACAATGCCTCCGGCCGCCTCCGAATTGCGGAAGATATCGATCATGTCCGGGGTGCCGGGCAGGTCGTCCAGCCCCGCATAGACCTTCTGGCCCAGGATCTCCTTGCCCGCCTGGCCCGGATTGACCGGCCAGACCTCGTAGCCCTTGGCGAGCATGTATTTCAGCACGAAATAGGACGGGCGCACATTGTTGGCGCTGGCGCCGACCATGGCGACGGTCTTCACCTCGTCCAGAATGCCCTTGATATAGGCGTCGGAGTAGCTGTCATGGTTCATGAAGGCAAGATCCCTGGCTGTGCGGCGCTATCCAAGGCGAAATGAAAACCCGTGGCAAGGCCTCAAAACGCGGTTCCCGTTCTTTCTGCCGGAGCCGTCAGCTGTCCGTCCAGTCTGGAGACCGTTTCTGCAGGAAGGCGGAAATCCCTTCTTCCGCGTCCCTTGCCATCATATTCTCGACCATGGTCTGCGCGGCGAAGTCATAGGCCTGCGCAAGGGGCATTTCCAGCTGCCGGTAAAAGGCTTCCTTGCCGATCTGAAGGGTCTTGGAAGACTTTGAGGCGATCACGGCGGCGTATTTCTGGACGACCTGCTCCAGATAGTCGCCGGGCACGATCCGGTTGATCAGGCCGAATTCCTTGGCGGTGGACGCATCGATGCTTTCCCCGGTCAAGAGCATCTCCATGGCCTGTTTCGGCGCCACATTGCGGGAGAGAGCCACCATGGGCGTGGAACAGAACAGGCCGATATTGACGCCCGGAGTGCAGAAGGTGGCCGTATCGGTGGCAATTGCCAGGTCGCAGGAGGCGACCAGCTGACACCCGGCGGCCGTTGCAACACCGGTCACGACCGCAATCACCGGCTTGGGCAGGCGCACGATCTGCTGCATCAGATCGGAGCACTGGCGCATGATACGCTCATAGGCGGCCTTGCCGCCATCCGCATCCGCGCGGGCCGCCGTCAGTTCCTTCAGATCATGTCCGGCGCAGAAGACCTTGCCCTCCGCCCCAAGCAGCACAACCCGCACCGCCGGATCGCCGGCCGCCCTGGTGAGTTCTTCGGACAGTGCGGCCATCATCTGCGTGGAGAGCGCATTCATGCGCTCGGGCCGTTGCATCACGATCCGGTAAACGCCCTCATGCAGAAGCGTGGACAGCATCGGTTTTTCACTCTGGTCGTTGGCGGCGGTGTCGGACATGGTCGCTCCCTGAGATGTGCGGTTTTTCTGCTCTTATAGCGGACCGGACAGGGCGCGCGATAGGAATTGTCGCGGCAAGCCCTGGGACCGTTCACCGAGGGGTGAAGAGAGAAGGGGCTGAAAGCGCTTTAGCGCGGCGGATTTTCAGCTATCCTTTGCCCATGTGGAGGCGTTTCTTTCAGTCTTTGTGTTCTTGCGTTGTGACGATGGTCTGCCTCGCGGCCCTGGCTCTGAGTGCCCGGGCGCAGGAAACGGTGGATGTTGCCCTCGTGCTGGCCGTTGACGTGTCCAGATCCATGTCTCCGGAAGAATTGCAGATCCAGCGGCGCGGTTATGCGGCGGCCATTTCCAGCCCCCAGGTGATGCGCGCAATTGAGCAGGGCGCTCATGGGAGGATTGCCCTGATCATGTTCGAATGGGCAAACGACACCCATGCCCGGGTTATTGCTGATTGGACCCTGATCGAAAAAACCGAAGATGCGCAAGGCTTTGCTGACCGGATCCTGCTCAAGGAGGCCTATAGCCAGCGCCGGACCTCGATCTCCGGCGCGATTGCAACGGCGGCCGGGATGTTGGAGGCAGTGCCGTTCCTTGCGGACCGGCGGGTGATCGATATTTCCGGAGACGGCCCCAACAACCACGGCGCCCCGGTCACCCTGGCCCGGGATGCGGCCGTTGAGCGGGGCATTACCATCAATGGGTTGCCCCTGATGACGACAGGCGGTCCGGGCGCGCAGTTCAACATTGCGGATCTGGATGTCTATTATCGCCACTGTGTGACCGGCGGTCCGGCCAGCTTTGTCCTGCCGGTCACCGACTGGGCCCAGTTTCCCGAAGCGGTCCGGCGCAAGCTCATCCTGGAAATCGGCGGCCGCCAGCCGGCCCCGCCACAGGTGATCCGCGCCCAATTTTCTGAACGGCAGCGCTATGACTGTCTGGTGGGCGAAAAGATCTGGCAGCGGCTGAGGGACCAGTTTTTCTGGGATCAGTAGTTGCGTTTGCATTTGTGGTGGCAAGCCGGGCTGATCCAGCGCTTGCTGGAGCTCTGCTTTTGCTGTGAGTGCCAGGGGAAGTCTGGTTCCGGCCCCGGCACGCGGAGAACGCCTGCGGAATGTGCCGACTATCCGCGTCTGCGCCGCCTGCGCCTGCCGCTGCCGGTAGCTTCAGACAGGGCTGAGGTCTTGCGCTCCGGCAGTTGAACAGCCTCCCGCAAATGGGGGAAGGGATCGGTCTTGTTCGGAAGGGCCATGGCGTTGACGAAATGCTCCTGAAACTTCGCCTCCAGAGCCGTTTCGATCTTTTCGATCTCCCGGACCGCCTGTTCGATCTCGCGCCTGTATCCCCGGTTGATCAGGGCCATGCGTGCGCCGGTTCCAGCCGCATTGCCGACACCGGACACCCCGTCCAGAGGACAGTCGGGGAGGAGGCCGAGGATCATGGCGTATTTCGGGTCGATATAGCTGCCGAACGCCCCGGCGAGGCGGATTGAGTCGATCCGGGTGGTGCCGAGCTTGTCCTGGAGCAGCTTGATGCCCGCGTAAAGTGCGCCTTTGGCCAGCTGGATCGCCCGGATATCCGTCTGGCGGATGGAGATTTCAACCCCGTCTTTGGCCACCAGATAGGAAAAGGTGCGCCCATCTGCTTTCAGGCGCGGCGTGCGGGCGGCCAGGGAACCGTCTATGACCCCGTCTTCGGTGATCAGGCCTGCCAGATACATCTCTGCAACCGCCTCGATGATGCCGGACCCGCACAGGCCGGTGACGCCGACGGCCTCAACCTTTTCCGCAAAGCCGTCCTCATCGGACCATTCCTCCACGCCGATGACCTTGAAGCGGGGCTCCAGCGTCTCCTTGTCGATGCGGATGCGCTCAATAGCGCCGGGGGCAGCCCGCTGGCCGGAGGAAATCTCGGCCCCTTCAAAGGCCGGGCCGGTGGGGGAGGAGGCGGCCAGAAGCCGCTCCCGGTTGCCCAGAACAATCTCCGCATTGGTGCCCACATCCACCAGAAGTGTGATCCCGTCCTGCCGGTGCGGGCCTTCGGCAAGGGTCGCTGCCGCAGCATCGGCGCCCACATGGCCTGCGATGCAGGGCAGCATATAGGCCCGCGCGCCCGGATGAAGCTCCAGATCCAGATCCCGGGCCTGAAGCACCATGGCGTCGGAAGCTGCAAGGGCAAAGGGCGCGCCGCCCAGTTCCACCGGGTCGATGCCGAGGAAAAGATGATGCATCACCGGGTTGCCGACAAAGGCGGCGTCAAGGATGTCGCCGCGTTCCGCACCGACGATCCGGACCAGCTTGCCGGTGAGCGCATTCACCGCCTCGCGCACGGATCTGGTGAGATCGGGCAGTCTGGACGGGTTCATCTGTACATAGGAGACCCGGGACATTAGGTCTTCGCCGAAGCGGATCTGCGGGTTGGAAGTGCCTGCGGACGACACGGTGCGCCCGGTGTGAAGATCACATAAATGGGCGGCGATGGTGGTGGAGCCGATATCCACCGCAAGCCCGTAAAGGGTCGTTTTTTTGCCCGGCCAAAGCGCGGTGACTGCGGGCGGCACGTGACCATCGGCATAAAGGGCGGCGGTCACCGTCCAGTTGCCTGCGCGCAAGGTCTTCTGGACGCCGGGCAGCAAGGCCGGATCGATGGTGAGGGAGGAAAACCCGGTTTTTTTCGCCAAGGCCTCACGCAGACGGTCCACATCGCCGCGCGGGGTCTCCATATCCGGTTCCTCCAGGGTGAGCGTGACCAGCGTGACTGCGCTGTCCGGGGTTATATGCCGGGCCTCGGCCCGTTTGCGCACGATCTGCCGGTTGGTCTGGGCATCGGCCGGGATATCGACCACCAGATCCCCCAGGATCCTGGCCTGGCAGGACAGGCGCCGGCCGCTTTCCAGGCCGCGCAGGCCCGCATATCGGGTCTCGGCGTCTGTGGCAGCGTCCAGATGACCGGCTTCGCTGACCAGGTTTTCCTTGGCAAAAACACCTTCTGACACGGAGACCTGGCAGCGCCCGCAAATGCCCCGTCCGCCACAAACAGATTCCACATAGACCCCAAGCGAGCGGGCTGCATCCAGCAGCGGCGTTCCCACCTCGAAGGTGCCGCGTTTGCCGCTTGGTTGGAAAACGACTTTGGCAATGGACGGAGTGTCGCTCATTCTTGTGGGGTCTGATCCGGTTTGGCTGATCTCTTGGGTGGCGGCGTTACCCGGCCGAACGCCGGGCCGCGCGTCCGCCTCTGCGGCGGGGGCCGGAGGGCGCACCACCTTCTGCAGGGGCGGCGGACGGAACGGCGCCGGGACCGGAAGTGGCCGGACGGTGATCCCGGTAGGTCATGATCCAGCTCTGGCAATTTGGATCCGTGCCGTTCAGAACATTCGCGGCCCGAACCGCTTCCATTTCCTGGGGACGGCAGGGATTCATGATGGCCGATGTCATGCCCGCGCCGATCACCATGGGAATAAAGCCCGCATTGATGCCGTGGCGGTGGGGCAGGCCGAAGGAAATGTTGGAAAGGCCGCAGGTGGTGTTGACCTTCAACTCATCCCGCAAACGCCGGACCAGCTTGAACACCTGCTGTCCGGCCGTGCCCATGGCGCCGATTGGCATGACCAGCGGGTCCACGACAATATCGTGCGCGGGGATTCCGTAATCCGCCGCGCGTTCCACGATCTTCCGGGCCACCTCAAAACGCACATCCGGGTCTTCGGAAATGCCGCTTTCGTCATTGGAAATGGCAACCACCGGCACATCATATTTCTTGATGAGCGGCAGGATCGCTTCCAGTTTTTCCTCTTCGCCCGTCACGGAGTTGACCAGCGGACGGCCCTTGGCCACGTCTAGTCCGGCCTTGATAGCCTCTGTGACGGAGGAGTCGATCGACAGGGGCACATCGGTTAGCTCCTGGACGATTTCCAGTGTCCTGACGAGAAGCGGCGGCTCGGTCTCATTCGGATTGACGGCGGTCACACCTGCGTTCACATCCAGCATGGTGGCACCGGCAGCGACCTGGGCGAGGACGTCGGCCTTGACCGTTTCGAAATTGCCCTCGATCATTTCAGCGGCCAGCTTTTTGCGGCCGGTCGGATTGATCCGTTCCCCAATCACGCAAAAGGGTTGATCGAAGCCGATGACGGCTTCCCGGGTGGCGGAGGCGACAAGGGTACGGGTCATTCAGGCGCTCTCATTCGCAGTCATGGACGGGACAGGGGGGAAGGACCAGCTCCCGCGGGCGTGGAGCCAGTCGGCGGTTTTCTGGACGCCGCCAAACGGATAGACATGGATCTGGTCAAGCTGGCTGCCGCGTTCCAGGGCAGCCCGGGATTCCAGCGGCTCGACCATGCTTTCCGGGTCATAGCCCGACAGCATGGAGACCACCGCGCCGCCGCGCTTTTTCAAAAACGCGAGGGAATTCTCGACCCCGGCAAAGGCGGCATATTTCAAGAGCGTGGTCATCTTCGCGGGCCCTGCGACCCCCAGATGCACCGGGAAACGGTTGCCCCAGCTTTCCAGCTCGTCCAGCCAGAGGCTGACCCGGTGGGGATCAAAGCCGAATTGCGTCACGATCCGGAACGCCGCATCGCTGTCTGCGGCCAGCTCGTGTTTGCGCATCAAAAAGCGGCGCAGCACCTCGGGCGGAATGCCTGGGGCGCCTTCCGGGTGCCCGGCAACGGCGATCCCGGTGATGCCCAGCTTGTCGAACAAGCCGGTTTCCAGAAGCGCGACAGAGGAGAGCAGCGGGCCAGGCGCGTCGGTTTCGCCGGCAATGGCCAGCACCTCGCGGGCCCCGCCTTCCTGGGTCAGGCGGAGGATGCGGCGCTCGAAGGCCGCCAGAGAGGGATAGCGCCGTGCGGCCATGTGGGGCACGGCGACCAGGCTATGGTCGCTCAGGCAGCGGGTGGCCGCAACGATCAGATCCTCAGGGGCGTTGCCCAAATCGGTGACATAGACCCGTGTTCCGGCTGGAATGGACGCCAGCAAGCCGGTCTTTTCGACCACTTGCCTGGGGGACATTTCCGTCGAGGCAGGCAGGCGCCCGTGCGCCATGCGCGGCTGGTCACTCATGCTCGGAGCCTCCTTTGGCAAGCAGCTCTTTCAGCCGGTCTTTCGGGTAGGCTGTGACAAGGGCGCTCAAGGCCGTGTCGGCTTCCGCCTCCAGATCATCGGAGACGTCGACCGGGTCGGTCCGGCGCCATTCGGTCATATAGGCCTCGCTGTCTTTGGCACCGATGCGCATGGCGCAGGCATCAATCGCCTCCATGAACATGGCCGGAAGTTCCCGGCGCGCGGCTTTGCGCCCTTTCCGGATCAGGATCTGGGCCGGAATATCACGCCAGAACACGATGATCTTCTGTGCCATGCGGTGCCTTTCCTTTCCGCTCATGATCGCCACAAGGGGCAGAAACCGGCCGCCTGATAGCGGCATTGGACCGTGGAAATCCGACCTGACCCAGGGGCTTTTGCCGATGGGTCAGCTCTTGAGGAAGCCGGTTAGCAGGCCATAGCCGGTATGGTGATGCTCGTAGCGCAGGCTTAGCCGGGCGGCAGCGGCGCGGGCAGCTTCTTCCAATGCCGGATCCTCGGTCTGGGACAGATAGACCAGCCGCGTGTAGTGCGCGAAATACATGTCCTTCAAATGGGGGTGCCAGTCGAGGCCGAGCGGCTCAATCACCATGGTCTGGAAATGGCGGGCCAGGAAGTCGGTCAGATAGAAGGTGCCGGGCTCTTCCTCTGCTATCCGGTCAAAGCCGGACAGGCCTGTCAAAAAAGCATAACAATGGGCGCCGTCCAGGCGGCGGCTGCCGGTGTCTGCCAAAACCTTGTCGAGGCGGCCGCCGGTGCCGCAATCGCCATAGCCCACAAGAATGTCGTCATAGGCCTCCTTGTTCTCAAGGATGGCGCGGCGGACTTCACCCGGGATCTTTTCAGGGGTGTTGTGAAGCTGGGCGGGCAGGCAGGTCAGATCGATATGATCCAGTCCGTTGAGATCGCGCACGGCCATGATTTCCCGCGCCAGTGCGCCGCAGGCAATAACCAGCACGCGCCCGGTCTTTTGGGGCGCATCTTTGTCGTGCGCGCTCTTGTCGCTCTCAATGGGAAAAAGAGGCTCGCCGTTTTGCATGCCGGGCGCCTCTTCAAACATGGCAGGGTCAGCCCTGGGATGCGAGCTGGTTGTGGCGGCGGGCAATCAGATCCTTGGCCATCTCAACGGCCACGGCCGCATCCCGGCAATAGCCGTCCGCGCCAACGGCTTCGCCGAATTCTTCGTTCAGCGGAGCGCCGCCGACAAGCACGATATAATCGTCCCGGATGCCCTTGGCCTTCATCTCGTCAATGACGACTTTCATATAGGGCATGGTGGTGGTCAAAAGTGCCGACATGCCGAGGATTTCCGGTTGATGCTCTTCCAGCGCAGCCAGATAGTTCTCGACCGGATTGTTGATGCCGATATCGATCACTTCAAAGCCAGCGCCTTCCATCATCATGGACACAAGGTTCTTGCCGATGTCGTGAATGTCGCCCTTGACGGTGCCGATCACCATCTTGCCGACCTTGGGAGCTCCGGTTTCCGCCAGCAGCGGGCGCAGAATGCCCATGCCCGCCTTCATGGCATTGGCCGACAGCAGCACTTCGGGCACAAACAGGATGCCATCACGGAAGTCGATCCCGACGATCCGCATGCCTTCCACAAGTGCCTTGGTCAGGATGTCATATGGGGCCCAGCCCCGCTCCAGCAGAATGTTGACCGCCTCGGCGATTTCATCCTGAAGTCCGTCATAAAGATCATCATGCATCTGCTCGACCAGCTCGTCATCGGACAGGGCGGCGAGATCGATGTCTTCTTCCTCGGACATGGGCAGCTCCAGCAAGGCAAAAGCGCAGAAACGCGATGAAAAAGCTTAAGCTGCAAGCCGGAAATACCGGTATCTTCAAAACGACACGGCCAGTCGTTTACGCGACAGAAGCAGGGGCGGGTGATGGAGATCCGGATGGCAAAAAAGCGGATCAGGACCCGCTCTTTCGCATGCTGGGTCTGGCGCGCCTCAGAACAGGCCTTCGATCTGGCCATTGTCGTCCAGCTTGATGTGGTTGGCTGAAGGCAGGCGCGGCAATCCCGGCATGGTCATGATTTCCCCGCAGATCACCACGATGAAACCGGCCCCTGCCGACAGACGCACTTCGCGGACAGGCAGGCTGTGGCCGGTCGGGGCTCCACGAAGCTGCGGGTCGGTCGTGAAGGAATACTGGGTCTTGGCCATGCAGACGGGCAGATGACCGAAACCGTCGGTTTCCCAGCGCTTGAGCTGATCGCGCACGGATTTGTCCGCCAGGACCTCGTCAGCTCGGTAGATCCGCTTGGCAATGGTCTCGATTTTTTCGAAGAGCGGCAGGCTGTCGTCATAGAGCGGCGCGAACTGAGAGGCTCCGCTTTCGGCAAGGGCCACAACCCGTTCCGCCAGCTCCCGGGTGCCGTTCGAGCCATTGGCCCAGTGGGTGGCCAGGACGGCGTCGGCGCCAAGTTCTGCGCAGTAATCCTTCACGGCCTGCACTTCCGCTTCCGTATCCGCCGTGAAGTGATTGATGGCGACAACAGCCGGAACGCCGAACTGTTTCACATTTTCGATATGGCGGCCGAGGTTGACGCACCCCTTGGCAACGGCGTCAACATTTTCCGTGCCCAGATCTTCCCTGGCAATGCCCCCATTCATTTTGAGGGCCTTGATGGTTGCCACGATCACCACCGCATCAGGGGAGATCCCGGCCTTGCGGCATTTGATGTCGAAGAATTTTTCAGCGCCCAGATCTGCCCCGAACCCGGCTTCAGTCACCACATAGTCCGCCAGTTTGAGCGCGGTACGGGTGGCAACAACCGAATTGCAGCCATGGGCGATGTTGGCAAAGGGCCCTCCGTGAACGAAAGCCGGGTTGTTTTCCAGGGTCTGAACGAGATTTGGCTGCAAGGCCTCTTTCAAAAGAACGGTCATGGCCCCGTCGGCCTCAAGTTCCCGCGCCCGCACAGGTGTTCGGTCATGCCGGTAAGCGACAATGATGTCGCCCAGACGCGTCTGCAGATCGTCAAGATCTGTTGCGAGGCAGAGAATGGCCATGATTTCAGATGCGACCGTGATATCGAAGCCGCCCTCGCGCGGATAGCCGTTGGACACCCCGCCCAACGAACAGACGATGGAGCGCAGGGCCCGGTCATTCATGTCCATGACCCGGCGCCAGGTCACCCGGCGCGGATCGATGCCAAGCGCATTGCCCCAATGGATGTGATTGTCGATCAGGGCAGACAGGAGATTGTGCGCGGACGTGATCGCGTGGAAGTCGCCGGTGAAATGCAGGTTGATATCTTCCATGGGCACGACCTGGGCGTGGCCCCCTCCGGCCGCACCGCCCTTCATGCCGAAGCAGGGGCCGAGAGAGGGTTCCCGCAGGCAGATCATTGCGTTCTTGCCGATCCGGTTCAGCCCGTCTCCCAGACCAACGGTGGTGGTGGTTTTGCCTTCCCCGGCCGGGGTCGGGTTGATTGCGGTGACCAGGATCAGTTTACCGGACCGGCGTCCCTCAAGGCCTTTGATGAACTCCGCCGAAACCTTGGCCTTGGTGCGTCCATAGGGCAACAGCGCCTCTTCGGGAATTTCCAGCCGGGCACCGATCTCCGCAACCGGTTTCATCTTTGCGGCGCGGGCAATTTCGATGTCGCTGGCCATACTGGTCTCCCCGGGCGCTTCCATCCAATCCGGCACCGGGCTTTCCTCAAAGCCTCGGGTATCCGTGCCGAAACGCTAAGGGAGGGCGCACCGCAGCAAATGTTCCAATTGCGACTTCAATGAGGTGAAATGCGACCGCGTCCTGTTGCAACGGGAGGGAGGATGCGGCGCTTGCGGAAGGAAAATTGTTTGAGTTGTTTGTTATTGACCTAAAGTAACTTTTAATAGAGGCTGTATTGATTGAAATTTATACGATTATTTTTTAGGGGTGAAAAGATGGTCAAGCAGATTGACATATTGTGCATTCACGGTCTTGGAAATCACACAGACGGCACTTGGGAGGGGCGCTGGGAGGCCGCGATCAGAGATGCGTTTCCGCTGCCACCGAATGCAAGGCTGAAATTCAAGTTCGTGAATTACGATCCGATTTTTGAAGAGACAAAACTGTCCTTCCTGGAGACCATGAAAGCGCTGGTCAAACTGGGCTGGAGCGGTATTTCCTCCGGGTTCAGGCGCCGGGGTGGTCTGCTGTCCGGGGTTACGGACAGGATTCGCTGGACGGCTGGCTATGTGGTGGCCTGGTGCGCGGATGATGACTTCAAGACCAAAACCCGCGCCTTCATCCTCTCGGAGGTGGCCAAGCACAAGCCCGACATCATTCTGGCGCATAGCTTGGGGTCGCTGTTGTCCTATGACGCTTTTGCCCATGAGGATGCTCAGGCGGCGGCTGTGAAAAAGGCGCTCAAGGGCGCTGTCTACGTGACGTTCGGGTCCCAGCTCAACAACCCGTTTGTCCTGAAAAACCTGACCAACGGACGGATCGGGGCGCTGGGCGTTGAATTCTGGCACCACCTTTACAACGAGCATGATGATGTCTTCACCCGGCCGATCGTGAATATTGATGCCAGCAACTTCCGCCAAACCCTGACACCGTTCGATATTGACGGCATCGCGGACCATGCGGCTACGGAATATCTGAGCCATGAGCAGACCGTTGCCGATGTCTGGATGCCTTATGTCACGCTGCTGGGCCAGACCAAGACCCTGGTCAAATCCATGCGCGGCATGAAGACATCGCGGGCCAAGGAGCAAAAGGCGCTGCTTGTGGGCATCAACGACTATCCGAGTGCGTCGGATGCGCTGGAAGGCTGCGTCAATGACGTGTTCACCATGAGCGAAGTGCTGCAGCGTGGCGGCATGCCGGCCTCGTCCATCCGCACCTGTCTGGACGGGCGCGCGACCGCAAAGGGCATTCTGGAGCGGCTCGACTGGCTGCTGGATGATCCGAAACCGGGCGATGAACTGGTATTCTATTACAGCGGCCACGGTGCGCGCTATCCGGAATACAATGCTGAAGGGGAGCCGGATCATTTTGTCGAAACCCTGGTGCCGTGGGACTTCGACTGGAGCGCGGAAACCTCCATTGCCGATCGGCAGATCTTCGAGCTCTACAGCCAGCTGCCCTATGACTGCCGACTGGTGATGATCTTTGACTGCTGCAATTCCGGCGGCTTGCACAAGAATGGCGGCGCCAGGATCCGTGGGGTTTCGCCACCGGATGATATCCGCCACCGGGAATTGAAATGGGATTTGAAAACCGACACCTGGGTTCCACGCGGCTTTCAGCATCTGAACGCTGCCTTCACCGATGACAAACAAGTGGCGGCGGAGTTCTTTGGGCCGGAAGGAGCGACAGAACGGATCGGCCGGGCCTCCATGTTGCGCGGCCTGACAGCCAAACAATATGAGGCGATGAAAAAGAAGGATCCGGACAAGGCCAAGGGGGCCTATCTACCGGTGATCATCGAAGCGTGCCGGGCTGAGCAATTTTCCTATGAATACCGCCACGGGGTGACAAGCCACGGCGCGTTCACGTTCAACATGGCCAAGATCCTGAGAGCGCGGAAGCGGATTTCTTTCGAAGAGCTTGTCCACGACACCCGGGACGAGTTGGCACTTTTGAAGTTTGATCAGGAGCCCTGCATTCTGGGGCCGGGCGACATTCTCAAGAGCCATGTGCCCTGGGCCAGTTGAGGGCTGATTTCTTAAGGACACAACTGCGGTCGAGAGACTGACACGGCTCTGGGCCGGATCTATCTGTTGCCCGGATTGAAGGCTCCGGTGCGACATGGACCGCAAGAGGGGATCAGAGGCCGGTGCAGGCCTCTCCGGTTTCAGGCAGGACGGGGTCCGGCTCGTGGACATGGCACAGGCCTGCGTGCCTGTGTTATGCGTTCCGTTATGACAGATTCCGAAATCCTTGCCCGTCTTCCGGACCGATTGAAAAAAGCCCGCCGTGCTCAAGGCCTGTCTCTGGAGGCGGTTGAAAAACTGTCCGGCGTCTCCCGGTCGATGGTCAGCCAGATCGAGCGGGGTGAATCGAACCCGACCGTTGCAACGCTTTTGAACCTGACCCGGGCGCTGAATGTGGACTTCGCGGGCCTGCTCGGCGAGGAAGCTGCCGAGGACAGGGTCGAAATCCTCCATGAACATCAGACCCCGGCTCTCGACCGGGCCGGGGATGGCTGCAAGATCCGGATCCTGTCGCCGCCTCAGGACGCGGGCAAGCTGGAAGTCTATGAGCTGATTTTCACCGAAGGCGGCAAGCTGGACAGCAAGCCTCATGAGCGGGGCACCCGTGAACAGCTGATTGCTGGCGCAGGGCGGCTGGAAGTCACCTCCGGTGTTGCCAAAGGGGTGATCAACGAAGGCGATACCGCCCGCTATGCCGCCGATGTGCCCCATTGCATCGAGGCCATTGGCGGCCCGGCCCGGGCCATTCTGATGGTGGTGAAACTATAAAAAGAAAAGATGCGTCGGGCGGGAGGCGCTTTTTGAGAGACGGTGTGCCTTCTCAGGGGGCAGGGTCTATTTCCGTCATGTTGGATTTGCTCTCTTTTGCTGCTGCTTAAATTCCGGTATAATGGAAAAAATATCCAATTTGCCGGAGTGATGGCCGTGTCCCATGCCTTTCTGTCCCAAATTACTGCAACGCTCCAAGAGATTGAGGCCGAGGGCCTTTTCAAGCAGGAGCGGCTGATCACCTCGCCCCAGGGCGGGTGGATCAAGGTTGGCGGGCGCGAGCTCATCAATCTGTGCGCCAACAATTATCTCGGCCTTGCCGATGATCCCGTTCTTGAAGAGGCGGCAAGAAGTGCCCTGTCCCCCAAAGGTTTCGGTATGGCGTCCGTGCGCTTTATCTGCGGCACCCAGGACATTCACCGCCAGCTGGAACAGCGTCTTGCTGGCTTTCTCGGTAAGGATGATGCCATTCTGTTTGCAGCCTGTTTTGATGCCAATGGCGGTCTGTTCGAGCCGCTTTTGGGTCCGGAGGACGCGATCATATCGGACGCGCTCAATCACGCCTCGATCATTGACGGCATCCGCCTGTGCAAGGCCAAGCGGTACCGTTATGCCAATTCCGATATGGCAGATCTGGAGGCCAAGCTGAAAGAGGCGCGGGCGGCTGGCACCCGGCATATCATGATTGCGACAGATGGCGTTTTTTCCATGGATGGCTACCTGGCGAAGCTTCCGGAGATTACCGCCCTGGCCAAAACCTATGACGCGGTTGTGATGGTGGATGACTGCCATGCCACCGGTTTCATGGGACCAAAGGGGGAGGGCACGCCTGCCCATTTCGGCGTTGATGTGGATATTCTCACCGGTACGCTGGGCAAGGCGCTGGGTGGCGGCATTGGCGGTTACATTGCAGGCCCTCAGCCGGTTGTCGATCTGCTGCGCCAGCGGGCGCGGCCCTATCTCTTTTCCAACTCTCTGCCGCCCGCCATTGTCATGAGCGGTCTTGAGGCCATCCGGCTGGTGGAAGAAGGCGATGGGCTGCGACAGCGCCTGTTTGACAATTCCCGCTATTGGCGGGCCGGACTGGAAGCGCTCGGCTTCAGCCTTCTCCCGGGGGAACACCCGATCATCCCCGTCATGCTGGGGGAGGCAAAACTGGCCCAGGCGATGGCAGCAGCCTTGTTTGAAGAGGGGGTCTATGTCTCCGGTTTCTTCTTTCCCGTTGTGCCACGCGGCCAGGCCCGCATCCGCACTCAGATGACTGCAGCATTGAGCCAGGCGGATCTGGACCGGGCGCTCTCCGCTTTTGAAAAAGCAGGCAAGAACACGGGGGTTCTGTCATGAGCAGCAATCAGATGAAGGCCCTTAGCAAGCTGGAGCCCAGGGAGGGCCTTTGGATCACCCGGGCCCCGGTGCCGGAGATCGGGCCGGATGATGTTCTGATCAAGATCCACAAGACCGGCATTTGCGGTACGGATATCCATATCTGGAACTGGGACGAGTGGGCCGCCAGAACGGTTCCGGTGCCGCTGATCACCGGCCATGAATTCGCCGGCGAGATTGTAGAACTTGGCCGCAATGTGAGCGAATTCGCCATCGGCCAACGCTGCTCTGGCGAAGGGCATCTGATTGGCAAACAGTCCCGCCAGTCCCGGGCGGGCAAGTTTCACCTGGACCCGGAAACACGGGGCATTGGCGTGAACGAGCCGGGCGCTTTTGCCGAATATCTGCGCCTGCCGGCCTTCAATGTGGTGCCACTGCCCGATGACATAGATGACGAAATCGGGGCCATTCTCGATCCGCTCGGCAATGCGGTGCACACGGCGCTGAGTTTTGATCTGGTTGGCGAGGATGTGTTGATCACGGGCGCCGGGCCGATTGGAATCATGGCGGCGGCGGTCGCCCGGCATGCTGGGGCCCGCAACGTGGTCATCACCGATATCAACCAGGCCCGCCTGGATTTGGCAACCCGGGTTACCGATGTGGTCCCTGTCAATGTGGCCGAGGCGGATCTGAAAAGCGTTGAGCACAGCCTTGGCATGCGAGAAGGATTTGATGTTGGCCTTGAAATGTCGGGCAATCAGGCCGCGCTGGATCAGATGGTGGAACATCTTGTCATGGGCGGCCGGATCGCACTTCTGGGCATCCCGCCGGGCAAATCGCCCGTCGACTGGTCCCAGATCGTCTTCAAGGCGATCACCTTGAAAGGGGTCTATGGCCGGGAGATTTTCGAAACCTGGTACAAGATGATCGCCATGCTGCAGAACGGTCTCAATGTGCGCAGCGTGATCACCCACCGGTTTGATGTGGAGGATTTCGAGAGCGGGTTTGCCGCGATGAAGTCGGGCGAGGCGGGCAAGGTGGTGCTGACCTGGTCTGGCTGACCGGCAGGGCCGTCTTGTCAGCTAAAGGCAAGCTGGCGGAAGAAATTGCCTTTCGAACTGGCGCGCAGCTCGTGAAAAAACTGTTCAATCACCGGTTCTGAAACCTTGATCGGTGAGGGGCCGTAATCCTTGTATTTGTCTGACAGGGCCTTGTTGACCGCATTTGAGAAATTCACGAAATCAATATGCTCGGTCGGAAACCCGTCCGCTGCCGATTTCACGCGGGTGCGAATTTCCGCATCATTGGCAATCGTCATGGCCGTGATAGCCGTGCCATGCTCCCTGGCCAGCCTGCGATAGGCTTTGGAGAGGTCCTCAATGAAACTGGCGGAGACCGTGTCGCAGACATATTTTGTGAGAACCTGCAAAAACTCGATTTCCCAGTCGGAATCCGCACGCTTGATCTGGGGCGCGCAGGTTTTGCGCAGGACATCGAAACACAGGAACCGCAGCACGGACATGGCAAAGAAGTCCTTGTTCGCGCCGACAAAGGGTTGTCTGCGGTGGATCTGGCCGCAGGCTTCATAATTCGAGCGGTAAATGTCGAAGAGATCCTGGGAGGCGGCCAGAAAGTCGAACACCGCGGCGATGTCCGTTTGCGTGAGACTGCCGCCCTTCAGCTCCGCCGCATTCAAAAGCCCCTTTCGGGCAAGCTCCATCGCCCGCTGTCCGGCAGCCATGCAAATATGCGGTCCGCTCAGTTTGGGCCAGGACTTCAGAGCAGTAGACGCCATTGGGTTCCTCCAAAAGGGAAGAATAGCCGCATTTGGCGGGCCTGGATTTGATCAAACGCAATATGTCCGTGCAGAAATGTGCGCCCTGGATGACCGGCGGCCTAAGCTTCAGGCGGGACGGATGCCGTCCGGTTCTCCCAAGCTCGCTTGAGATTGCTATGAGCCCGCTGGACGTTGAGGTTCCCGCAGCCAGCCATTTTCAAAGTCAAGGTCTGTGCAGCCGCTGAACCGGGCCACCCGGTCCAGCTCGGCCTGCAGGCGGGCAAGGCGTCCCTTGCCCGGCCGCACCCCTGGTTCGGGCCAGAAGGCGCGCACCTGCAGCCGGTCTGCGCTCCGTTCTGCTTTCATGTCGATGCGCCCGATCAGCCGTTCTCCCTCCAGAATGGGAAAAACGTAATAGCCATATTGCCGCTTGGGTTCGGGCACGAAAACCTCGATCCGGTAGAAAAATCCAAACAGGCGTTCAGCACGCTTGCGGTCGCGCAGGGCCGGATCGAAGGGAGACAAGACCCGCACTCGGGATGGGGCTTCCGGGAGGCTGTCAAGCGCGTCGAGCGTATGCGGATCGCAAAGCACCTTTCGCAGCGCGCCGTTGCTGCATTCAATCTCCGCTTCAATCAGTTCTCTGCTGCGCAGCGCCTGCTGGCACCAGGTCTTGGCCTCCTGCGGGGCAATCAGATCCCAAAAGGCTGCCAGTTCGCCTGACGTGGCAAAGCCGAGCCGGCCGAGAGCGGACCTGGCGGCCCAGTCAATGGTCTCTTGCAGATCGTGCTGCCGTGTGCGGTGCTCGGCCGGAATGACACGCTCGGTCAGGTCATACACCTTGTGAAAGCCATTGCGCCGGCAAACGGACAACGCACCGGTCCGCCACAGATATTCCAGGGCGGTTTTGGACGGATGCCAGTCCCACCAGCCGCCGGAGCTGCGCTTTTCCTCTTTCCCCACCGTGGCAGAGGTTACGGGGCCATGATCACTGACCTGTTGCAGAACCTCATCGAGTTTTTGTTCAAATTCATTCCGGCGCCATTTGCGCCACCGGCCAAGCAACTTGGCGCGGTCCCGCTCAAACCGCAGGTGCCAGTGGGGAAAGAATTGTGTTGGGATCACGGCCGCATCATGGGTCCAGTGCTCAAACAGCTGCCGGTCCCGTTCCAGAAGCGGTTTCAAGTTTTTCTCGCGGTAGGCTGGGCGCCGGGCGGACAGGATCATGTGATGCGCCCGCGAGACGGTGTTGATGCTGTCAACCTGCACGAAGCCGAGCCGGTCGACAAGGTCTGCAAGATCGGCGCCTTTGCCGCTGCCTTTTGGCGCAGCGCAAAGCCCGTGTCTGTGAAGAAAGAGGCGCCGCGCCAGTGCATTCGACACCCTGGGGGGGGAGGCAGTCATGCGACCACCTTATACCAACCTGAATAGATAGAAACCCATCTGATGGCGCTGGTCCGGATTGGCCGGCAAGGAGCGTTGTGCAGGACGGCCTGGTTGGCCGTTCAAGCGGCGCAACGCAGTCCGGCGGGCCTGAGCAGGCCACCGAGGCCGTGTTTGAGGACTGTTCAGCTGCGTCCCAGGTTTTGAACGATAAACCATATCGCCCTGCAACCTGCTCCTTGCCGAACAGTCCCCAAAAACGGTCAGATCGGTTCCTAGCTATTGAGGTTGGTATTAAGGGATTTCCAAGGCTTGTGAAAAGATTGATTGCCCCAGAGGCAAGGGGGGCGCCACGATGATACCCGTTAAAAGAGAGAGTTCCGGCGCTTGCATTCACGATAAGTGAAAAAGACGAAAGTTTAATTGTTTAGCCACAACTTAAACGAAAATCAGATGGATGCACGAATGAAAATCAAGTAAATTATTTGTTGAAAATAATTTTTAATTGTAAAAAATGCCAGTCTTTCACAGAGTTGGCAGAAAAGGTGAAAAACGAACTGGTGCGAAGATGCGTAAGGAAAGCAAACTCTATCTTATCAGGCTGAAATGCATAGCAATTTTTCTTCTCTTCGCGCTGGGAGGTGCCTCTCATGCCGAGGTGAAAGAATGCACCGATGCAACGGTGAATGGGTCGAGCCTCTGGTTTCCTGTCTCCATGCGCGACGGATCTTCAGAGAGCCTGATGGGGGTGTTTCCGGATCTTGCCAGATCCATTTTTCAGGAACTGGATGTTGCCGTGACGGTTGGGCGCAGTGTGCCCTGGAAACGGCTTTTTGTTCTGTTGGACCAGGGGGACATTGACGTGGTGGCAGGAGCCTACCGGACCCGGGAGCGGCTGGAAAAATATGAGCTGTCTTATCCGGTCATGGCGGAAGATGTCGCGGTTTTTGTGCGCGCCAGCCTGGCGCGTGAGCCGTCAGGTCTCAAGGATCTGGAGGGGCTGCATGGCATGGCCCCCTTCGGAGCCTCCTTCGGGGAGGGCTTTGAGCAATATCTGTCAGAGAATCTGACTATCCGGCGGGTGCCATTTGAAGACTTCCTGACCAACATGCGTCTGGTAGCTGAAGACAAGATTGACTATCTGATTGTGGCGCGCCGCGAAGGGCAGCGGATGATCGAGCAGCTTGGGGTGGAAGGTCAGGTTGTCGAAATGCCCTGGGCCGCGACCGTGAACACCTTGCATTTCATGTTCTCCAAAGCCTCACCCTGTGTGGATCTTCTGGACCGGTTCAACGCGGTCCTGAAACAGCGGGTTGAATCTGGTGAGATCCGTGACCTTCTGGAAGCCTATCGCGCCGGCGAAGTCAAAATGGACTGATCCTCAGACATGGCGGCTGCCAGACTCTACTCTTCATGATCAGTCCTTTACCCCGGGCTCTGCCTTTTGCCCTCTGCCATCGGGGCGTCCAGCTGACCACTCAAGCCTTAGGGGTCAGCTTTTATTTCGCAATGAGCCGCATCGGCGAGGCCGGGCTGTGGCCGGTGCCGGATTTGGCATTGGCCCACTGATAGGATTGCCGTTCTTCCGTCGGGGTGCACAGGAACCGCTCCCGGTAGCATTTGGTGAAATGGGAGGTGGAGGCAAAGCCGCAGGCAAGCGCCACATCCAGCACCGGGCGGCTGGTCCGGCGCAACAGGTCGCGTGCGGTTTCCAGGCGCAGGCGCAGATAATATTGCCCCGGTGTGCAGTTGAAATGGCGTCGGAAAAGCCGCTCCAGCTGGCGCGGCGACAGGCTCACTGTCATGGCAAGCTGCTGGCAGCTGAGCGGGTCTTCGATATGCAGGTCCATGATCCGGATCGCGTCAAGGATCTTGGCGTTGGAAATGCCGGTGCGGGCTTCAATATCGTGCCGCTGGGCGGATTCGCCGGAGCGCATATTCTGATAAAGCGCGACTTCCGCCACCTCATGGGCCAGATAGGCACCGTGCTGAATGGCGATCAGGCGCAGCATCATGTCGAGGGATGCCAGCCCGCCTGCGCAGGTGATGCAGTTGCGGTCAATGGCAAAGAGGTCGGAGGTCACGTCCACATTCGGAAATTCCTCGCGCAAGGAGCGCAGGTTCTCCCAATGGATCGTGCAGCGGCGGCCATCAAGCAGGTTGTAGCGCGCCAGAAGATAGGCCCCGGTGCAGATGGCGCCGAAGGTGCGGCCCATCGCATTCAGGCGGCGCAGCTTGTTGCCGAGATCTGCGTCGAGGGGCAGTCTTTCCACGTCGATTCCGGAACACAATAGAGTAATATCGGCGTCATTAAAGTCTTTGATAGATTTATTGACGGACACCGCGCAGCCGTTGCTCGCGGTAACCGAATTTCCATCGAGGGAAAAAGTTGTCCATGTGTAATAGTCGCGGCCAAGCAACCGGTTTGCTAGGCGCAGAGGTTCGATCACGCTCGCAAATGCATTCATGGAAAACCGGTCCATGAGCACAAATGCTATGGATTGGCCTGTTTCTTCGTGTGCGCGTCCGGACATTTACTTTGCCTCATTGGAAGGAAATATTGCACAAATTTTTCTTATTGCAGTAATTGTTCCCGTTTTTATTTGGCTGTCAAATAGAAAACGAGACTAGTACAGATAATTTCCAAAAGTGTCATAAATAGGCAGATGCACGGTCTTTCACCAGTGTGCCAGAATGGGATGTCCGGCCCTGCGGTCTCTCCGCAGACCTGCGGAGGGGCTGCTATCATCTTGTTGTTTTTAAAAGGCTATTTTGTCTAAGTTTGCAAAATATATTTGGCGATCATTGGCGTGTGGGGCGGTTTGATCCCGACCCCGGAGCGCGCCAGGGATTTGCTCGCCAAGGCCCTTGGGTGCGGGCTGTCTTTGGGGTGATCTCCCAAGGCAGGTCAGGTTCTTTGCCGGTGCAGGGAAATTTGGGATGTTTTTTTGCAAATTCGCGGATTTGTGGGTCTGCGTTGCTTCACCTCAAAGCGCTTGTGGAGTACATCAGGTACTCTTGATCCAAGATTTTAGACCTACGGACCCTGACTGAGATGAACGTTCTTGCCAAACCCGCCGATCTGGAAGCCGCCGCACCGGCTGGCGCTTTCGTGGAAGAAGTGACGGCTGTTCAGCACTATACCGACCGGCTGTTCCGCTTCCGGATGACGCGCCCGGCAAGCTTCCGCTTCCGCTCCGGCGAATTTGTCATGATTGGCCTGATGATTGATGGCAAACCGCTCTACAGGGCCTATTCTATCGCCAGCCCGTCCTGGGACGAGGAACTGGAATTCTTCTCCATCAAGGTGCCGGACGGCCCGTTGACCTCGCATCTGCAGAAGATCCAGCCGGGGGATGCGGTTCTGATGAAGAAGAAGCCGACCGGCACCCTGGTCAATGATGCGCTTATTCCGGGCAAGCGGGTCTATATGTTCTCCACCGGCACGGGCATTGCGCCTTTTGCCAGCCTGATCCGCGATCCGGACACGTATGAGAAATTCGATCAGGTGATTCTGACCCATACCTGCCGGGAAGTGGCTGAACTGAAATATGGTGAGGATCTGGTCGAGGAAACTCTGAATGACCCGCTGATCGGGGAGTTGGCCAGGGACAAGCTGGTCCACTACACATCCGTAACCCGCGAGGACTTTCCGCGCATCGGCCGGATCACGGACCTGATCCAGTCCGGCAAGTTGTTCGAAGACCTGGGCGTCCCGCCACTCGACCCGGCTGTCGACCGAGGCATGATCTGCGGGTCCATGGACATGATCAAGGACACCAAGACCCTGCTGGAACAGGCAGGTTTGAGCGAAGGGGCCAACAACAAGCCTGCAGAATTCGTTGTTGAACGGGCCTTTGTCGGCTGACAGTCCGCGCAGCCCTTGCTATGTGCCTGCCGGAGACGGGTTTTCAGAAGAAGGGGCAGCGGCCCCTTCTGTCTTCTCCGGGAGGCTGTTGCCAGCGCCCCATAGCGTGTCATGTCGCACGGGCTCAGAGCGTTTTGTCTTTTGCGCCGGCATCTTTGATGGCAGGCCGCGACAGGCAAATCCGATGAAACGCGAAGTGCGTCAGTTGCTGCTCAGACAGGTGAGCGACAGGATCATGGCCTTCTGGCCAAGCGCATTATAGTCTGCCATGTCAAAGCCTGGGTCTGCCTTGATGGCGGTTTGCGCCTTCTTGTCCTTAAGGAGATTGGCGATGGCCAATTCCATTTGCTGTTCGTTCAAAACGGCTGCGTTGCCCTCGTAGAAACATTTACACACCCTCGCTTTTTTCGTTTTCAGGCAGAAATTCATAAATCTCTGCTTCTGCTCATGCGTCGGGGCATCTGCCCAAGACGGGCCGGTGAAGGCCGCAGACACCAGCAGAGCAAGGACGACGGGCGCGAGAGTCCTGAAGTTCATCATTGTTTCCGGTTGTTTTCCAGAGAAGTGGCAGTGCGGATCCTTTCTATGCCATCCGCGTGCAGAACCTGCAATCTGAAATCATGGGTTTGGGGAGCTGCTTCCGGTTTTCCAAATGACCGGCTAAGCCGCTTTGACGGCGGACGGGGAGGGCTCTCGCCCAGCAAACTGTCCTCCAGTGTGGTAATCCACATTTGTTGTGCTGCATTTCTTCTTTTGTCTGGAGAATTTCTTTAAACTGCAGGACTGACAAATGCGGCGCTGAAGGAAAACAAGGGCATGAGATTTGAACGCCCGACCGGATTGATGTTTCACCATTTCCATGGGGGCGGTCATCCTGTGGCGCAAGGAAGCATCAGTGCCGCAGAATTCGGAGATCTGCTCGATTTTGTCCAGACAGGCCACGAGATTCTGAATGCAAAAGCATGGTTGGAGCGGGCGCAGCAGCGAACATTGACCCCCCATGAGGTCTGCATCACCTTCGATGACGCGCTGGCCTGTCAATATGACATTGCCTTGCCGGTTCTTCGGGACAGAGGGCTTACTGCATTCTGGTTTGTCTACACGTCGATTTTGAGCGGCGGTGTCGAGCCCCTGGAAATCTACCGGCTGTTCCGCACAACGGGTTTCCCGGATATCAGTGCGTTCTATGAAGCATTCTTCAGCCGCGCCGCCGTTGAATTTGCCGGGGCTTATCAAAGCGCCAAGGCGGTTTTCGATGCTTCTGACTATCTCAAGCAGGCAAGCTTCTACACCCGCGAGGACCGATGGTTTCGTTTTCTGCGCGATCAGGTCCTTCGGGATGCCGACTATCAGAGGCTCATGGAGGGGTTGATGGAAGAGGCGGCTTTTTCCGTTGAAGAGGCTGCACGGCACTTGTGGCTGACCCCGGCACAGGTCAATGAGCTGGACGCTGATGGCCACATCATCGGGCTTCACTCCCACACTCATCCAACCACCATGGCCAAACTTCCAGTCGCACATCAGCGCCGCGAATACGAGGCAAATGCGGCAGGGTTGGAGAGACTGCTGGGACACAAGGTGGACACTGTTTCCCATCCCTGCAATTCTTACGGTCCCGAAACCTTGGGTATCCTGAAGGGTCTTGGGGTGAAAGTTGGCTTCCGGGCCAATATTGTGGCTGTTGAAAGCCGGTCTATGCTGGAATTTGACCGCGAAGACCATGCCAATATTATGAAAGAGATGACCGCTGCTTCGGGAGCAAAGATCGCAAGCGAAGCAGGCTAGTCATTGATAGGTTGCGATGGGGCGGAGTGTTCCTGTCTCTTTCGGAAGGTTTCTCACTGAAAAGATGACCGATTCCGGGCCACAGACTTTCAGAGGCCTGTAAAATCACGTTTAGTTCCAACAGAGACAAAGATCAGCGAATCGCGCTCAGGAGCGGGTCAGGCTTTCAAGCGGGCGGCGCGAAGCTTCGGGGCGCGGGGCCATTTGCTTGACGTCGAACAGGGCCATAAAATGATGGATGAGGTTTTGGACATTCCGCCATTTTCGATGGCCCGGGCCGAAAAAGCGGCCTTGATGTGTGAGACCCTCAACGCCCTGACGCAGCACCACTACGCCCATTGCAGTCGATACAAGCAGATTGTGGACGCGCTCTTTGGCGGCCCTCGGCTGGTTACGGCTCTCGAAGATGTGCCGTTTTTGCCCGTAAGTGCCTTCAAGCGCTTTCGGCTGCAAAGCATTCCGGAGGATCAGGCGTTCAAAACCATGCGCTCCTCCGGCACGAGTGGCCAGGCGCCATCTCAGATCGTTCTCGACAAACAGACGGCCAATCTCCAGACAAAAGGCCTGACACGCACTTTGCAGCCGGTTCTGGGGGGGCGCCGTTTGCCGATGCTGGTGATCGACACACGCTCAGCGCTTGGTGCAAGCGGGGCGTTTTCGGCGCGCGGTGCGGCGATCCGGGGATTTTCCATGTTCGGGCGCAATCCGGTTTTCGCTCTGGACGACGATTTGCAGCCCGATGCGGAGACAATCGCCGCCTTCTTTGAGACCCATCGGCACAAGCCCGTTCTTGTCTTCGGTTTCACCTTCCTGATCTGGTCCAGCCTCTGCGAGGCTCTGGCGGCCGAGGGGCGGACAATCGACATGTCCAATGCGATTGTTCTTCACGGAGGTGGCTGGAAAAAGCTCGTGGACAGAGCTGTTTCAGCAAAAGAATTCAAGCAACGCTTGAAGGAGCAGTTCGGGATTGCCCGGGTTTACGACTATTATGGGATGGTCGAACAGACCGGGTCGATCTATGTGGAGTGTGAAGAAGGGCACCTGCATAGCAGCGTTTTCAATGATGTCCTGATCAAGGATCCGGTGACCCTTGAAACCCTGGGCCCCGGCGCGGAGGGTCTGATCCAGACCCTGTCCGTTTTCCCGCATTCCTATCCGGGACATTCTCTTTTGACAGAGGACAGGGGTGTGCTCCTCGGCGAGGATGATTGTCCTTGCGGGCGGAAAGGCAAATATCTGAAGGTTCTGGGCCGCGTGGCAGCGGCCGAGGTCAGGGGGTGCAGTGACACACTTTGATCCAGGTATGACGTTGCACAGGCGGGCGGGCGCCGCTTGCCCGGAGGCCGTCCTTCAGGCCGGTCCGTTGCCGGTGTTCGATGACGCGGTTCTGGCCATGCTGGCGGATCTGTCACGGCAGCTGATGGCGCCCGATATGCGGGCCTTTCCTGCCGTTGTCAGTCTCGGGTTTTTCTGCCGCCCGGGCCATTTGAACCGTCTGGCAACTGAAGCGCGCGCGCAGGATGTCTACCGTCTGGGGCGCGGCGTGTCCCTGCACTATGCGCCGTCAAATGTGCCGCTCAATTTCTGCTATTCCCTGATTGCGGGGCTGTTGTCGGGAAACAGCTGCCTCATCCGGCTGTCGGACAAAGCCTCGGTTGAGGCGGACAAGGTGCTGGACGCTTTGGACCGGGTGCTGTCGGCTCAGGAACATCACCCGATCCGGGACCGGTTGTTTCTGTTCCAGGCCCCCCATGGGGAGGGGCTGAACAAGGCTTTGGCGGGGGTCTGTGATGTCCGGGTCATCTGGGGCGGTGATGCGACCGTCACGACCATCCGCAAGGCGCCGCTGAAACCGCAAGCGTTTGATGTCACCTTCGCCGACCGTTATTCGATCTGTCTTGTTGCAAGCCAGGCCTATCTGGAGGAGAGCGAGGCCGGGCGCGTGGCGGCCGCGTTTTTCAACGATACGTTTGTGTTCGATCAGAATGCCTGTTCCTCGCCGAAAGCGGTGTTCTGGGTGGGCCCAAAAGCTGTGACGCTAAAGGCCAAGACCAGGTTCTGGACGGTTTTGCATGATCTGATGGCAGAGCGGGAATACCGGTGCCCTGAAGGGGCCGCGGCAACGAAGCTGATGACAGTTGCCAGCCTTGCCGTTGACGGTCATCAGCCGGAGCTTGAGATCTGCCGCAAGACAGGAAACTTTGTGGTTCAGGCCGCGCCGGAGCAATTGTGCGATCCAACCTATGTCACCGGCAGCGGGTTTTTCCTGCAGGCGGATGTGGACCAGCTCAGCGATCTGCCGGACATGCAGCATCCGAAATTGCAGACGGTCACCTATTTCGGTTTCGACGGTGCGGAGCTTGCGCCGCTTCTGGTGCAACCCTCCCTGAAAATCAGGGCCGACCGCGTGGTGAAAATGGGCACCGCAACGGCCTTCGAGCTTGTGTGGGATGGCTATGACCTGATCAGCCACATGTCCCGCCGTGTGGCCATACACTAACACTGCGCCGAGGCATTCAGCGCTTTAAAACAGGACCCAAAATGTCAGAGAATATCGAAAAATACATCAAGTGCTTTCAGGACGCCTTTCCTGTGGCCAAGGAGGATCTGGACGGGCTGAAATATCAGGACATTCCCGAGTGGGACAGCATTGGCCACATGAATCTGGTGGCCGCTCTGGAAGAAGAATTCGGGATTGAAATGGATATTGACGATATCACGGATATTTCCGACTTCCAGAAGGGCAAGGAAGTGCTGTCACGATACGAAATCACGGTTTGAGCAGCGCTGATGGCCTTGAGTTTTGATATTTCAGGGATCAAGGAATGCCAGCAAAACCGGCATCCGATCCTGTTTCTGGACAAGGTGGTGGATGTGGAACCGGGCGCTTGCGCGACCGGGATCAAGGCCTTCAGCTACAATGAATGGTTCTTTCCCGCCCACTACGAAGACGAGCCGTCCGTTCCGGGGTTCATCATGATTGAAACCATGGTGCAGACCTTCATCATGACGTTTTTGACCTTGCCCGAACACAAGGGTAGCAAGACCAATTTCCTCAACCTGAACAATGCCAGTTTCCGGCGCCAGCTGGTCCCGGGCGACACGCTTGTGGTGCGCGCCACGCTTGAGAGCCTGAAGCGGGGCATCGCGCGGGGCCGGGCAGAGGCGCATGTGGGCGAGGAATTCGCCTGTTGCGCCGATTTTGTCGTGTCGATCCGCTCGGCGACGGACGCCATCTTCAAGAAAATGCGGGAGAAGCATTCTTGATCCGGGTCGCTGACTATGTGTTCGACTTTCTGGCCGCGCAGGGCGCCCGCCACATCTTTCTGGTGACCGGGCGGGGGGCTCTGTTTCTCTCTGATGCGGTGGCAAAGAACGAAGCGCTTGTTCCCATCTGCCCCCATCACGAACAGGCGGCGGCTTTTGCAGCGGTTGCCTATGCGGCAGCTTCGGGCCGTCCCGGTGTCTGCCTGACCTCCACCGGATGTGCCTCGACCAATGCGCTGACCGGAGTGTTGACGGCCTGGCAGGACGGGATCCCGTGCTTTTTCATCTCCGGCCAGAACACGCTTGCGGAGACCACGCGCCACACGGGAGAGCCGATCCGGACTTATGGCCAGCAGGAAGCCGATATTGTTGAGATCGTCTCACCGGTGACCAAACACGCGGCCTTCATCAGCGATCCCGGCCGGATCCGCTACGAACTGGAAAAGGCGGCCGCTCTGGCACAGCAAGGCCGTCCGGGGCCGGTCTGGATCGACATTCCCCTTGATGTTCAAAACATGCGGATCGATCCTGAGGACCTGGAGGGATACCGGTCTGAAACAGCCAGATCGGCCCATCCAGACGCCGGAGATATGGCGTTTTTGAAGCAGAAGCTGGAGGCGGCCGAACGCCCTGTGCTCCTGATTGGCGGGGGCGCGAAACTCGACGGCGGTGCCGAGATCGTCAAGCGGTTGGCTGAAGCGGCCGATATTCCGGTGACCTACACATCTGCTGCTGTGGATGCCTATGGGGCCGGCCACAGCCACTCCATCGGCTCGGTTGGCGTCATGGGATGTTCGCGGGCCGGGGCCTTCGCGGTCCAGAATGCGGATTTCCTGCTGGTGCTCGGCTCCCGCCTGCCGTCGTCGGTTCTGGGCGCGGATGTTGAAAAATTCGCGCGGGCTGCGGAAATCGTGGCCGTTGACGAAACCACGGCGGAATATGAGCGGCACAAGGATCTGTTCGCCAGGGTGATCCCCCAAAGACCGGCGCCGGTGCTGGAACAGCTTGTGACGCTGGAACTGGAGCCCAAGACGCACTGGCTGTCCAAATGCCAGCACTGGAAGGCGTTCTTTGAGGGCCTCGATCAATGGCAGGATGACGGGGCCGCCATTGATCTGCACAATCTGGCAAATGTACTGTCGGCGGTGCTGCCGGAAGAGGCCAATTTCATCTGTGATTCCGGGTTCATTGATGTCATTCTGCCCACGAATATCCGTTTCTCACAGGGCCAGAACTGTCTTCACCCGGTTTATCAGGGGGCCATGGGATTTGCCTTGCCCGCGGCGGTGGGGGCATTTGCTGCAACAGAAAAACCGACAGTTGCCGTGATCGGGGACGGGTCTGTGATGATGAATTTGCAGGAGCTGCAAACCATCGCCCATCACGGATTTCCGGTGAAGCTCATTGTGGTGAACAATAATGGCTATGCCATCATCAAGCGCCGCCAGAACGAGTTGTTCCGCAAACGCACCATCGGCACCGATTTGTCGAACGGTGTCAGCGTTCCGGATTTTGGGAAAGTTGCTGCCGGGTTCGGCATTGAGCATGTTCTCCTGGAGGACTTGTCAACGCTTGAGACCCGGCTGCACAGCCTGCTGCGGGCGCCCGGGCCCATGCTGATTGAGATCGGTGGACTGGCTGATCAGGTTTATCTTGAGGTGGCGTTTGCCAAGAACCAGGACCGGAAATTTGTCCGCCGGCCCCTGGAGGATCAGTTTCCCTTTCTGGAACGCGAGACATTCTTGCGGGAAATGATTGTTCCTGTGATCGACCAGTAAACAGAGAGAGGCACAAGCTCTTGACCCAGACCCATGTGCCGGCCCCGGCGAGCGGGACCGCGCCCTATATCGTGGCCGAACTGAACACCAGCCATTTCGGCAAGACCGATCTCGCCCGGGACATGATCACGTCCTGCAAGAACATGGGCGTGGACTGCGTCAAGTTTCAGTCCTGGACGGAAGACAGCCTTTATGCATCGTCCTATTTCAAGCAGAACCCGATCGCCAAAAGGTTCTTTAAGAAATATTCCATGGGTCCGGACGAGCTGAAGGAACTGGCAACATTCTGCCACGGGATTGGGATCGGGTTTGCCTCCACACCCTATTCAACAGATGAGGTGGATTTTCTCGTCGAGGAATGCGGGGCAGCCTTTGTCAAAATCGCGTCGATGGATCTGAACAACCTTCGATATCTGGAGTATATCGCGCGCAAGAATGTCTACACGATCCTGTCGACCGGCATGGGCAGTTTGGAGGAAATCGAACAGGCGGTGGGCGTGTTTGAGGCACAGCAGACATCCGGTGGCCTGTGTCTGCTGCATTGCGTGTCGCTTTACCCGTGCCCGCCGGAGGCTTGCAATCTGAACAACATTTCCTTGTTCAAGGAGCGGTTTCCCAGGATCGATATCGGCTATTCCGATCACACCAAGGGCCCGGAAGCGGCCATTGCCGCCGTCGCGCTGGGGGCGCAGGTGATCGAAAAACACTTCACGCTCGACAGCAGCCAGATCGGTATGGACAACCAGATGGCCACAGAGCCGGATGCGTTTGCCCAGATGGTGACCTTCTGCCGGAGCGCGGCCCAGGCACTGGGCAGCCGGGACAGGGTGCTGACGGAAGACGAAATTGCACAGCGGCAGGTGATGCGGCGCAGCGCCGTCGCGCTCAGGGATCTTGCGGAAGGCGAGGTGGTGAGCGCGGACGATATCGTCTTCAAACGTCCCGGGACCGGACTGGCACCGGACCGGATCGCGTCTTTCCTCGGCAAGCCGCTCCTGACCGCCCTTGGCGAAGGGGAGGTTCTGACCGAGGCGCATGTCCAGCCTGTGGAAGGGAAATCGTGACACGGCGGGCAAGACCGGGCGCCTTTGCGCCCGAATTCCGCTCGATATAAGGGACTTTGGCCGGAATGTTTGATCTTCAAAGATTTGCCGGACGGGTCGCGCTGCACACAGAAACCGGCCAGACGATCCGCTATGAGGAGCTGATTGCGTCCGGCGAAGCCCTGTCCGCGCATTTGGAGACGTCCGGCGCACAGCTCGTGATCTGTCTGTGCGACACCAGCGCCGGTTGCCTTGCCGGCTATCTGGCCTTTCTGGAGACAGGCACCGTGCCGGTGATGTTGAGCGCCACAATTGAGCCTCCGGTTCTCAAAGGCTATGTGGATGCGTACCGCCCGCGTCATATCTGGTGTCCGGCCTCCTATGCGGCCGGGCTTGAGGGCTATCTTCCGGCCTTTGAAAGCGAAGGCTATCGGCTGTTGACACGGCGCGGCGGCGACAGCGTGGCCTGTCATCCGGATCTGGCGCTTCTGGCCACAACGTCAGGGTCCACGGGAAGCCGGAAGCTGGTCCGCCAAAGCCGCCAGAACCTTTTGGAAAACACCGCCGCCATCATCGAAAGCCTTCGCCTTGAGGCCGATCTGTCAGCTGTCACGACACTGCCGATGAATTACACATTCGGCCTCTCGGTCCTGCACACCCATCTTGCCGTTGGATCGACCCTTCATCTCACCAACCACGCGGTCGTCCAGCGGCCCTTCTGGGATCTCGTGAAAGACCGGTCTGTGAGATGCCTTTACGGTGTGCCGTTCACCTTCGATATGCTGAAGAAGTTCAAGATCAGCCGGCAGGACCTGCCGGATCTGAAGCTTCTGGCCCAGGCAGGGGGAAAAATGCAGCCGGATACGAGCGCCTATTTTCTGGATTGGTGCCAGACCACCGGGAAACGGTTCTTCATCATGTATGGCCAGGCGGAGGCGACAACCCGCATCAGCTGTTTTTGCGTGAATGACTTTCCGCACAAGATTGCCAGTGCAGGCAAGGCCTTGCAAGGGGGCAGGCTTCAGGTGGACGCCGGGCGCGGACCGGAAATGAGGGCGGAGACAGAAGCAGAGCCGAGGCCGGACATGAGCGCGGTGGCCAGCCCTTCCGGAGAGATCCTCTATCAGGGCCCCAATGTCGCCATGGGCTATGCTCTTGGCGCCGAAGATCTTGCCCGGGACGACGACTGGCAGGGCACGCTCCGGACAGGGGATCTGGGCTATCTGGACGCGGACGGATTTCTGTTCATCACGGGCCGCAAGAAACGCTTTGCGAAACTCTATGGCCACAGTCTTTCCCTGGATGACATTGAAACGATCCTGACCCGTGAATTGGCCTTTCCGGCGGCTTGTATCTGTGTGGAGGACCGCCTGATTGTCTTTCATGAACCGGCGGATCAGGCACAAGCGGTGAGGGGCCAACTGGCCGCAAGGCTAAAGCTTCAGACACGGGACCTTGTCTTCAAGGAGATTGCCATGCTCCCCAGAACGGACAGCGGCAAGGTGGCCTATGGTGAGCTGCAAAGTCTTGAGGAGGGGGGGCGAGGGTGAAGGCCCGTAGAACCAGGAGCCTGACGGCATTGAAACGACTAATCACTTGCCAAGACCGCTTGATATGGTCGCCCAAGCGGGGCTGAAAGTGCCGATCTGTTGAGATGCAGCAAGCTTGATGGGCTTTGGAGACTTTGTATAACCGGTTTTGAAGAGGCTTAAATGTTGGAAAGTGGATTCTCGTCATTGCAAGCTAGGGATAAAAGGCTGATATTTTTGAGATCCTAGAATTCGATCATTCCGAACAGAAAAGCAATCCGCATGAGTGAGGCAACCAGACAAGAGCACTGGGACCAGTCGTACCTACGCAAAGAGAACCACTATTTCTATCCTCATGAAGAGATAGTTCGCCTTTTCTCACATCGCGTGGCGCGCAGGGTCGGACCAAACGAAACGACATATCTCGATGGGTTTACCGCCGGAATGCGGGCATTCGATTTTGGATGCGGCATGGGGCGTTATGTGAAGATGTTCCATGAATTTGGCTTTGAAGGCTATGGAATAGATCACTCATCAGAGGCAATCGAGGCGGGAAGAAAATGGCTCGGGTCGGCTGGCATTTCGGATGTTGAAAAGAAGTTGAAACAGGCGGATGGGAGAAAGTTGCCTTTTGATGACAATTTTTTCGACCTGGCATTTTCAACGGGCGTGCTGGATTCAATGAAATTTGAGATTGCTCAGGAGTGTATGCCCGAAATTCACCGGGTGGTGAAACCAGGAGCTATGGTTTTTCTTGACTTGATCAGCAACGAGGATAGTGATCTAGATCCAGGATTTTGCGGCGAAGTGACAGTTAGTAAAAAGACCGAATTTGGAACCATACAAAACTACTATGATCGTATAAAAATAGAAAAACTTTTAGAAGGAAGAGTTAAAATTCTCGAAATGGTGCATGTAAGGCGCGATATTATTTTGACGAAAACTTATGCGAGCCGATACTATCTTGTAGGTGTTTTTAATTGATGGGTCATGCGCAAGAAGCCAGCTTCAATCTATCCGAAGAGAATAGAGCTGCTATCGAGCGCATTGCTGCTTCAAACCGAGGCTGGAGAGCCCTCTAACTTGTTTCTTTGATGCAATTCCAGATACAAATAGGTGCCTATATTGCTGGAATTGTTCTCGTTAGCCTCTCCGGCAGCTGCCTGCCAGAGAAGTGGTGGTCCGGAAATGGTGTCAAAACCTCAAGTATCTCGAAGAGTTCTTAGACTTGATGAGCTGGATCTCTTTCGTGATTTTGTTGCGGAAAACTATTCGGTAGACCATAGCTATGTGAGAAGTCCCGAACTTTTACGCCACTTCTTTGAAGATGAGAGTGGTCTTAATATTTACGGCGCATTCTTGCAAGATGAGCTTGTTGGAGTGTGGCCCTTTCTTTATTATAATATAGGGCGCAAACATGCAGCTGGATGCTTATTTTTGTTTAAGCCCGTTGAGGGCGTTCCTTTTTTAGGTCAAGCTTCAATGAAGTTATTTTTGGAAGATCTTAAGGTAGAGGCTTTTTTTACCGCAGGAATAATTGAGAGGCTGTTGCCGTTTTATAGACGGGTCGGTCATGTATGTTCTCAGTATAAACAATTCTATTGGCGACCTGAATATTGGGAGAGCGACGAAAGAATTGGCGCTGGTGGACAAATAAAGAAGATTGACCCGAATGATGAAACGTTTCTCAACGATTTGAAGCAGGATTTCCCGCAATCAGACTTCTTGCCTGAGAAAGATTTTTGGTACTTTAAAAAAACATATATCGAAAATTTATCTCAAAAATTCGAGACGTTTAGTGGTTTCACCTTGGGAAGGCGAATTTTGTTCGCAACCGCGATCTACTCTACGCCTATCGGAAAAATTCTTAGGCTTTATGATTATTTTGGAAACCTTATCGATTTCCCTATTGTTCTTTCGTTTTTAAAAAACAAAGCGATGGTTGAGGAATGCCGTCACGTGGATGTGATGGTTTCTGGGATGGATGATGAAGTCTTCCTTCACGCCGGTTTCCGCTTCCTGGATCCAGATCAGTCTGAAGTCATAGTTCCCAACAATTTTTTTCCTTTTGAGGAAAAAAACTCCAAAGTATTTTGCGGTATTCGGATGAATGTTTCTGGCTCCGAAGAAAAGCCTGTCGTCCTTTTTAAAGGAGCTGGAGATCAGATTGTTCCCCGGCATATCCATGGATGGGCACTAGAGAATCGGGCGGGATAAGGGAACCCCTCACGATTCTCTTATCTCGCCCGATGCTCAAGCCGAAAGTTGCAGCTGGAATCTTTGCCTTCAGTAAACCGAATAGTCTTTTTAACTGATTGCAAACAGCAACAAATTCATTCCGTTGGTTGAAAGAAATATTTCTGCTGACTGACTGACCAAAACGAATCCAGGCTGAGCACCTCGACAAACCGCCTGGCGGCGTTTCCCGTCCCGAAGGAGACGTCCGCCTCATGGCGCTGTCCCCATTTGGACAAGAGAAAGTCCTTGATCGTGTCTGCCTCAAAGGCTGTCGCGTCGGTAATGGCCCCGGATTGAGAACGCAGATGCTGACGCGAGCCCACATTCAGGCTTGGCAGGCCAAGGAAGGGCGCCTCGCGGACCCCGGCGCTGGAATTTCCCACGATGACACTGGCGTGTTTCATGAGAGAGGAAAAATAGGAGAACCGCATACTCGGCAGGCAGCGGAACCGGTCTTTCGGAAGGCTATCGATTTCCTTGAAAATGTCTTCCCCCCCGGGGTCATTGTTCGGCAGGATGACGACAAAGTTGCGCCCGCTTTCTTTGAGCGTTCCAAACAGCGATTTGGCCTGGGCCGCCATGGTGTCGCGCTCTGACGTGACCGGGTGAAACACAGCGATCCCGAAATCCTCAAAGCTGATTTCATAGTGCCGCTTCACGTCTTCAATCGGAACTTGCGCCCCTTGAAGATGAATATCGAGTTCAGGCGAACCGATGGGAAAGACCGTGTCAGGATCTTCGCCAAGCTTGATGACCCGGTTGCGGGCATCCTGAGAACTGACAAAATGGTAGGTGCACAGCTTGGTGTTGCAGTGCCGGTAGACCTCATCAATCGTCCCGGAGACTTCCCCGCCTTCAATATGCGCACAGCGGATATAGTTGGTTGCACAAACGAGTGCACCGGCAAGCGCCTCGATCCGGTCTCCGTGGAGGATGGTCAGATCCGGCGGATTCTCATGGACCCAGTCCGACAGGCCGATGATCGTTTTGGACAGGATAATGTCCTGGCTGTCGCCAATGCGCTGGTTGATATATTCCTGCCGGGACACGCCCTTGATCCGTTCCACTTCCTGCCGCGTGGAGCCGTAGCGCGCCAGCATGTGCATGCCTGTGACGAAGAAGGTGACATCATGCCCGGCATCTCTGGCCGCAGCGGCCAAAGGCTCGAGCTTGCCGAAATCGGCTCGTGTACCGGTGAGAAACAGCAGACGTTTCATGGCCGGGTCCCGCCTAGTCTTCCAGATCGTCCCAGCGCAATTGTGTATTGCGCTTGAGAGCATGTTTGAGGGTGCGCCCGACCAGCTTGTCAAAGTCATGCACTGCGATCTCGCCAGTGCCGGGGCGGCGGGCCCAGATATCGGCCTCAGAAATTACGGTCCCAGCCGACAGGTCCCTGTCGGCCACGATGGAGCCCCGGGCGAAGCGGTAGACATCCTCTTCCGGACCGGTACGCCGTTTCGGATTGCGGAGGGCGGTATGGATTTCCCTGGACCGGTCAATCAGATGCCGCAGTTCCGCCGGGTCCATGGAACAGGAAATATCCGGCCCCTTGCGGTAGCGGCTGTCGGTAAAGTGCCGTTCCAGGATGGAAGCGCCAAGCGCAACGGAGGCGAGCGCCATGTCCGGGCCGATACTGTGGTCGGAAAATCCGACGACCGCATCCGGAAACGCGGCTCTCAGGTCGCTGACGCCTTGAAGTGAAACAATCTCTGGCGGGGACGGATAAAGGTTTGTGCATTCCAGCAAGGCATAGGGAATACCGGAGGCTTGAAGAATGCCGACCGATGGGCGGATCGTTTCAAGTGTCTGCATCCCCGTGCTCATGATCACCGGCTTTCCGAACTTGCTGATATGGCGGATCAGGGGCAGATGATCGCATTCTCCGCTGCCGATCTTGAAGGCGGGAACGCCGATGGAGGCAAGAAAATCCGCTGCAGCCCGGGAAAAGGGCGTGGAGATATAGAGCAGCCCGAGGTCTTCGGTGAACGCCTTCAGTTCCTTTTCCGCTTCCGGCGGCAAGGCGCACCGGCGCATCACCTCATAGATCGACACATCCGCATTGGGAGGGAAGATCGATTTGGCTTCTTCCGTCATTTCGTCTTCAACGAAATGGGTCTGATGTTTGATCATCTCGCAGCCGCTGCGTGCCGCGGCTTCAACCATTGCTTTTGCCGTCTCCAGACTGCCGTCATGATTGATCCCGATTTCGGCGATCACCAGCGGCGGATGGTCCGGGCCAATGGAGCGATGGGCGATCTGCATTGTGACTTCCTTGCACAGTATGTTTGGAGCGCCGGATGCTAAAGCTTGAAAGCGTTTTTTCTTTTGGTCGCGATGAGCATTGCTCCAGTTTCCAGGTCGACCTAGTTCGGACATTTGAATCCATTTGGCTGACGAGGCCTAAAGCCCTATCCGTCTTAGTCTATCATCTGGCGAGAAGTTCTGCTTCCAGCTGGCAAGCCGCTCAAGGATCTCTGGCACCAGGTCCGATACGGTCTGTTCGAAATCGATCATCGTGTGTTTTAAGGAAGGGTACCAAGGCGAATTTTCCTGTCCCAAAGTGAAATGAGATTGTGAGTCGCCGAAGGTCCAACATGGAACGTTATGCGTTGCGGCGATATCGCCAACGCTTGTAGGGGCCGAAATTATCAGGTCGCACAATTCCGACATCGCTGCGGCGTCCATGAGGTTGTTAAACTGATCAACATCCGGGAAATGAACAAACGTGCTTTTTTCACATTTGTGTTGCAAAAACCGGATTTCTTTTTCGACCGAAGCATATTGAAGATTAAGGAAAATGCAGCCTTCAAGATCAAGAATTGGTGCTAATTCAAGGACCGAAAAGTAATTTCTAAGTCGCGATGTATCTAGATTTTTAGAACGCCACGAAATGCCGATAATTGGTCTCTTGTCTGCATCCCTAGGCAATCTTTGATAGAGTTCTTGGACTCTTTCTGGTCTTGCCTTGAGACATGGAAAAATTGTATTTTTAAAAGACGCTATTGTAGGGCGGAAAATGCAGGCCAAATCTGCCATCGCGACGTGAAAATCATAGTCATCAGACGTTGCTTCCATGGTGTCTGTTTCAAACGTCGCAAGTCTGACAGTAGCCTCTGGAAAGCTGTACGCAAACGTATCCAGTAACTTTTGCGAACCTTCAATAACAACGCTTCCGGCGACTGCAATCAATTCGCCAAGGATTGTCGAGGAGCGCAGGGCATCGCCAACGCCCTGATCGGCATAGACAAGAATGGTCTTGTCCTTCAGGCTCTCGCCTGTCCAGCGTGGTTTGTTGAATTTCCGCGACAGAACGGGAAGATTGTCCGCTGCAAAGCGGGCGTGATGGTATTTCCAGCCATTCGTCAGATCCCCAAGACCGAGATAGGCTAGGCTCATATTCCATTCAGCCGTGGGCAGCTCGCCGTCATAAAGTTCCAGACTGCGCTTGAAACAGGCGACAGCTTCACCGTAGCGGTGGTATCCGTGCAGGCAGACACCCAGTGTGATCTGCCGGTCCGGATTGTCCGGGGCGGCCTTTGCAGCGATTTGTGCCGATTCAAGACCTTCAACCGAGTTGCCCTGTTTGAAGCAGATCCGGGCAAATTCGTGGTGGAGCCTGTCGTTGTCTGTGAACCGGCGCAAGGCATGTTTTGTGAACTTGTAGGCCGTTTTCAGTTGCCCCATGTCCTGCAAAGCCTTTGACAGCAGGTAAAACGGTTCCGGGTTGTCCGGATCCAGAAGGCAGCACTTGTTGAAGAAGACGATTGCCTTCTCGTAGTGCTTTTCGTCCCTGAGAGCGACGCCGTAATTGCGATACGCATCCGGGTGGTTGGGATGCTGCTGGATCAGGCGCTGAAAGATCAGTTCTGCCTCTTCGACCATCTCGAATTTGCACAAGGTGATCGCATGAAGGTTCCAGGCGTCAATGAGGGTCGGATCGAGATCGAGCGCCTTGCGGGTCAGGGCCAGAATGCTGTCATTGTCCGATTTGGGAATGTCGGACATGGCCCGGGCCAGGTTCGAATAAAAGGGGGCCCGGTCACCCGCCAGATTGATTGCTTTCTGAATTTGGGCAATGGCTTCCATCGGTTTGCCCAATTGCCGGTATGTCACCCCGAGCAGATGATTGGCATCTGGGTGATTGGGGACTTTTTTCAGAACCTGCTGGTAGAGTCGCTGCGCCTTCTTGTAGTCACCGGCCTTTTGCAGCGCCAAGGCTTTGTGAAGCTTTTCAAGGGTCGGATTTTGAGCGGTGTTCAGTGCCATAAGCGTTTGAGATCCGTCGATTCTGAAAGCACAACTTTCCTGAAATCTATCAGTGTGTTCTGGCAGAAGACAGTTTTACAGCGGATTTCAGCGCGCTATCCGCAGTTTTCTGCGTTGGACGCCCGGAGTTTCAAGTTCTGCAAGCAGCGCCTGCAAGCAGCAATCGGGGAAACAGGAAAGTAAAATTGCTCAAAAAACTGTGGCACATGGCGTGAAAGGGCTTTCGGCCTGCTACGGTTTGATGGAAAAGTTGCTCCCGGTACAGCGTCTTGCGGCGTTTGAGAGCGGGCAGTCCTGAAAATGACTTTCACCTATTTTGTCATTGGCGCGGGGTCGATAGGCCGGCGGCATTTCGGCAATCTCAAAACGCTTGGATGTAAGGCCCGGCTTGTGCCCTGGCGGGCGTACGACCCGGCTGAATTCCAGGCAGTCTTGAAACAGCACCAGGGTCAGGTGGCAGTCGTGATCGCCACGGCGACCGGCATCCGCCTGGATCTGGTTTCCCTTTGCGCCAGCCTGTCCGTGCCGGTCTATATCGAAAAACCGGCCGGCTATACGCCGGAACAGGTCCGCCAGATTTTCGCAGTGCCTGACCGGCTCAAGCGGTCTTGTGTTGTCGGGTTCATGATGCGCTACCATCCGCTGGTGGCCCATGTGCTGGATCATCTTCCCGAAAAGATATTCCGTTCGCATGTCCAGGTCGGGCATGATGTCTCCCAATGGCGTCAGGACTGGGCATTCTCGAAAAGCTATGCCGCAAAGCCGGACGGGGGCGGGGTGCTGCTGGACTTGTGCCACGAACTGGATCTTGCCTGTGTGCTCGACCCGGATATCAAGCTTCAGAGCGTGCAATGCCTGGGTCATCAGGACTATCCCGGCGTGGATATGGCGGCCTCGGTCACAGGGTTTGGCAAACGGCTGGGCCTATGCACGATCGAACTGGACTATCTGGCGCCCCGGCTTGTGCGGCAGGGCACCCTGGAGGGGCTATCCGGGAAGCTGGAGTACACTCTGACGGACAATGTCGTGCGCAGTTCAACCGGGCAGGATGAAGAGAAGGTGACGCTTGAGTGCGACAGGAACCAGCTGTTCCTAGGGTTGATGCAGGATTTTGTCACCCTTGCAGAGCAACGCGACGGGCCTGTTCATCCCCTGTGCCCGCGGATGGACCGGGTCGAGACCTCCTGCAGGCTGATCGCCGAGGCGTGGTCGAAGAGAACTTTTGTCGGGCAGATTGAGGCGGACGTTCGATGAGACTTGGACATATCGGCGCCCGGAAAGGCTCCAAGGGCGTTCCGGGGAAAAACATGCGGGAGCTGTGCGGCAAACCCCTGATCGACTGGTCGCTGGACCAGTTGCTGGCGAACCCCGTCATCGACAAGGTGGTGGTGTCGACAGATGATCCGGCCCTTCTGCGGCATGCTGTCAAGAAAGGAGCGCTGGACATTGGCCTGCGGCCCGCAGAGCTGGCAACAGACGGTGCCTCCAAATGGAGTGTCTGGCAGCACGCCCTTCAAGCTGCCGAAGCCTTGATCGGCCCGGTGGATCTGTTTGTAGACCTGGACTGCACATCGCCGCTGCGCGCACCGCAAGATATTGTGGAAGCGGTCGCCCTGTTCGAAAGCCAGCGGCCGGACATGGTGATGTCCTGCTGTCTTGCCCGCAAGAACCCCTATTTCAATTTGCTGGAACTTGATGAGACCGGGTCTTTGCGGGTCTCCAAACCTTTGCCGGAGAAAATTGTTGCGCGCCAGAATGCGCCGCTCGTTCTGGAGCACGCTGCCTCCACCTATGCCGTTTCGCCTGCCTATCTGAAATCAGCCGGCGCGCTGTTTGATGGCCGGGTCATTCCTTATGAAATGCCTCAGGAAAGGTGTTTTGATATCGACACGGAGTTTGATTTTCACCTTGTGGAGCTCTTGATGAAGGACAAGTGGCATGCCAGATAGGAAAACTGTGTTCATCACCGGAGCTGGCGGTGTTCTTGGGCGGGTCTATATCCGCACATTTCTGGAGCGCGGCATGGAGGTTGTGGCCTCCGAGCTTCCGGGGGAGCGTTTCGACGGTCTGATGGAAACCTTCGGCGAAGAGCCCGGATTTCACTGCGTGGACCTGGATGTGGGGGAAGAGGCCCAGGTGCGGGAGATCTTTTCTGCGCTCAGATCTAAAGGGCTGCAGCCGAATGTGGTGATCAACAACGCGGCCATCACGGGTGAGTTGTTGATGGGACGGGGGGCCGCGTTTCCGGCCTTTGCCGAAACAACCCTTGAGACCTGGGAGAAGACGCTGAAGGTGAACCTCACCGGCGCCTTTCTCATCGCCCGCCAGATGGACATCGATATTGTCGGCCGCTATCCGGCCAAGCTGATCAATGTGGCGTCCATGTATGCCCTGAACGGGCCACATCACCAGATTTATGAGGGCATGCCGTTCAAGTCTTTCAGCGCCTATTCCACGACAAAGGCCGGCATTCACGGCCTGACGCTGTGGCTGGCCGGATATTGGGCCAAACGCAATTGCACCGTAAACACGATTGCGCCCGGCGCTGTCTTCAACGGCCATTCTGATGAATTCCAGAAGCGGGTCGGAGATCTGATCATGCTGGATCGGATGGCCGCGCCAGAAGAGATCGCAGATGCCATGGCATTTCTGGTCTCAGATGCGTCTCGTTACATGACTGGCCAGATGGTCAATGTGGATGGTGGCTTCAGCGGCTGGTGACGCGCGCGCATTGGTCTGGCGTCAATTGAACGGCGCTCTGGCGGCCTTGAGATTTATTTCCGGGCTTCGCAGATCAGCATTACTTCCTTGGAAAAGCGGATGAATTTGCTTTTCGGTTTCAGCCAGTCCGGACAGAAGGTGCGCGCGGCCCAGACCGCCGCGCCCATCCAGGGATAACGCCAGTAAATGGGGAGTTGAATGAAGCGTCCTGCCCGGACATCCCGGAATCCGGTGATCTTGTGAATGTCGGAGACGGCTTTCAGGGTGAAGGCGGTGCGGTGGGTGAAATCTCCATGAAAGTCCACGATGTTGTATTTCCAGTCGGGCGTCATGGTGATGATCGTGCCGCCCGGTTTCAAAACCCTGAGCGCTTCGGCCAGAATACGCTCCGGATAGTAGAAATGTTCGACGACGGATTTGCTGTAGATCACGTCGAAGAAATTGTCTTCATAGGGCAGGGGGGCTTCCAGGTCACCAACGCGGATATCCGCGTCGGGACACAGGCTCTTGGCACTGTCTGACTGATCAAAGCCATAGCCTTCAGCGCCCAGGGCCATGAACCCTTGGAGGAATTCACCGCGCCCGCAGCCAAGATCCAGAAGCCTGGCGCCCGGGGCCAGCTTGTTGCGCTCCCACAGATGGGCCGTAAGCAGAAACGGATACTGGGTAAACGCCTTGTGCCCATAGGTGACATCCAGATATTCGTTATGCGGCCGCGCTTCGTTGCTGTCTTCGCTCATGTCTTGCCACCCGGTTTCGTGCCGGCGGAGCTCTGGATGCAGAGGTCCTGCCTTGCAAAGGTTCCGGTGTCAGAAGACGCTGTTTGATCCTTCTGAACCCATTGGAAGCCAGGATCGAAGATGTCTGATCACTTCGGCAAGAGCCACAGGGCGAGACTGGTTGAAAACACCGGACGTTTCCAGAAACCTAGTTTCCTTCGCAATTTGCTGCAAGAAACGGCTCCCGCCAAGTCGGAGTTGTCCGCACTTATCTTCATGGAAAGAATTGGGAATTCGCCTGTTGCCCGATCAGCAGCCTTTGCCAGCCGATGCAAGATTGGCCTGCATCTTCCGAAATCCATCCACTCAATTCGGGAGGGTGGATCGAATTGGAAAGCGTTTTTGTAAAAATGGTGGGCGATACTGGGATTGAACCAGTGACCCCTCCCGTGTGAAGGGAGTGCTCTCCCGCTGAGCTAATCGCCCTTGATGCAAACAGCGTGAGCGGCTGTCTAAGGGATCGGCACCGGATTGGCAACCACTTTTTTGTTCCAGCTGTTGACCGTTGCCCCGGCGGGCCGGGAAAAGCTGGCCGCAGAAATCAGAATGAGCCTCAGACCGGGTGGCCAAGGGCCTCAACCGCTTCAGCAAGCTCGTTGAAATGAGAAACAACCTTGTCCGGGCCAAGCTCCTGAACGGGGACGGGCGTATAGCCGAAATCGACTGCAATCACGGGAATCCCGGCATTGCGGGCGGCGTTGATGTCAGTGCCGCTGTCACCGATCATGATCGAGCCGTCAACAGTGCCCCCGGCCCGGAGGATGGCCCCGTGCACCGGCTCCGCATGGGGTTTTGAGACATCAAACGTGTCGCCGCCGACCACCGCATCAAAATAGCCTGTGAGATCCAATTCGGCCAAAAGCGGCAAGGTCAGCTGTTCCGCCTTGTTGGTGCACACGGCCAGCTTCCAGCCTGCCGTCCGGAATGCCTCAAGCGCGTCGGTGACCCCGTCGAAGGGCCGGGTGTGAACGGCAAGGTTTGCCGCATAATGCTCAAGAAAGTGCCGGTAGAGCGGGGCAATCGTCTCTTCGCTCCAGGAGACGCCGTTAAAGTCGAGACCGCGCTGCAGCAGCACCTTGGCCCCCATGCCAACCATGTGCTGGACCTTGTCCTTGGGGATGGCCGTATGCCCGTGCGCTGTAAGCACCGCGTTTAATGTGGCGACAAGATCTTCCATGGACGACACGAGTGTGCCGTCAAGATCGAAAACCAGAACGGACATGAAACCCTCGAAACGGACTGAAAAAGAACGGTTCCTGCCTAGCCGGAATGATCCGGGCACGCAAGGGGCGGAGCAGCTGACCAATGCCTGGCTGCCGCAGCCCCACCGATCTTTTAGACTGCCGGTCTCTTGAAGCTGTCAGAGTTTGTAGGCGGTGCGGAAGCCGCCCCAGTGACGGCCTTCAATCAGGATCGGGGCGTCAATTTCCTTCATCCACACAATCGTGCCGCCGCCCATGTCCCGGGCATAGGACTGGATCAGATAGGGCCGGGTGTTGCGGGCTGCGCTCAGGCCTGCCCGGTCGTCAAAAATCCGTTTGTTGCGGCAATTCGCCGTGTTCCAGACCGGATCGTCAGGCCGCTGCGGCTTGGAGAAGACCAGATTATGCACCGGCAAATAGCCATTGCGGTCGACAGCCGCGCAAAAGGCCATGCCATTGGGTTTGCCGGCCGCCAGTATATCTTCCTGAATCTCCGGCAGAACGGTTTCCAGAAATGGCAGGGCTTTTGTGGAGACCTGTTGCGGATTGGTGCCGTCAATAGGCCGGTAATTGGTGTCAAAGAGATCGTCCAGTGACAGCTGGCGCCGGGAGAGCAGCCCCGCCATTGCCTCAACCACCCGTCTTGCCCCGTCCCGGGCGCAGCTGACATCCCGGGCATGGCGTTCCCGGAAGGTGGCAATCTTCTGGAGGAGGGCTTCCTGAAACGCCGGTGCGGGCCGGTCGAAGCAGCAATGATAGCCATTTTCAGACACAGCCACGATCCGGGCGCCGGTGCGGCCAAGACCAGCCAGCTCCAGTTGAAGCTGTTCGCCTTGCCGCAAGGTTTGCCCATTGGGTATCTTGAAGAGGACACCACCCTCTGAAATATCAAGGGTTTCAATGGCCGCAGAGGCCGTGCCGCCCGAAATGGTGCCGGGCATTTTGACAGGCAGGCGGTCGTGGCGGCGCCGGTTCCCGGCTTCCGTCTGGCGGATCATCATGGTGAACCGGCTTTGAAGCGCGCGCGAGGTGGTGCTCATCTGTGCGCCGGTTTCACGGGCCATGGCGCCGCCATTTTCAGCTGCCACCGCGCTGTCGGAAATCGCTTCGGCGGTCAGCACCACGCCTTTGGCAAAATCTGCCGTCTTGTTGGCTTGTTCGCCAATGGTGTTGGTGGTCTCAACCTGTGAGCGTACTGCATCTTCGACTGCTGCAAAGCTGGGCCGGATCTTGCCCATCACGTCAATGATCCGGTTCACTGACCCGACGCTGGCTTCAGCTGATTGGTTCAGTCTGGCGATATTGGCGACAATCTGCTCAGTTGCGGACTGGGTCTCCACCGACAGGGCCTTGACTTCGTTGGCGACGACCGAAAAGCCACGTCCGGCCTCGCCGGCGCGCGCGGCTTCAATCGTGGCGTTGAGGGCCAGCAGATTGGTCTGTTTTGCAATGTCGGAGATCAGGCCGACCACATCGGCGATGTCGGCAATCGCGTTCTTTAAATCCTGAACACCCTGATTGGCTTCATCGGCAATGTCACGTGCTTCAATCGCAAGCTGGTTGGAGACCCCGACCTGGGATCCGATCTCTGTGCTGGAGGCAGACAGCTCTTTGAGGGACGAGGCCAGGCTGGCCGCGTTTTCATCTGCTGCTGCGGATTGGTCCGATAAAGAGCTCGTGTCGTGCCGGATCGCTTCCAGACGGCTGGTCTGGCTTTCCAGCCGGTCCTGAACCTTGTCCGCAGCAAGAGTGATCGCCTTGGCGGCCACTTGAAGATCGTCTTCAAGGCTGTCGAGAACAAAGGCAAGCTGGTCAGGAGATGGCTCCGTAACGAGGGAAACAGCCTCGACGGGAGATGTGTCATTTTCACAACTCTCCGCAGAAGTATGAGGTGTCTCTTCTGAAACGGGATTTGAATCACGACTTCTTTTGAACAGTCTCATCGGGGTCCAATCTTTCCCGAGTGCGTATCTTTCGAAAAACAATCTCAATTCAATCTAAATTCATGGTTAATGATGTTTAAAATTTTTCAATCTCTCGTAGAGGAAGAAAATTACTTTGCACACTAATGGGTCTTCGGGCAGCGGCGCATGCCACACCAAGCGTGACGTGTTTTTGACCGAGATGGCAGGGGTGCCCAAAAAGCGCCTGTTTTCTGGGAAGGTATGACGCGTCCGGGGTGTTTGCATCGGGGCAGGTCGGGGTTTCCTGCCAGAAGGCGGGAAACACTCTGGACCGGCAGAGGCTGGCCATGGTAAGCACCCGGCGATTAGAAAAGCACCGGCCACGACCCATCCGCTCGGGTGGTGGTTGAAGGGGAGACGATGAGCGATCAGGATAAAAAGGCGGCCGCTGAACGGGCTGCAGAAGATGTGACGCCGGGCATGCGCCTGGGAATTGGAACCGGATCGACCGCGGAATTTTTCGTGCGGGCGCTTGCTGGGCGGGTGCGTGCGGGGCTTGAGGTTATCGGCGTGCCGACATCTGAACGGACCCATGCGCTTGCAGAAGAACTGGGAATTCCGCTCAGCACTCTGGATGAACTTCCTGAGCTTGACATGACCGTGGACGGGGCCGATGAACTCGACCCAAACCTGACCCTGATCAAAGGTGGCGGTGGGGCTCTGCTGCGCGAAAAAATTGTGGCAGCTGCGTCCCGCCGGATGGTTGTCATTGCCGATGCGGGCAAGGAAGTGGCCACACTGGGGCGGTTTCCGCTGCCGATTGAGGTTGTGCCCTTTGGTCTGAAGGCGACCGGGCAGGCGATTGCACACTGCCTTGAAACGAGCGGACTGCCGGCGAAGCTTGTTCTGCGCGGCGGGGCGTCCGATCCGTTTGTCACAGATGGCGGTCATTATATTCTGGATGCCCATCTGGAGGCGATCCCGGATGCTCCGGCCCTGGCGGCCCGGCTTCTGGAAATCCCCGGTGTGGTGGAACACGGACTGTTCATCGGACTTGCAACAAAGGCTTACGTGGCTGGTGCGGAAGGGGTCAAAACCCTGACGCCAGCCTGATGTGTTTGGATTTGGCTGTCCGCGCTGTCGCCGGAGAGCCGTCTAGGAGTAGAAACATGAAACTGACAAGAATGTTCCCGAGCGCAGCCGTCTTCAGTGCGGTTCTGGTGGCTGCTAGTCTCACAAGCGGCGCCGTCCAGGCGCAAGACGCCGTGTCCCCGAGCCATCTGGCCGAAGCCAAGCACGTTGCGGAAGTGACCAAGGTTCTGGAACCTTTTGACGACATTCTGCCGATTCTTGCCGAGCAGACCCGCACGGCTTTCATCCAGTCCCAGCCGACCCGTGCCGAGGAAATCATCGAAGTCACGCAAGGCGTTGCGATCCAGCTGGCCGCGCGCCGCTCGGAGCTGAACCAGGCGGTATATGAAGCCTGGGCGAACAACTTCAGTGAAGAAGAACTGCGGGAGCTGGCGGCGTTCTACAGCACGGATCTGGGCCAGAAACTGACCAAAACCCTGCCGGTCGTCACCCAGCTTTCCGTGGGTGCTGCCCGCGAATGGCAGGACAAGATCTCCACCGAAATGGTAACGATGGTTCAGCAGGAACTGGCCAAGCGGAACGCGGCTGAATAACCAGCAGGCCAACGCAGGTCTTCCACTTTTCAAAGACCGGCCCAAAGCCGGAATGCGGGTCGCAATCGCGGCCCGTTTTGTTTGCCTGCCTCTTTCCGGAAAGGGCTGGAGACATCTTGTCTTGCAGGACGGTGGGCTTTGTCCTATCTGCGGACAGGTTTGACTTCTCAACCGTCCGTCCGGGCAGCGCTGTGCCGCCCGGTACACCAGCCGGCGGCGCACACGCATTCACGACGAGGCACTCATGAGCGATTACGACTATGATCTTTTTGTAATTGGCGGCGGATCGGGCGGGGTTCGGGCGGCGCGTATTGCCGCGACCCACGGGGCCCGCGTCGGGATTGCCGAGGAATACAGATATGGCGGCACCTGTGTCATCCGTGGCTGTGTACCCAAGAAGCTCTTTGTCTATGCGTCGAAATTTTCCGAAGAGTTCGAGGATGCGGAAGGTTTTGGCTGGTCCGTTGGCGAGCGTACCTTCGCCTGGGACAAGCTGATCGCTGCCAAGGATCAGGAGATCACCCGGCTGGAAGGCATTTACCGGCGCAATCTGGAGCGCACCAATGTGGAGGTGCATGACAGCCGGGCGGTGCTGGAGGATGCGCATACGGTCCGGCTGTTGTCGACCGGCCAGACTGTGACCGCGAAATACATTCTCGTGGCCGTGGGTGCATCTCCGAATGTGGACACCAGCGTGCCTGGCATTGAGCATGTGATCACCTCCAATGAGGCGTTTCATCTTGCTGAGCTGCCCAACAAGGTCGTGGTGGCTGGCGGTGGCTATATTGCGGTGGAATTTGCTGGCATTTTTAATGGTCTGGGTGTGGAGACCACGCTAATCTACCGCGGCGAGGAAATCCTGCGCGGCTTTGACCGTGATCTGAGAACCACCGTTCGCCAGGAGATGGAGAAGAAGGGCATCAGGGTGATCCTCAACGACACCTTCACAGCCATTGAGAAACGTGCAGACGGGTCTTTGTTCGGCCGCACAAAGGGCGGACTGACACTGGACGCGGACAAGATCATGTTCGCCATTGGCCGCAATCCGCACACGAAAGATCTGGGCCTTGAACAGGCCGGTGTGGAGATGGATGCGATCGGCGCCATCAAGGTCAAGCCGGATTCCAGCACCAATGTCGCCTCCATATATGCGGTCGGGGATGTGACCAACCGGGCCAACCTGACGCCGGTTGCCATCCGCGAAGGCCACGCCTTTGCCGATACGCTTTTCGGCAATACGCCTTGGACTGTGGATCACAGCCTGATCGCAACCGCCGTCTTTTCCCAGCCGGAAATGGGCACGGTTGGCCTGACACAGGAAGAGGCCCTGGAGCGCACACCCAATCTCGATATCTACAAATCCAGTTTCCGGCCAATGAAACACACCCTGTCCGGGCGCGATGAAAAGATGCTCATGAAGATGATCGTCGATGCGGACACCCAGAAGGTTCTGGGCGTGCATGTGGTTGGGCCTGATGCGGGTGAGCTGGCTCAGATCCTGGGCGTGACCTTGCAGATGGGGGCCACCAAAGCGGATTTTGACCGCACCATTGCGGTCCACCCGACGGCTGCGGAAGAGCTGGTGACCATGCGCGAGCCGACCGAGCAGCTGCGCGGATAAGCCTCTTCAAAGGGCCGCAGGATACCTTGCGCAATGGATGATGACCTGCTTGACCGCGCTTGGAGGGGCTCAGGCCAGGAGCGCGTCGCAGGTCGATACGGGGGAGCGGGTCAGACGTGCGGCAACGTCCGAAGTCCTTCCGCGTGCGGCCTCCGGTAACCCACTCCCGCCCAACGGACATCATTGCACCACATGCCCGGTCAACCAGACCGGGCCGCGTAATGCGCTTAGCCGTTGGCTTTCTTGAGAAAGGGCGGCTTGCCGGTGTCAGGGGCCGCCGGGTCCTTTGGGCGGTTGCCGTCCGGCAAGTCGGAAAAAAAGGAATAACGGCTACGCCCTTGGTCTTTGGAATGGTAGAGCGCGGCGTCCGAGCGGGAGACGATGTCTTCCGCGTTGGAGCCGTCTTCCGGTGCGCGGGCAATGCCGATGCTCAGGCCGATCCGCGCGCTTTTTCCCTCGCTTAAGGAAATGGGGCGCTGTGCAGCGGTGATCAGCGCATCGCAAAGCATGCGCATGCGGTGCCGGGAGGTGTCTTTCCGGAAAATGATCATGAACTCGTCGCCGCCGATGCGGCAGACGAGCCCTTGCCGTCCAACCGCCTCGCTGAGGCGGGCCGCCATCTCCCTGATCACCGTGTCCCCAGCCGCATGGCCATAGGTGTCATTGACGTCCTTGAATTTGTCCAGGTCGCAATGGAGCACCGCGAACCGGTCATTCGGCAGGGATCGCACGGAGCTGGCCAGAACCCGGTTGAACTGCAGCCGGTTGCCCAGACCTGACAAGGTGTCATGGAGGGCCAGATAGCGGTTCTGCTGTTCGCTTGCCTGCAGGGAACTTGTCAGCCGGCCGATCCGCCATGCAATCCCGAAAGCCAGTGCGGCCAGAGCCACGCTCAAGAGCACGATCACCGGAATGATCGTGGGCCAGATGGAGCTGCTGGAGGAAACGCTTTGCCAGTGGAAGGTCCCCAGCGCCTCACCATTCCGTGCGAAGACCGGATGCAGCGGCCCGTCCACGGAGGGCAGGGCATCACTCGTGAAGCCGAACTTTGCAAATTCCAGGTGGGAATTCAATTCCCTCAGCAGCGCCGCGTCCAGATAAAGGGCAGACAGCAGAATCGTTGGCGGGCCGTCCGGCAGCGTCGTTTTGTAGGCGTCGGGAATGACGGGCATGGCTCCGTAAAGAGCAGGCTTTCCGTCAATCAGGACAAAGCCCATGGAGGCGTAGTCGGTCGGTTCTATTCCCAAAAGCGAACGGTGCCCGAAGCCGCCGGGCACGCGCACGCGGTTCCTGCCATATTGGTCCCTTAGATCATTCAAGATGGCGGCAATCGCGGGCGTTTCGGAGACGGGCCGTGAAATGATGTGGGTGTAGTCGTCAAAGGATTCGGCCAAAATGGTGCCGTCTCCGGAGATCAGCATGATCTTGTTGTGCCGGTAATTGGTCCACAATGCGTCAAAGCTTTCGCGGGCATAGGCGGGGGTAAAGCCGCGTACCAGCTGGTCCACGGACCGGTCGGACAGGGTGATGCGCGTTTGTTCGCGGATGATCGCCCGCAGCTTGTCCGACAGCACGCTCTGGAACAGACGGTCCTCGTTGGCGATTGCCTGGCGCGTGGAGGCTTGCGTTGCCACATAGCCTACAAAAAGCAGGGAGACGGAGGTGACGGCAATCAAAAGCCCGGCCAGCACAAAGGCCAGGCGGGAGATGTGCTGCCGGGCCCGGGCCGGAGCCTTGTCACTGTATCTGCGCCGGAAGTCCGTCACGTATGGGGCTTTCGTGTCATCGGCAGGAATCTTAAATACGGTTCTGTTTTTGTGATTATATAAATATTACCGTAGAGATGGAAAGCGATCGAGAGTAAGAAGCCACAGAAGTATTTAATTAAAAGTGTTTTTTGTTTTCGAATATTGTTTGTTGTTACAATGTAAAATTTAAGGGATATTTTTGAATTTTCGGATGACATTGATCTGTATGAAATAACCTCTTTTTAGTTTCCCAAGAGGTGGTTTTCGTTATGGCAAGCGCAGCAGCGCTTTGGCGCTGCGGCTTGTTTTGAGCCGTCCCGGCCCAGGCGCCGGGATCTTCTTTGTCCCAGGATCAGCATGCCTTCAGAAGGCCCCAGCGCGTCGGCCGGAGCAGTGCGGTCTTGAATACCAGAGGCCGCTTGCTGCAGAACTATGGCCTCTTTTCAAGTGGGACCAGCTGGTCCCCCTCAAAATGAGGACGAGGCTGTGGCCGCGTCACGGACAAAGGGCCCGGCACTGCCGGGCAGGCGGGTGTGCTATGGCCGCACGGGCCTCCGTGCCGGACGCGTTGGTCTTGTCTGTCAGATCCGGTCCCGAAGCGCCCTGACAAAAACCTCGATTTCCTCTTCGGTGTTGAAGGCGTGCAGGGAGGCGCGCACGAGGGCTTCAAGGCCGCGATGGGGCAGGTCGATGCGTGAGGAACTGGCCCGGCTCACCGACACATTGATGCTTCGCCCGCCAAGGTGCGTTTTTGCCAGGCGGGCCTTTATCTGCGCAGGCGTTTCCCCGTCCAGGGTGAAGGTCACGATGCCCCCTTTTCGGGCGCCCTTGTCCTGCACCGTGGCTCCGGGCACGGCCGACAAATCAGTGCGGAGCTGGGCCCCCAGGGCGCAGTTGCGGTTGCCGATCCGTTCCATGCCATAGCCGATGGCGTAGCTGACGGCGGCTCCAAGGCCGATCTGCCCGGCTACATAGCGTTCCCAGGTTTCGAAACGCTGTGCGTGGGGCACCAGCTCATAGGTGTCGTCACTGGTCCAGTTCGCTGCCTGAAGGTCAATAAAGGGCGGCTCAATCTGGTCGAGCACCGCATCGCTGACATAGAGAAAGCCGGTACCCCGCGGCCCGCGCAAATATTTGCGCCCAGTGCCCGACAGCATGTGGCAGCCGATCTCACGAACATTCAAGGGGATCTGCCCGGCGGACTGGCAGGCATCCAGAAGATAGAGACAGCCCGCATGGCGGGCGATGTCCCCCACCTCTTCGGCCGGATTGATCAGGCCGCCAAAGGTGGGAATGTGGGTCAATGCAATCAGGCGGGTCCTGGGGGTGATCGCCGCTTTCAGGGCCGCCAGATCAATCTGGCCATCCGCGTCATCCTCCACCAGGTCGATCTCAATGCCCTTGCGCTGCTTCATCTGCAGAAAGGCCACATAGTTGGACACATATTCCGCCCGGCCGGTGACGATCCGGTCGCCTTCGCGGAAATCAATGCCGTAAAAGGCCATGTCCCAGGCGCGGGTGGCATTTTCCACATAGGCGATTTCCTGGGGCATGCAGCCGATAAGGGCGGCAAGGCCCTTGTAAAACCCCTCCATGGCGGCGCTGGCCACGCTTGCGGCCTCGTAGCCACCCAGGCGGGCCTCCAGCTCCAGATGCTCGGTGACTGCGTCCAGGGACGGCTTGAGCGCAAGGCCCGTGCCGGCATTGTTAAAGTGGATCAGCTGGCCTACACCGGGCGTGTCCTGCCGCATGGCCATCACATCCTGTTGGGAAAGGGAGGGAACGATCATGGGACACCTTGCCTTTGGAAAACGGATGTTGCGGGAAAAGAGAAAGGACAGTTAGTGACAATCACATATTTTGGATATGGTTCTCTCGTCAATGCCGCAACGATCCCGGCCGCGGCTGAGATGACGCCCGGAACCTTGCGCGGCTGGGTGCGCGAATGGCGGGTCTGCGGCGAGGGCGAAGACGGCCAGGGCCGCTGCGCGCTCAGCATCCGGCCGGAGCCGGGGGCTGAGATCTGCGGGGTGATGGTGCGCGAACCGAAGGCCCGCCTTGCGGCGCTGGAACAGCGCGAGCAGCGCTATCAGAAGATTTTGGGCCAGGGCCCGGCCTTTTCCTGTGACGCGCTAGGGGCCCCGGGGCCGGAGGATCTCTTTGTCTTTGCTGCAGCGCCTGAGCACCGGCGCTGGGGCAGCGCAACCCATCCCATTTTGCAAACCTATCTCGACTGCGTTCTGGCGGGCTTTGACCGGCTGTGGGGCGAAGCGGGCATCGCCCATTTTCTGGACACCACCGACGGATGGCACGTCCCCATCCTGCGCGACCGTGACGCACCCCGCTATCCAAGGGCCGTTCAACTGGACGAAGCCACGCGGGGGCGGATCGATAGGGCTCTGGCTGGCCTGGATCTGGTGTTTGTTGAGGAGGGATAAAGAGCGGCCCTTGGGCGTTCTGGACAAGTAGTTTGATGAACGCCTTCTCTCACATTTGACCAACGAGCACTGCGTCATCCTGAGGAGGTGCACAGCGCTGTCTCGAAGGAGGGGCAGCAGGCTTAAACACCTGTGGCCCATCTTTCGTGACAGGCCTATGGCCTGCCTCAGAATGTGGGGGGCTTTGGGCGGCGTTCATCGAAACGGTCTTTGCTTTTGCGCGCGTCAGGACACGAAAAATGGCTGGCAGTTTTCTCATCCCAGCCCTTGCAGCGCGTATCCGGCAAGATAGGCGATCCCGGCGGCGGTGAGGCCGATGGCGGTGGTTTCCAGTCCGGAGCGGAGCCAGGATTTGGTCGACCAGAAGGACTTGATCGAGCCGATCAGGAAAAAGGCGGTGCCCGTCAGCGCTGTTGTCAGAAGGCCGCTGGCGCCCAGATTGAACAGGAATGGTGCCAGCGGCAGGCTGCCACAAAGCGCAAAGGCGGCAAAGGTGGCCAGCGCGGCCAGAAGCGGCGACCGGGTGGGCGCAGCAAGGCCGTATTCCGCCTCCATCATAGTGTCCAGCCAGGTCGCCCGGTTGGAGGTGACGAGGCGCACAAGAGCCTCCAGATCCGCGCCTTCAAACCCCCTGGCCTTAAAAATCTGCCGGATTTCTTCCCGCTCGCCCTCCGGTTCTGTTGCAATGTGCTTTTCTTCAATTGCCCTCAAGCGGGCATAGTCTTCTTCTTCCGACTTGGAGCCGCTGTAATTGGCCGCAGCCATGGAAAAGCCGTCGGCCAGCAGATTGGCAATGCCGAGGATCAAAATAATGCGCGGGGGCAAACTGGCGCCGACGGCACCTGCGACAATGGCAAAGGTGGTTACCGCTCCATCAATGCCGCCATAGATCCAGTCGCGCAGATAGCTGCCCCGTGGCTTTTGCGATAGCCGGCGGGCAATGGCATCGGGCCTGTGGCTGTGCTCCAGTCGCGGAGGTGGCATCGGGCGATCCTTAACCTTGCGTCAGAGGCACTCTGACGGCCCTTTTCAGCTCAGGCCATGATCCGGATCAAGGCGGTTTGAAGCTTTGTTGGGGCGGGAAAGTCGGGTCCGGGCCGGAAACGGGCGAATTTGGCGGATTCCCCTGTGGCCTTGGCGGGCGGGGGCGTGTATAAGGCCGCACGTTTGCGTTCATCAGGCAGACAGAAAAGATCATAAAATGTCGCGGACCGGGCCCGAAAAGCAACGACAGGCCGGTCCAGTAGGAGTAGGAAAAATGGCGGAGAAGTGGAGCCCGGACACTTGGAGATCGAAACCGATCCTGCAGGTGCCGGAATACCCGGATCAAGAGGCTTTGGCGGATGTGGAACAGCGCCTGTCGACTTATCCGCCGCTGGTTTTTGCAGGTGAAGCGCGCGCGCTCAAGAAACAGCTGGCCGATGTCGCCCAGGGCAAGGGATTTCTGCTTCAGGGCGGGGATTGTGCCGAAAGCTTCGCCGAGCATCATCCCGACCATATCCGCGACTTCTTCCGGGTGTTCCTGCAGATGGCCGTCGTCCTGACCTTTGCAGCCAGCCAGCCTGTCGTGAAGGTCGGCCGGATTGCCGGTCAGTTCGCCAAGCCGCGCTCGTCGAACACGGAAAAGAAAAACGACGTGGAACTGCCGAGCTACCGGGGCGATATCATCAACGATATCAACTTTTCCTCCGAAAGCCGCATTCCCGACCCGAACCGCATGGCCATGGCCTACCGTCAGTCTGCGGCAAGCCTGAACCTGTTGCGGGCCTTTGCCCAGGGCGGGTTTGCCAATCTGGATCAGGTCCATCAATGGATGCTCGGGTTCATTTCGGACAGCCCGCAAGGCCACCGCTACAAGGAACTGGCGGACCGGATCAGCGAATCCCTGGCCTTCATGCGTGCCTGCGGCATCAGCTCTGAAAACGTTCCGCAGATGCGCGGCACTGATTTTTTCACCAGCCATGAAGCGCTGCTGCTGGGCTACGAAGAGGCGCTGACCCGCGTCGATTCCACCACCGGCGAATGGTACGCCACCTCCGGGCACATGATCTGGATCGGTGACCGTACCCGCCAGCCGGACCATGCCCATGTGGAATTCTTCCGAGGCATCAAGAATCCGATTGGTCTGAAATGCGGCCCCTCCCTGACGCCGGATGGCCTGATGGAGCTGATCGACATTCTGAACCCGGAAAACGAGCCGGGCCGGTTGACCCTGATTGCCCGCTTCGGCGCCGACAAGGTGTTCGACCACCTGCCGCAGCTTGTGCGCGCGGTTGAGCGGGAAGGCAAATCTGTGGTCTGGTCTTGTGACCCGATGCATGGCAACACGGTGACGGCCGGGGGCTACAAAACCCGTCCGTTCGACCGCATCCTGAAGGAAGTGGAAGCCTTCTTTGCGGTCCACCGGGCAGAAGGCACCCATGCGGGTGGCGTTCATGTGGAAATGACCGGACGGAATGTCACCGAGTGCACTGGCGGTGCCCGGGCTTTAACCGCCGATCAGCTTGGTGACCGTTACCATACCCATTGCGATCCGCGTCTCAATGCGGATCAGGCCCTTGAACTGGCCTTCCTGATCGCGGAAAACCTGAAGAAGGAACGGGACGGCCGCAAGGTTGAACCGGTTGCGGTCAACGGCTGACGATTGCGCGGACTCACTTTACGTTAACCGAAAGGGCGGCTTTGGCCGCCCTTTTTGCATCTTCCGCCGGATTTCCGCCGGTCCGGTGCCCTTCGGTAAGCCGGATTTAACGCCCTCGGTCTTATATGTCGATAGGTACATTTTGCGGGGAGACGTAACATTGCGGGACAAGTGGGATCTTTCCAGGATTTCCTGCCTGATTGCGGAAGACAATCCGCATATGCGCACCATTTTGCGCTCTGTGCTGTCCGGCTTTGGCATCCGTTCGGTCTATGAAGCCAGTGATGGCGCCGAGGCGCTGGAGATGGTGGTGGACCGGAAGCCCGACATTGTTTTGCTGGACTGGATGATGAACCCGTTTGGCGGCAATGAGTTTCTCAGAATTTTGCGCGGCGATCAGGATCTGGTGATCAGCACCGTGCCGGTGCTGGTGGTCACCGCCCATGCCAAACGCGCCACCATCCTGGAAGCGCTCGGGATCGGTGTGCATGGCTTTGTCGCCAAACCGATTGCCCCGGCGATCCTCTACAATCACATCGGCGAAATTCTGGAGCGCCAGCAATTGACCGGCCGCTCCAAAGGGGTGATGGGCACGGGCTCAGAGAAAAAGACGCGTAAAATGTCCATCACAGGGCTGCCCGGCCTGAACGCCCCGGTCCCGCCTGCAGCCGCCGTTGAGGACAGGGGCATGGCGTTGCTGCTTTAAGGATGCTGCAGATTGGTGGTGTCGATCTGCAAGATTTAGAGAGTGTAGCAGAAGCACATCCGGAAAAGTTGTGTCCGGATCGCCTTGTCTCCTTTTGCGCGTATTAGTATGCTGACTTTCCGTGCAACAGCGAAAGGAGTGGAAATGGGGTTTGGGCTCGCCGGATTCTACGCGATTTTCTGTCTTGCAACGATCTCCGTCGCGATCGAGCCTGGACCGGTTCAACTCCGCCTTGCAAAAGAAACCGCGCTTTATGGCCGTTTGAATGGCCTCGCCCTGAATGTAGGCACGCAGCTTGCCAATATTCCAACCCTTCTGCTGGTTGTGTTTGGCCTGAGCTACATAGTGGAAGCCGGAACGCTTGTTCTGGATATTCTGCGCTGGCTTGGAATTGCCTATCTGGTGTGGGGCATTGTGTCTCTTTTGCGCAGGGAACCGCCACTCGACGGCTCTGATGGTGCTGTTGAAAAAGGAGCGCTGCCACAAAAGAGATCGGTGCGTCCAATTTGGAAAAGTATGCGCACAGGCTATGTGATGCAGATGTTAAATCCGGCGCCCTGGGGCTTCTTTGCCGCCTTTCTGCCGATTTGGGTAAGGCCAGAGCTGGCTATGTCCACATCTTTGCAGCTTGGGAGTCTTGCCGGGGCATTGCTGGCAATATTCTTTCTCTGTGATGTCGTGTTTGTGCTGACAGCAGCCAAGATGAAATCGGTTCTCGGGAACAAACGGTTTGCAGTCAAATGTCTGAAATGGCTTGGAGCCAGCTGGCTGGGAATTCTGGCGTGCAGGCTCGCGCTCGACCGGCATTGAGTTTCCCATAAGCTGGCTTGCCAGATTTGAATGATTGCCAGCGGTTCCCCTTGCGGCTAAATCAGGGGGAATGATATCTCCTGGCGAACTTCCCATGATTACTGATCACTTCCGGCTGGCCGTTGCACAGCTCAACCCGACCGTCGGCGATGTGGCCGGCAACGCGGACCTGGTCCGCACGGCCCGGCGTGAGGCGGCTGAAAAAGGCGCGAATCTGGTGCTGGCCTCCGAATTGGTGCTGGCCGGCTATCTGCCGGAGGACCTGGTGCTGAAACCGGCCTTTGTGGAATGCTGCATGGAGGCGGCTGAAGAGCTGGCCCGGGAAACGGCTGATGGCGGGCCGGGCCTTGTCATCGGCTCCCCCTGGAAAGGGGAGGACGGCCAGGTCTATAACGCGGCCCTGCTGCTGGATCAGGGTGAGATCCGCGCAATCCGCTATAAATATGATCTGCCCAATTACAGTGTTTTTGATGAAAAGCGCGTCTTTGCCGCCGGGCCGCTGCCCGGGCCGGTGGATTTTCGGGGCGTTCGTATCGGCCTTCCGATCTGTGAGGACATCTGGAACGATGAAGTCTGCGAGTGCCTTGCAGAAACCGGCGCGGAGCTGCTGCTGGTGCCCAATGGCTCGCCCTATTGGCAGAACCGGGCCGACGAGCGGCTGCAGGTGGTGGTCTCCAGAGTGGTCCAGACGGACTTGCCGCTGATCTACTGCAACCAGCTTGGCGGGCAGGATGAGCTGGTGTTCGATGGTGGCTCCTTTGCCCTGCAGGCCGACCGGGCGCTGGCCTTTCAGCTGCCTCAGTTTGAAGCCGCGCTTGGGATCAGCGACTGGAAACGGCAGGGGGACGGCTGGATTTGTGAAGGTGGACCGGTAGCCAAACTGCCCGGTCTGGATGAAGCCAATTGGCGGGCCTGTGTGCTCGGCCTTGGCGATTATGTCACCAAAAACGGCTTTCCCGGCGTGGTGCTGGGTCTGTCGGGTGGCATCGATTCGGCCATCTGCGCGGCCATGGCCGTTGATGCGCTGGGGGCGGACAAGGTGCATGCGATCATGCTGCCCTACCGCTACACGTCACAAGAAAGCATCAAGGATGCGGCGGCCTGCGCGACTGCGCTCGGTATCCGCTACGACACCGTGCCAATTGCCGAGCCGGTCGAAGGCTTCCGCTCTGCTCTCGGCAGCCTGTTTGAGGGCACGCAAGAAGACACAACGGAAGAAAACCTTCAGTCGAGGGCACGCGGCGTCATCCTGATGGCGGTGTCCAACAAGTTCGGCCGGATGGTGATGACAACCGGCAACAAGTCGGAAATGTCGGTTGGCTATGCCACGCTCTATGGCGACATGAATGGCGGCTACAACCCGATCAAGGATCTCTACAAGACCCAGGTTTATCATTTGTCCGCCTGGCGCAATACCATCCGGCCGGAAGGGCTGAAGGGCCCCGGCGGGGAGGTGATCCCCTCCAACATCATTACCAAGGTGCCGACGGCGGAGCTGCGGGAAAACCAGACGGATCAGGATTCCCTGCCGCCCTATGACGTGCTCGACGATATCCTGTCCTGCCTGGTGGAAGAGGAAATGTCGGTCAGCGAAATCGAGCAGCGCGGTCACGACAAGGCCCTGATCCACCGGATCGAGCATCTGCTTTACATTGCCGAATACAAGCGGCGGCAGGCGCCTCCGGGCGTCAAGATCACAGACCGGAATTTCGGCAAGGACCGCCGGTATCCCATCACCAACCGGTTCCGGGACCGCGACTGATCTGAAAGGCCGTTGCAAACGGCCTGGGGCAGAGCGTTTGTCCGGGACCGGCCGTCTTCAGAAAGGCCCGGCGCGGGCAGGCGGTTTCCTGGCATGACCTATCTTGTGTTTTTGCGCGACAATGCGCGCTGGCTGTCGGCCTGCTATCTGCTGGCGCTGTTCTCCGGCTTCGGGCAGACCTTTTTCATTTCCATGTCCGCAGGAGATCTGCGCGCCGAATTCGGTCTCAGCCATGGGGAACTGGGTCTGCTTTACATGCTGGCGACCCTCGGAAGTGCCTTGACCCTGCCTTATGCCGGCAAGACCCTGGATCACTTCCCGGTGCAGAAGATCGCGGTTGTGGTGATGGCCGGCCTTGCCCTGTTCTGCCTGGTGATGGCCCATTCCTTTTCCGTCTGGACCGTGGCGCTTGCCTTTTACGGCCTGCGCCTATGCGGGCAGGGCATGATGACCCACACATCGATCACCGCCGCCGGGCGCTGGTTTTCCGCCCAAAGGGGCCGGGCCATCTCCATCGCGATCCTTGGTTTTCCAAGCGCCGAGGCCCTGTTTCCCCTGTGTTTCGTACTGCTCAGCGGCTGGATCGGATGGCGCTCTGCCTGGACTGTTGGCGCGCTGGTGCTGATCTTTCTGGCCATGCCGGTTCTGTTGGCGCTTCTGGCCCGGGACCGGGTGCCGACCGCCGGGGAGATGGCCGCTGCCAAGGTGGAGGGGCGTCAGTGGACACGGGGCGAAGCCTTGCGCGATCCAAGGTTCTGGCTGGTCTCCTGTGGCATCAACGCGCCCGCCTTTATCGCAACGGCGGTCTTTTTCCATCAGGTCTATCTGGTGGAGTTGCGAGGCTGGTCCCTGGAAGTCTTTGCCAGTGCGTTTCTGGTCATGGCCTGCGGGGTTGTCTGCGCCTCGCTGGCGATTGGCCCCATGATCGACCGCTTTTCTGCACGGCGCCTTTTGCCGCTTTCCCTGCTGCCCCTTAGCGCAGGCTGTCTGGTGCTCGCACTGGTGCATCAACAGGCCGCCGCCTTTGTGTTTTTAGGCCTGATCGGCATCGGCAACGGCATCAACAGCACACTGGTCGGCGCCTTCTGGCCGGAAGTCTATGGCACACAGCATATGGGGGCGATCCGATCTGTCGCCTTTGCCTTCATGGTGTTTGCCTCGGCAGCCGGGCCCGGTCTGGTCGGCTGGCTGATCGACCTCGGGGTGTCTTTCGATCTGCAGGTGCTGGGTATGGCGTTCTACTGCCTGGTTTTTTCCGGAGGCCTTGCGCTGGCCTCCAGAGCCTACGGAGAACGGTGAAGGGGCCTCGGGAACCTGAGTGACACCGCAATGCGATGCATCACGAGACAGCGCGCGGTGCCGGACGAAACCCGTTCAGGTTCGGTTCAGACTGGATGCTTAAGCTGCGGCATATCTTGAAAAATGGCCTGCTTTCGGCTATCTTGGGTCTATGGAGATTGCTCAGATGATGAAGAAGATATCCTTTACTGGCATGATGCTGGCCGCTCTGCAATTTGCAAGCGCTGTGGCTCAGGCGACGCCGTATCTGCCGCAACCCTGATCCAGAGCGTTTTGAGGCCTACACTTTAGTTTGGTGAGCCTCTTATTGAAGGCGCGCAAGCCTCGCCTGGGTTCGATTCCGAAGATTGATCAGGTTGTATCTTAGTTCGGCCTGAACGCTCTCCAGTTTCAGGGCGCTCAAGTCTTTCTTGTCTTCATCGGTTGCCTCATTGCGCGCCAGGACTTGCAGAGCAAGCGTGGCCGCATTGTCGATCAGGTCCAGCCGGTCCCTCAGCCAGGCTAGATGATTGGCCGAGATGTTCCGCTTCGCCTCGCTCATGCGTTCTTCGTAAAGCGCATAGATATAAAGGAACGAGGCCCGCTGCTGCCGCACCAGCGCCTCGGGGTGGCTGAGCACCTCAATCGTGCAGTGCAGGTCGATATTGGCAATCACCTCCGCCAGATGCCCGGCTTCCTTCTCATAGCGCTCGTTGAAGTCGGGATGGTCCAGCGCATGCTGAACGAAGAGAGACTGGACGCTGTAATAGAGATAGCTGAAGGTTCCGGCCTGCCGTAGGGTGAGGGTCCCGCCGTCATAGCCGTCTTGGCTGCTGGCAAGGCTCTTGTCCGGACACTCATAGCGGAAGCCCGGGTCATTTTTAAAACGGGCGTCCACCAGGGTGCCGGAAGTCCCGGCCAGATGATTGCCGAACAGGGAGGTGTGGGGAATCCGCTGGTCGATCCGTTCAATCAGGTGAGCGTAGAATTTCAGATTGTTCAGATGCATCTCCAGAATGTCCGGCGGCGGCGACCGGGTTTCGGTGATGAAAAAATCTTCCACCATGAAGATCACGTCAAAAAGAGCCCGTTGCAGGTACCAGAATTCCGGGGCTGAGACATCGGCTCGCTTGAAGCGTGTCTTGAATTTATCGACATCCGCATTCAGGGTCCGGATCGCTGCCAGCTTCTGATTGTCCATGTAAAGCAGAGACGCATAGATCGTCGCCAGATAGGGGCGCAGCGAGACCGAGGCCACTTTGAGATCGTCCGGAAGCTGGATGGTGTTGATGTTCAGGTCGGCACAGGCGCTCACACCGTGATAATCTTCCCCGAAGGTTTTGATCTCGGTAAAAGCCGCCCTGATCGGCTGCATGGACGGCGCGTGCCCTGCGTTGAATTTGCTCACGACCTCTTCCAGCCGGGCCCGAATCTGCTGTTTCTGGCGGGTCTCTTCCGTAGACAGGTCTTTGCCTTCGAAATCCTCAAGGGCAATCAGATTGAGGTAAAGCGCCCCGATCAGGGGCCGGAATGGGGCCACACGGTTGAACAGATAGCGCCTGTCGTCGGTTTTCTCCAGCGACCCGGCAATACAGTCGAACAGGGTCTTGAAAGAGGCCTCAAAACCCATGGTGACCGTGTAGTGGTGTTTGATTTTCTGAAGCTTCAGGGGCGCCGCCGCTTCGGGGGGCGGCGCTGGCGCTGCCACCGCCAGTTCAGCCGGGAAGGCCCGGGTAACGGTTGCAGCCGCGGCGCTGGCCAGAACGGGGGCGTCTGGCAGGAGCGCGGCAAGCTCCGGATTATGCGCTTTGATATAGGCATAGTCGCGCTTCATGGTGCCGATCATGCCCTTGATGGGCCCGAACCCGCCCAGGAAGAAAGATTCCTTGTTGCTGCTATCATTTTCGGTCTTTTCGGTGTTCACCGACTGGGCTTCCTGTCCGCTGGACTGGCGGGCGGCAGGTTTGGCAAGCTGGAAATTCACCTTGCCGTCATTCAGGCTGACGGAGCGCAGCAACTCGTCCAGCGAGGCGGTGGTCATTCCGGCAATCAGCAGGAACACCAGCGCCACGCCCTCGATCTTTTCCAGAAGGGTCAGTTTTGTCTCGGCCGGACGCCGGTAATTCCTGGAGACCCAGACCGCCAGCAACCCGCCGAAGACAATGCCGAGGATAAGCTTGGCAACAATCTGGGAGGTCAAAAATTCATGCCAGCGGTAAAGATGATTGTAGCTCGGCAGAATTCCGGCCCAGCTCAAAAGGACTGCAAGCCCGAACAGGACAAGAAAGAAGAAAAACACCAGTCCTGCCAGCACATCCGCCCGGATGATGGCCGTGATATATTTGTTTTCAAACAGCTTCCTGTGATCCTTGCCCTGGATCTGCACGGTTCGTTCATCCACCGTGATGATAGCAATCATCGCCAGGAAGGTCACAATTGCGGACAGAATAAAGGTCGTGGTCACCCGTCAACGCGCCTCTTTTAAAAGGATCATAAGCGCCAGGAAGCAGAAAGCGCTTGCTCCGCGCTGCTGACCTTTGAAAAACAAGAATAAGCAATCAGAAAAATACCCGGCTTTTATATCACGTAAGGGAATAACTTCCTAGGGTTCTGAAGTTATTCAGCTTATGATAGAGTAAGCGGTTGCAAATGCAGGGGACGTCTCACGAGCCTCAGATGATTGGCCCGGGATTCCACCCCATTGCTGATGCTCCCGGCCGCAAAGGGGTGAAACAGCCAGCTGATGTCCAAGGGCGGGGATTCCCTCTTGCCGCGCGGCGCCGGGCGGGCTAACTGAAGCGCCATGACTGTCACTGTACGTTTTGCGCCGTCGCCGACCGGCCATATCCACCTCGGCAACAGCCGTCCCGCGCTCTTCAACTGGCTTTTTGCCAAAAAGGAGGGGGGCCGGTTCATTCTGCGGTTCGACGACACCGATCTGGAGCGCTCGAAGCAGGAATACGCGGACTCGATCGAGACGGATTTGCGCTGGCTCGGCATCGAGCCGGATGTGATCGAACGGCAATCGGCCCGGGTGGCCAGCTATGATGCGGCGGCCGAAAAACTGAAACAGGCCGGTTTGCTCTATCCGTGTTACGAGACCCCGGACGAGCTGGAGCGCAGGCGCTCGCGCCAGCGCGCTCTCGGACGGCCTCCGGTCTATGACCGGGCTGGGCTGAAACAGACAGCCGACGAGCGCGCAACGTTCGAAGCGGAAGGCCGCAAGCCGCATTGGCGCTTTGTGCTGCCCAATCATGACGGCGACCCGTTTGCAACGAAACGCACCGATGTCACCTGGACCGACCTGTGCCGGGGGGAACAGTCGGTGGATCTGGCCTCCCTGTCCGATCCGGTCCTGATCCGGGCCGATGGCACCTATCTTTATACGCTGCCTTCCATCGTCGATGACATTGATATGGGTGTCACTCATGTTATCCGCGGCGAGGATCATGTGGCCAACACAGGCGTCCAGATCGCGATTTTTAAGGCGCTTGTGGCCAAGGCCCCCATCTTCGGTCACCACAATCTCTTGACGACCCGGGACGGGGAGGGGCTCTCCAAGCGCAAGGGAGCCCTGTCGATCGGGTCCCTGCGCGAAGACGGGCTGGAGCCGATGGCCGTTGCCTCGCTCGCGGTCCTGACCGGCACCAGCCAGGCGGTGGAGCCTTTGACGGATATGGCGGCGCTGACGGACAAATTTGATCTTGCCAGCGTCTCCCGTTCCTCGGCGAAGTTTGATCCGGAAGAACTCAAAAGCCTTAATGCGAGGCTGGTCCATGATCTGCCCTTTGACGCTGTCAAGGACCGGCTGGAGGCGCTGCAGATCGGCGGTGGAGCCGCCTTTTGGGACACGGTGCGCGGCAATTGCGACACGGTCGGCGATGCGGCCCCGTATTGGGCCATCCTCACCGGGCCGGTAACCGGCCGCATCGAAGAAGAGGACCGGGAGTTTCTGTCAAGCGCTGCTGCGCTTTTGCCTGACGGCGACGTGACGGAAGAGACCTGGGGCGCCTGGACCTCCGCGCTCAAGGCCGAAACCGGGCGCAAGGGGCGGGGCCTGTTCATGCCGCTGCGCCGGGTCCTGACCGGGCTCGACCATGGTCCGGACATGAAGGCGATGCTGCCGCTTATTGGGCGACATAATATTCTGGACCGACTACCCTGACGGTTCCCGCCGGGGCGCGCGTGCGGCCTCTCCCGGCTGACCCGCTTGTGAAGACCGGGGTTGTGACATCTGTTTCCACCGGCACGTCTTCTGTGTTGCGGCGCAGGCTCAACAGCGGGAAGCCGCCGCCTTCCGGGGGGCTGGCAACGGTGCCGACGGCCCCAGAGCTGGCCGCTTCAAGCGCGGTCAGCTTGGTCACGTCAAACCCTTTTTCCAGATTGGTCAGAGTGTCGGGGTCCTCATAAGGAGGCAGCTGGGCTTTGGTCAGCGGCAGGCGCGACAGCGAAGACGGGGCCGATGGGCCATCGGGGAAGGTGACACCTTGGCCCGGCGGAAGGGAGGCGCGCGGCAAGCCTGCGCTGATATCGGCGAAAGAGACCCGGTCGCCCGACGGGGCGCTGATCACCGACCAGGCCGAGCGGCGCTTCCTGCCTCCGGTCTTCCGGCAACTGCAATCCTTCACAAATTCCGATTTGTAGCGGAAGGCGAAGGGCTGATCCGCATAGGCAATGCCCGCGAGCGACATCATCTCCGACTGGTCACCGCCCGGATTGCGGTAGACATAAAGCTCGGTCGGTGACGCGGGGCAGATTTCCGAACAGCGCGCTTCATCATTGGCAAACTGGCGCCGCCCGGTGGAAAAACTCACTGGGAAAAAATAGCCGTCACATGTGCGCACACACAAGGTTCTGAAGGTGCCGCCGGAAGGCAAGGTGCGGCGTGTGGAAAGGGTCTTGCGCTGCGGTCTGCTTTGGGAGATTTCCCGGTCGCCAGGCGTGGCGGCAGCCGTCTTCGCCTGTGTCCCGGACCTGAAAAGACGGGCGAGGAAGGAGGGGCCGCTTTCGGGCCGCGCCTCCTGCCGCTGTGCGCTGGCCTGACGGGGAGCGGGCGGGGCATCGCAGTTTTGCCGTTTCAAGGCGGCGCGGATCTGACGCGCGCGCCGTGTGTCCTTTGCCGAAGCGCCACCGCCTGCCTTGGCCAGTTGTCGTTCGATGGCTGCCAGATTCGCACTCATCCGTTTGATCTTGCGCTGAAGCTGGCGGCATTTGTCGGTTTTTTCGCTCGAACAGGAGAAATAGCGTGCATCGCGATTGGCGGCGGCAAGCGCCTTTTGCTGCTGCTTTTGGGCAGAGCGCCATTTTTGCGCAGCGGGCGAGACGGTCTTGGCCGGAGACGTCAGGCGGCGCAATTCGGATTTGAGCGACGCACAGCTTGCCGCCGCCGCGCTCTGCGGCACAAGCAGCAGCCCGGCAAGGGCGAAAACCGCCCCGATGGCTCTGATGGATTTGGCTCTTGATGAAAGCCGCATCGCCTGTCCCCTGATGCGCGTTCGCCGCGCAGCGCTGATCCCGTTTCTGATCACAACGATAGCATGAAAGCGCTCACGTTGAGTTAATCCCCTGCCGTTTCGATCATGTTCAGATGATGACGGTGAAGCGTATACCGGAGAGGTCTGCGTGGTGGCCGGCCTGCCGCTTACAAGATTCCGTATAGTTAGAAAAAGGGCTTTGAAACCTCGTCTGAAGCCTGACCGGATGGGCGCGCGGCAGAGCCGCGAGCTGCGGAAACGGGAGCCGGTCTGGGAGATATTGTTTTTCAGATACATGCCAATCCTGGGGTGGTAAAATTAACCATCTCGCGCGATAGCTGGAAATTCTGCCGTGTTCCGGCCACTTTGTAACAATAGAGGCTTGGAAAGTATAACCCCATGAATAGGGTGCTTAGACAAAAGCGGTGCCTTGAAAACGAGGCAGAAAGACCAAGCAGATTTGACAGAGAGCTTTGACCGGCGAAGTCGTGAAGTGGTGAAAGTGGCGGACCTATCTGTTGATAAGGAAGGAATAGTTAAGGAATTGGGGCATGAGAAATTGCGAATCAACAGTGGAAACTGAGACGCTGCAGTCAACAGAAACGTGGCGTGGGTCGGGTCAAGAGACCGCAGAAGTCAAACGAACAGCTGGCAGGAAAGCGAGGCCGCAATGACGCGCAAATCGAAGAGCAAAAAGGCCGTGCCGGGCGCGAATGAACGGTTCGAGCAGCTTGGCCCTGGTTGTTATGCGTATAGCGCCGACGGGTGCACGAATACGGGGGTGGTGATCGGCGAAAAGGGCATTCTGATCGTGGATGCCCAGGCAACACCGGCTCATGCGGACAAGGTGCTTGAGAAAGTCCGGGAGATTTCCGGCAAGCCGGTGAAACAGGTCGTCCTGACCCATTTTCATGCGGATAGCACGCTTGGCGCGCCAGCCTTTGAGGCGGGCGAGATTGTTGCGTCCGATCTGACCCGGCGCATGATGGACACGCGCGGGCCAGAAGATATCGAGATTTCCCTTCAGCGCCAGCCTGATCTTTTTGAAGATCTGCCTGCGGGAACCGGCAGCAGCCTTCCAAGCATGACGATTGCCTCGTCCATGTCGATTGATCTGGGTGGTCTTGATGTGCGGCTGATGCATCTGGGCCGGGGCCATACAATGGGGGATCTTGTGGTCTGGGTGCCTGCCAGCGGCGTTCTTTATGCCGGGGATCTGGTGCAAACCTCCGCGTCGCCCTATTGCGGTGATGCCCATCTGGCTGACTGGCCGCGGGCGCTTGACCGGATCACGGCCTTCCGCCCGGCAGCGCTGATGCCAGGCCGGGGCCGGGTTGCGGCGAGTGCCTCTGCTGTTGCCAATGCGGTTGAAACAACAAGGGATTTTGTCGCCACTCTGCGCGACACGGCAACGGCCTGTGTGGAACAGAGCATGGGGTTGAAGGACACGCTCAATACCGTTGAAGAGGCGCTTGCGCCCAGATTCGGCTCCAGAACAGACTTTGAACTGCATCTTCCGTTCAGTGTTGCCCGGGCCTATGACGAGGCTCTTGGCCTTGACCAGCCCCAGATCTGGACACGGGAACGGTTTGCTGACCTTCAGGACGCACTCGGGGGGGCTGGGGCGCCCGCCGGTGAGGACGAAGACAGCGATTTCGAAGCTGACGAGGTTGGCGAGGCCATAGATGGGGATGAACTGGTGTCCGACATGGATTTCGCAGCCTCTCTGGCCGATGCCCCGGACACGTCCGCAGAAGAGGAAAGCGACTCGCTGGACCTGTCTGCGGACGATATCGTGGAGCTGGAAGAGGGCGGCGGCGAGGATGATCCCGAGCGGGAACTTGAAACCATCCGCTGAGACCCTTAAGCGTTCAGTCTGCCAAACGCGCGCCATCCGGCGCGCGTTTTGTATTTGGGGCGGGCGCTCCATCCGGCCGCTTGACCGGACGCTCAGGCACCCCACATGAGACCTCGAGCACCTAAACCAATCGCAATTGATAGAGACCTATCTGATGGCGTTTTCCAATTTGCAGGCAAGCGCGCTGTGCACGACGGCGAGTTGGCCGTTTAAGCGTCGCAACGCTGACCGGCAGGTTGGAAAACGCCACCGAAGACCGCTTTTGGTCCCCGTCGGCCAGAGCATCGTTCGTTCGTTGACCGAACAAAAGATGCTCTTGTTGCAGATCTTGCCCGAAACCCTTATCGCGCTGAGGTCTGCACCTCGCCGAGAGACCTCCAAAACCGGTCAGATCGGTCGCTATCAATTGTGATGGGTATAACCTGGAGGATATTTGATGCAGTTTCCTGCTGCCGGACCCCTTGCCCTGGCAACCTGTCTTTTGGCGGCCGCGCCCGGCTTTGCGGCTGACGACCCGGATCTGATTTTCAAGAAATCGACCGTCTGGAAGTTCCTGACCCCGGATCACAAGCTGGCCACCTATGCCATTGACGATCCGATTGTTGACGGGGTGGCGTGCCATTTCACCGTGCCGGAAAAAGGCGGCGTGTCCGGCTGGCTCGGCGTGGCGGAGGAAGTCTCTGATGTGTCTCTGGCCTGCCGTCAGGTCGGACCGGTGACCATCAAGGAGACCTTTGAACAGGGCGAGGAAATGTTCCGGCAGCGCCGGTCGCTGATGTTCAAGAAGATGCGCATTGTGCGGGGCTGTGACACGAAGCGGAATGTCCTGGTCTATCTCGTTTATTCCGACAAGCTGATTGAGGGCAGCCCGAAAAACTCCACATCAACCGTGCCGCTCATGCCCTGGGGCGACCAGACGCCGCCGCAATGCGCGGACTATGTCTCGAACTGACCGGAAATTTCGGGGAAAGAGCAGCTGCGCAGCACCACATGCGTTGTGTTCCCGGGGAAAAGCCTGAGCAGATTGCCCTTGAAGGCGCGCGCGGCTCTAGCCCGCGTCCAGGGCTTCCAGCCGCTTGGCCGCCGGCAGATCGGCTTCTGCGCAGAAATGCTTGTAGAGCATGGCCATGACGTCTTTGACCGGTTCGCTCGACAAACGGTAATAGATGGTGGTGCCTTCGCGGCGGGTGGCCACCAGGCCTTGAGCGCGCAACAGGGCCAGCTGCTGCGATACGGTTGGCATGCGCATGCCGGTTGTCTCAGCCAGTTCGCTGACACAGCGCTCTTCTTCAAACACAAGACACATGAGGAGCAGACGAGGCGCGGAGGCCATCATCTTCAGAAATTCGGCAGCAGATTCTGCCTTTTCTTCGATTGCTTTATAGTCCATTTGCCGACTCTGCCAAACACAGGGTAAAACTTCAAGCTGTCGCTCCCATACCAACTTGAACACTGGACGCTCTTTTACAGGCGGCTTGCGACCGTGACAATAATGTTTCCGTTGCCACATCCAGTTCCGGTTAACAGACAGAGGCTTTTCTGTTGCAGTTCATTGCCAAAAGCCTTGGTTCCATCGGTGATTGCGACCAGCGCCGCAAAGGGGGCGCCGAGAACAAGCAACACAAAAAGAATCACAAACAAACGGTTCAGCATGGTGGTCTCCAGATGGCAATCCGTATCGATTGCCTGAAGACTAGGCCCGAAGGCTTGAACCTGTTCTGACTGGCATGTTCAGCGGCTGTTCAGATATCTAAACATCCTGGAAAGAAAAGGAATATCAGTTCGTTAGGCGTCACAGATTCTCCGTCATGGCCCGCCGGAGCGCCTTCAGAAGCACCGCATCGCGGCCATAGATATCTTTCCGGAAGTGGGTCGATCCATCCTTGTTCATCCAGGCGGTGAGGTAAGTCAGGTGCACCTGGGTGGAGACCACAGGTTTGACAATTGTCCGCTTGGCCGTGTCCCGGATCTTTTCCCAGTGGCCCGGTGTGGAATTCACGTCAACCAGAAGCACATCGGCGAGTGCGAAAGGATCGGAAGCCCGGATACAGCCATGGCTGAAGGCGCGCTCGGACCGGGCAAACAGGGATTTTGACGGCGTATCGTGGATATAGATGTTGAACCGGTTCGGAAACATGAACTTGATCCGGCCAAGAGCGTTGCCGTCGCCAGGGTCCTGGCGCAGGCGGAAGGGAAAGTTCTTGCCCGAATAGCTGTGCCAGGAAATCTGGGTTGCGGCCACTTCCCGGCCGTCCTCAAACACCCGGATTTTCTGCCGGGTGAGGGCCGAAGGGTTTTGCTTGAGCTTCGGCAGGTATTCCTTGGTGGCGATGGAATAGGGCACATTCCAGAACGGATTGATTTCCACATAGTCCAGCGTGTCGGAAAACACGGGTGTTGCATGGTAGGGCTTGCCGACCACAACGCGTGTGGTGTGGATGGTCTTGCCATCGCGCACCACTTTCAGGTTCTGATCCGCCAGGTTCACAAACACAAAGAAGGCTCCAAGATCGTCCGGCATCCAGCGCCGCCGCTCCATGTTCAGTTCCATCTGGATGAGCTTGTCCTGAAGGGGAATGTTGAGCCGCTCCAGCGTGTTTTTTCCGATGACCCCGTCCTGTTCGAGCCCGTTTTGGCCCTGAAACGTCTTGACCGCGTCCACGAGTGAGCCGTCATAGGTCCCGCCGGAATGCTCCTTTGCGCCGGGAATGTCTTCTGCCATCAGACGGGTTCGCAGCACCGGGACCCGGGAATCGTTCATGCCGGGTTTTAAAACCTCGCCCTTCGGTATCACGGCAAAGCCGCCATCTGCGGCCTTTTGCCGGTACTGGGCCAGACGGCGTTTCAGGCGGGCGTAATTATCGGACTGGGGCGCGAGGCTTTCCAAGAACGCGCTGAAGTCGGGTGTCGCGACAGCCGTTTCAAACAGGGCTCTTGGGTCTGGGCGGTCCGGAAACAGATTGAGCGCCTTGTTGACCTTGTTGGGCTGCACCCGGCCCGAGGAGAGATGAGTGGCATAGCGCAGAAACTGATGGGACAGGCCAAGGTCAAACCGGGCCCACTCCGCCGGGGTCTGGGCCTGATCTGCCAAATCGGCCAATTGCAGTGGCTGGTAGTTGCCGGGATCGAGCGCATGGTCGTTGGCGGCCGCCATGGCGGCGATCGCCAGATGCGCTCGTTCCTTCAGGCCCTCCTGATCGAACCAGACCGGCGCAAAAATCCGCTCGGCATAGTATTCTTGAAGGCCTTGGGGAAGATCTGCGGGCAAGGCATTCCGGATAGCCCTGGCAATCGGCGTTTGAGGGCCGTTGTCCGTGCTGGCCGGGGCTGCCGTTTGCTCCGCCGGAACTGCCGGAGCTGGTTGGGCGGCCGATTGGGCGGCCGCATCCGTGGCCGGAGAGGAAAGGATGAGGCTGGCGGCAAGCAGCAGCCAGACCCGGACATATCGACTTACCCCCAAAACTGCCATGTGCTTCCTCCCTGTGATTCCCTTGCGGAAAGTTTACGGCAAGGAGCAGTCCCCGCCAACGGAGCCGTTCTTGTTCTGCCTGCCCCGCTAAAATTGCAGCCTTGACCGCGTCCTGTGTTCCGGTCCATATAGAGCCCCATGATGACGGCCCTTTGGAACATCATTACAATCACCATTATTTGCAGCTAGCGACACCGCTGGCTGTGGCCGTTCCCTCTTGGCAAAAATTCCTCTGAGACGGATCGCCCGGTCAGCCGGCCAGGAGACCCTATGACATGAGCGCCGCCGAGACAGCACAATCGGGCACAAGCAGGGGCTTGAAGCTCACCAACACCATGACCCGCGAGAAGGAAGACTTCCGGGCCATCGATGATGGGAATGTGCGCCTTTATGTCTGCGGCCCGACGGTCTATGACTTCGCCCATATCGGCAATGCCCGGCCGGTGATCGTGTTTGACGTCCTCTACCGGCTGCTCCGGCATCTTTACGGGGTTGGTCATGTCACCTATGCGCGCAACATCACGGACGTGGACGACAAGATCAACGCCCGGGCCTTGCGCGACTATCCGGACCTGCCGCTGAACGAGGCGATTGCCAAAGTCACCCAGAAAACCGCTGATCAGTTCCACAAGGACATCGCCGCGCTCGGTGTTCTGAACCCGGACCATGAGCCCAGGGCCACCCAGCATATTGAGGGCATGGTGGCGATGATCGGCCAGCTGCTTGACAAGGGGCACGCCTACGAAGCGGGCGGGGAAGTGTTGTTCGATACCGCGTCCATGCCGGACTATGGCGGCCTGTCCAAGCGCAAGCTGGATGAGCAGCTCGCCGGCGCCCGGGTTGCCGTTGAGGATCACAAGAGATCTCCGGGAGATTTTGTCCTTTGGAAACTCTCCTCCGGCGATGAGCCGGGCTGGGAGAGCCCGTGGGGACGCGGGCGTCCGGGCTGGCATATCGAATGCTCGGTCATGAGCGCTCACCACCTGGGCCAGGTGTTCGACATTCACGGCGGTGGGCTCGATCTGATCTTTCCCCACCACGAGAATGAAATCGCCCAGTCCCGCTGCGCCCATGGCACCTCCACTATGGCCAACTACTGGATGCACAACGGTTTCCTTCAGGTCGAAGGCAAGAAGATGTCCAAGTCGGAGGGCAATTTTTTCACCCTTCAGGAGCTTCTGGAGACGGAGCGTTTCGGCGGCCGGTCTTGGCCGGGGGAGGTGCTGCGGCTGGCCATGCTGATGACCAATTACCGCGAGCCCATCGACTTTTCCAAGCGCAAGCTGGAAGAGGCCGAACACCTGCTGGCCAAATGGCCGGAGCCGGTTGAGACCGCTGCGGAGCCTGCTCCCGAGGTTCTGGCGGCGCTTCTGGATGATCTCAACACATCGGCGGCCGTTCAGCATCTGCATGCGCTGGCGGTGGAGGCAGCGAAGGACCCGGCAAAGCTGCCCGTCTATTCAGCCTCGGCGGCGCTGTTGGGGGTTGGGCCGGTGAAGGTGGATCTGTCCGGAATTGATGAGGCCGCGATCCAAGGTGCCGTCACCTTGCGCCTGGAAGCCTTGAACAGCAAAAACTGGGCAGAAGCGGACCGGATACGAGATGAACTGATGTCTCAAGGAATTCTATTAAAGGATTCAAAAGAAAAAGAAACTGGAGATAGAATAACAAGCTGGGAGGTGAAGCGGTGACAGGCACGCCTGCCAGTCAGGTTTGGGCCGGAGGCTGCCAGTGCGGGGCGGTCCGGTTCCGGGTGGACGGTGCCCTCGGCACCGCCTCCATCTGCCACTGCCGCATGTGCCAGAAGGCCTTTGGCGCATTTTATGCGCCCTTGGTCAGCATCCGGGACGGCGGAAAACTGACCTGGACGCGGGGCGGCCCCAAGCGGTTCCAAAGCTCCAACCATGTGGCGCGGGGCTTTTGCGAGGCTTGCGGCACACCGTTGACCTATGAGGCCCCCGACGGGGTGGCGCTGGCCATCGGCGCGTTTGACGCGCCGGAGGATTTGGCCCCTGAAATCCAGTATGGGGTTGAAGCCAAGCTGTCCTATACGGACCGGATGTCCTGCATTCCTGAGCGCCGGACAGAAGAAGACCTGGAGACAGCGGCGTTTTTGGACGGAATTGTCTCTTATCAACATCCCGACCACGACACGGAGACCTGGCCACCGGCTAAGGTTCCTCCCCAAGCAAAAGACTAGACCCAGCCACGCTGCCAGGTAGGAAACCCATGACCAAGGAACGCCTGTACCTTTTCGATACGACCCTGCGAGACGGTGCCCAGACCAGCGGCATTGATTTTTCCGTCAACGAGAAAATCGGGATTGCAGGGCTGCTGGAGCGGTTGGGGGTCGACTATATCGAAGGCGGCTATCCGGGAGCGAACCCGGCCGACACGGCGTTTTTCAGCGAGCCGCGCACGAAAACCGCCGTCTTCACCGCCTTTGGCATGACCAAGCGGGCTGGGCGGTCTGCAGCCAACGACCCGGGGCTTCAGGAGGTGCTTGCAGCCCGGTCCGACGCCTGCTGTTTCGTGGCCAAGGCCTGGGACTATCACGTGAAGGTCGCGCTTGGCTGTTCCAACGAGGACAATCTGCAGTCGATCCATGACACGGTGTGCGCGGCCCTTGCGGCGGGCAAGGAAGCGATGATCGATTGCGAGCATTTCTTCGACGGTTTCAAAGCCAACCCGGATTATGCACTTGATTGCGCCCGGACTGCCTATCAGGCAGGCGCCCGCTGGATCGTGCTGTGCGACACCAATGGCGGCACATTGCCGGATGAAATCCATCATGTTGTGACAAAGGTTCAAGAGGTTGTGCCCGGCAGCCATCTGGGCATTCATACCCATGACGACACTGGCCAGGCAGTGGCCAATGCGCTGGCTGCCGTCGATGCGGGGGTGCGCCAGATCCAGGGCACGTTGAACGGCTTGGGCGAGCGCTGCGGCAACGCCAATCTGATCACGCTGATCCCCACCTTGAAACTCAAGGGCGCCTATGCGGACCGGTTCGAGCTTGGGGTCAGCGACGCACAGCTGAAGGAAATCACTTCGATTTCCCATGCCTTTGACGAGATCCTCAACCGATCGCCCTACCGGCAGGCGCCCTATGTGGGCGAGACAGCCTTTGCGACCAAGGCCGGCATCCATGCCTCCGCGATCCTGAAGGATCCGCAGACCTATGAGCATGTGGCCCCGGACGTGGTCGGCAACCAGCGCCGGGTGCTGGTGTCCGACCAGGCGGGCAAAAGCAACCTGCTTGGGGAACTCTCCCGGGTGGGAATTGAGATCGACAAGTCCGATCCGCGCCTTGACCGGCTTCTGGCCCTCGTCAAGGAACGGGAAGCGGAAGGCTATGCCTATGAGGCTGCGGATGCCTCCTTTGAGCTTCTGGCCCGGCGCGAACTGGGCGGCGTGCCGCGCTATTTCGATGTGAACTCTTTCAAGGTGATGGTGGAACGCCGCTTCAATGCCATTGGCGATCTGATCACCGTATCCGAGGCGGTGGTGAAGGTGGATATTGACGGGGAAACCCGCATGTCTGTCGCAGAAGGCAACGGGCCGGTGAACGCCCTCGACATGGCCCTGCGCAAGGATCTTGGAAAGTACCAGACGGCAATTGCAGGGCTGGAGCTGATCGACTACAAGGTTCGTATCCTGAATGGGGGCACGGGCGCCGTCACCCGCGTTCTGATTGAAAGCCACGACACGGACAGCCACCGCCGCTGGTTCACGATCGGGGTATCCTCCAATATCGTCGACGCCTCGTTTCAGGCCCTGCTCGACTCCATCACATTCGCGCTGCTGAAGGCCGACGCCGCCTGAGGGCTATGCGCGCCAGAAAGGCAATAGAATGTCGCATCCGGCAACGGACACCGACGCACGGGAGCGTTTTCGCGAAGGCCTGCTCTACGGCCTTCTGGCCTATGGCATGTGGGGCTTCTTTCCCGCCTACTACAAACTGACCGCAGGTGTTCCAGCAGATCTGGTGGTGTCTCACCGGATCATCTGGTCGGTGTTGTTTGTCGGACTGTTTCTTTTTCTGCGCGGCCGGTGGCAGGAAGTACGCGAGGTGTTCCGCCAGCCCAAGGTGCTGGGCGGCCTGATGGCCTCTGCCACGTTCATCGGGGTCAACTGGCTGGTCTTTGTCTGGGCAATTGAGCACGAAAAGGTGCTCGACATCTCGCTCGGCTATTTCATCAATCCTCTGGTGAGCATTCTGGTCGGGCTGGTGGTGCTGCGCGAGCGCCTGTCAGCCGGGCAGGGGATTGCGGTCGCCATTGCCGGCATTGCCGTGGTGGTGCAGGCAGTTCTAGCCGGAGGCCTGCCCTGGGTTTCGCTGACCCTGGCCGTGACCTTTGCCGGATATGGGTTCGTGCGCAAGGTGACCCCGGTCAAGGCGACGCCGGGCATGTTTGTGGAAACCGTGCTGCTGTTGCCGGTTGCTGCCGGCTATCTTCTGTTCAGTCTGGGGCAGGGCCGGGATGCGATGGTGCTGAACGATTTGCCTGTGCTGCTGGCGCTGGTGGGCACCGGAACGGTGACCGCGCTGCCCCTGATCAGTTTTTCTGCTGCCGCGCGCAGACTGCCGCTCTTCATGATCGGCTTGATGCAATATATCGCCCCGTCCATGCATTTCCTGATGGCGGTTTATATCTGGGGCGAGCCGTTGGATTCGGCCAAACTTCTGACCTTTGCCATGATCTGGGCCGCGCTGGTGATTTTCACCTTTGACAGCTGGCGCGGCTACCGGCGCAAGGCGCAATCGTAAGGGCAAGGCAAACAGCGCCGGATGTGTCCCTCCGGCGCTGTTGACTGATTGTCGCCAAGGCTTGCAAGCCCCGGGTTGCCAAATGGCGGGGGGAGCCTCCTGCGCTGATGTCAGAGATCCTCGATGCCCACCGCAGTGCCAGCCTGGGCTGTGTCCGTGTCCGGGTCTTCAGAGGCGCGCCGCAGCATGGGCAGGATGTCGTCAACCGACTTGGCGACCAGATAGGGCACTTCTGAATCCGGCCGGATATAACCCTGTGCGCGCATATGATCGAGCAGTTCCATCAGCGGCGACCAGAAGCCGTTGATATCGGCCAGAATCACCGGCTTCTTGTGCCGCCCGAGCTGGGCCCAGGTCATCATCTCGACAACCTCTTCCAGGGTGCCGATGCCACCGGGAAGGGCGATGAAGGCATCGGATCTTTGGAACATCAGATGTTTGCGTTCATGCATGTCCTGCGTGACCACGAGGTCCTTGAGGGCGGTCAGCATGACTTCCCGTTTTTCCAGAAAATGCGGGATGATGCCGGTGACATCGCCGCCAGCTTCCAGGGCGGCCCTTGCAACCGTTCCCATGAGCCCGACATTGCCGCCGCCATAGACCAGACGCAGGCCCGCTTCCGCCAGAACCTGGCCAAGTCGGGTTGCAGACGCTTCGTGAACCGGGTCCGAGCCAATGCTGGAGCCACAATAGACACAAACGCTTTTGAGTTGATTTTGAGAGACCGTATTCATGACGCAAAGATGTGGCATTGTGTTTGTCTTAAGGTCAAGCATTCTATGCAAGACCTTTGACTTTTCTGCCGGATTTCTTGCCGTCCCTTGAAAAGACGGGTATGGATGGGGCGGCTTGGAAAATATGACAGGGGCAGACGTTTGAACCGGGTGTGATGCGGGACCAAGGACACTCCGGCCTCAGCGAAAGAGCCTTTTAATGGGAAGATCCTTCTGACGGGACCGAAATGAACAAGAAGACAATCATCTGGACCTTGGCTCTGGCTGTGCCTGTTGGCGTGGCGGCCCTTCTGGCCGGATATTTTTACAAATCCGGTGTATTGCCGAACAGGGACGCCGGTGAGACGGCCCCGATTGCTGAAACAAAATCAGATGGCCCGGCTCTACCGGCCGCGTCCGGTGGCAATACAGTCTCCAGTGACCCCACAGCGGCACAGTCGGCAGCGGGCGAACCGCAACAGGCTGCGGCTTTGCCAGAGGGCCAGGCCGCAGACAAGGCTGGGGACAACCAGGAGGCGTCCGCAGAGGAGGCCCCGCTGCAGGGGCCGAGCTTTGATGTGGTCGGTGTTGAGCCGACCGGTGAGACGGTTGTCGCCGGCCGCTCCGATGCAGGCGCCATCATTGCGTTGACCGCCAATGGTGAAGTGGTCGGCAAAAGCATCGCCAATGAGGCGGGTGAATGGACCATTATTCTGGCAGAGCCGCTGAAACCCGGCGATTATGATGTCGGGCTTGAAGTTCACAATGAGCAGGGCGGGACGGTTGAAGAATCCGAACAGCGTCTCGCCGTCTCCGTGCCTGAAGGGGGCAAGGAACAGCCTCTGGTCGTGCTGAACGATCCGGAAGGCCCCTCCGATATCCTGCAAAAGCCTGAGCCGGAGCCAGAAAAGGTTGCCGAAATGTCCGATGGGCAGACAGGGCAGCAACAGGTGGCCAGCACGCCGGACACGCAAAATGCGCCAACCGGTGGTCCCACGCAAGAGACCGTTGTGGCGGCCCTGCCGGAGACCTCGGCAGACGATGCGCAGGACGCCTCCGCTCAGAGCAACACCGCCAACGGTGCCCAAGAGCAAGTGGCCACACCCGCTCCGGCGGCGCAGCAGGATCAGACGGCTGGCGTCTCATCTGTGGGCGCCCCTTCCGATGGCGCTCTGGCGCCGCAAACTGCGGCCGCTTCTGACGCAAGTACGATACAAGAGAACGCTCCCGGAGAGGCTCCGAAGATCACAGTTGAGGCTGTCGAATCGGAGCCGGACAAGGTCTATGTGGCCGGTACCGGTGAGCCGGGCGCGTCGGTGCGGGTCTATGTCGGCGAAGAGTTTCAGGGCGAAGCAACCGTGGATGCAGGTGGCAAATGGCTTCTGGAAGGGGCAAAAAACGTCTCTGAAGGCGATGTCGAGGTCCGTGCAGACCTGATCGGCAAGGATGGCAATGAAGTTGACGCCCGCGCTGCGGTGACGTTTGAAAAGGAACGGGACCAGCAGATTGTGCTCACCAAGGTCGTGGCGCAGGGCGCGGGCGCGCAGGCGGGCGATCAGGACGCTGAGGTCAAGAAGGCTCTGCCGGTGGTCATTATCCGCAAGGGCGATAATCTGTGGCGGATTTCCAGGCGTCTTTACGGGGACGGCTTCCGGTATACGACCATCTACAAGGCCAATCAGGACCAGATCCGGGACCCGGACCTGATCTATCCTGGCCAGGTGTTCCTGACGCCTGAAGGGGACCTCAACTGGCCGTCGCCGGAGAAAGAGCCCGGCTGATCCGGGGGGGCGATGGGCCGGTTCCGCGCAGCCGCTGTGTCTTCCCGCAGGATGGGCTGACCACAGGCCCAAACACTCCAAAGAAACAAACAGGCCGCCCCACGGGGCGGCCTGTTTGTGTTCTGGGAGGGGCGATGGGACTGCGCGTCGCGGGAAGAGCGCCGAAAGAGCCAGGTCACTCAGGCCGGACATTTATACATAGCGTCATTCCGGCGGCCACTCTCCTGAGCCTATGATGCGGGGTCGTAGCACACGCCCCAAGAGGCATAAAAGGAGAGTGACCGTGTCGGAGTATGTTGGA
>NZ_JBSWYG010000022.1:0-101905 GCF_056160985.1 Roseibium sp. AWQ4_290
GAGACAACGGCGCTTGCAGCACGATAAATCCGCTGCTTAACTGAAATCCAGGTGCGCCAGACCCTCCTTAAGTCAGGCAGCCATCTGTCTCAAAATACATGACGACGGACACTATTTGACCGGTGTGACAGGCCCCGCAGGAAAGGGTTACGAACAGCGGCTGAGGCAGCAAATAGTCGATTTCTCCAACAGGATTGCCCTCACTGTCCACCGGACGGCCCTGGCTACCTGTTACCCCGAGCCCGCGTGGCAATATTCTGTCCGGAAGCGCCGGATCCGGAAACAGACCAAACTGCCCAAATTTTTCCTCAGGCAGCCCCCAGATCTCGGGAGCGAGGTCCGGCAACAGCTTCATCAGGACGAGCGGAGTTCCAACGAACCCGTTGCCCGCATTCACGAACCAGGCATGGCCGATCGGATCGGCCTGCCTGTTGCGGTCGATCTCGTCTGAACAAAGTTGCCGCAGCTGGTCCCATTGCAGACCAGGGTCGGCCTTCATGGCTTCGGAAAGCGACAGGCGCGACGAACAACTGGTCTCCGCTACCGCCTCTGACGGCATGAGAGCAGTTGCGGCCAGGAGTGAGACAGAAAATGCAGCAAGAGGCCGCAATGCAAATAACTTGAGTACCATGAATCCTCCTGCGATTACGTCTGTCGCGCAGCGTTCGCCAGTATCTTCCCAAAGCCGGGTGAGTGTCGGATATCGCGTTTGCGTGCCGTGGAGCGCGATGATTTTGCCGACCCTGCAGTGGTTGCTCCCTCGCTCACCAGCGACGTCTGCGAGGTCTCCCGCAGGCCGCTGGCGTTCGCAAGAGACGGGACTTAGGGCTTCAACGCTTCCTTGATCGTCTTGTCAAACCGGGCGGCAATCTTCACGAAACCCTCGTTGGTCGCATGGATCTCGTCATTCCAGTCGGTCACCTTGGGCAGAGCACCCCTGCAATCGACAACCCAGATCCGGGTTTTCATTGACTGCCCCGCCAGGCCTGAAAGCATGACGTAGAGCTCGTCCACCAGGAACTTGATGATGTTCCGGCGCAGGTTGTCGTTCTTGATGTTCCGGTCATCGAGCGGCTCGCCCAGCCATTCGTTGTTCGCCGCGTAGCTCGGATTGCGCGGGTCGTTGTTTCCAAAGGGGTAAGGGAACGCGTAGTCGTAACCGTGAATGATAATCGGCAGCTTTGCGAAGGAGGAATCGGCCCGGACGTCGGTAATCATCTTTTTGTAGGCGGTTCTCAGAAAATCGAGCTTGTCCTTCAAAACCCCGTGGTTGATGTGCCCCTGGACGTCGCTGGTGTCGCCGTTGAAGGGTCGAATAAGCTCATATAGCGCGGCAACCCCGGTTACTGGATCTTCGCCGATAATGTCATTTCCGGCGGCTGAAAACAGAAACGCTTTCACGTGGTCCCTGACTTGCCGCAAGGCGGCCATGTATTCGCGGCCGCCGTCCTTGAGCGGTCCATGCACCATGTTTTGCGCAGTATCGCCGGCCGCTCCGACAGAGTAGATGCGGTATTTCGGTCCGAGCTGGTCGATAACCTCTTTGATAAGCAGCGGAAACTGGAACCAGCTATCCCCTTCCGATACGAGAACCGGGGTCTTTTCACCGGAGTTCAACCGGTTCAGGAAGGTTCTCCGGCGCCGCCAGCGGGCCAAGCCATTGCCGATGGCCATGGCGTTTTCCATCTGCACCAGGTCATCCGACATCTCGACCTTTTTCGGGTCGGGCACCAGTCTGAAATCGAATCCACCTTCACCTTGTACAATTTTCGAATAACGGAGAATTTCTTCGTCGGCTGAATTCAGGTCGGTCAAAATTTCGTAATATCGGGCCAAAGAAATTTTAGGCATTATCCCCTCCACTTAACATCACGTAAAAAAGAAGTTGCTATTTATGCGTTAATTTTTAAACTTTTTAAACACATCACTTAAGGGAATGCAACTCATGGGTATAAAGATCGAAGCCCTTGGTGACCACGAGATGGAGGAGGCTATCGAGCGCTACAAAAAGCGCGCGTCGATCATTCAAAGGGCAATTTCGGACGCTCAGGACGGCAAGATCTCTTCAGCTGTGAGCAAGGAGCGCAAGGAACGATTTCTCGAGCGTCAAGGCTTTCTCAAAGTCGACTCGCCGGACGCACTGAAGATCAATCTCGAGGCGGCGATCGGAAAGACAGATGACATCGTTTCCATCGAATTTCTGGAAGCCGGCCTGCTCGCTGCGAAACCCGTCGGCAGGGTTACTGTATCCGGAGGCCTTTTGTTCGGGTCAGGATTTCTGGTCGGCGAAGGGCTTTTCCTGACCAACCACCACGTCCTCCCGACAAAGAAGCTCGCCGAACAGAGTGTCGTCGAATTCAATTATGAGGAACACAAATTTGGAACGATGCTGCCTTCAGCAGAGTTCTTTATCGAGCCGGATCGTTTCTGGATGTCTAGTAAGGAATTTGATTTCACGCTCGTTGCGCTTAGTCCATTCGACATATCCGGCGTCAACGTCAAATCCTTCGGCTGGCACCCGCTTCTTGGTGAAGGAAAGATCCTTGAGGGCATGCCGGTGAATATCATTCAGCACCCAGATGGAGGCTACAAGTCGATCGCAGTCCACAATTCCTATTTCCTGCTTGCTCAGAACGGCACGGAAAGCGAACAGTTCTGCTGGTATACGGGCGATACCCGCAAGGGAAGTTCCGGGGGACCGGTCTTTAACAAGGCATGGGAAGTCGTCGCCCTGCATCACAAGGCAGTGCCACGCGTGAACGAGCAAGACGAAATTCTGGACACCAATGGCGATCCGATCAGCAAGACGGACTTTGAGAAACGTCCATGGCTAGCAGATTATGTGGCCAATGAAGGCATTCGCGCCTCCCGATTGTTGGCCGCAATCACGGAAGGGAAGCTTCCGAACAAAAACCATAAGTATTTGCGGGAACGGTTGCTTAGGCTTTGGTCGTCGCACGCTGCAAAATCTTTGACAATGCGATTTAGAGGACTGAGCTCTTCTTAAAAATGCTTGTTTCAAATATATTAATTTGTAGAAGTTGAGACTTGATCTGACATCTCGGTTTTCAAGCTGAGGGTTACCGGCTTTGATGGTTGTGACCAAACAATCATCTCAAGCCCAAAAGGTAACCCTCATGTACGAGAGTAACGAACGGATCATCAAACACTGTTCCCCGTCAGCAACCATGAGACATATCGGCGAAATTGCTTAAGGAGGGTCTGGCGCATCTGGATTTCAATTAAGCAGCGGATTTGTCGTGCTGCAAGCGCCGTTGTTTCATGGTCCTCCTTTTGGTCTTTTCCCGTTCGAGCAGGATGATCTGTCCGCGACCTGTGTAGACATCGGCCGGGGTGAGATTTTTCAGGCTCTCGTGATAGCGGTGATGGTTGTAGTAGCTGCGCGATCCCCTCACGCCGACACAGCTCGGCGATCGAATACTCCCCACGCAAGCCTTCCAGTACAATGCAGATCTTCTCCTCCGCCGAGAATTTGCGCCGGGTCTTGCGGCGAATGTCTTTCACATGTTTTTCGGCCGATCCTTCCGGCCCGGATTTCTGTCTCATCTTCGCTCCCTTGGCGGGCTACGATGTGCCAGAAATCCTCCTTAAGCAATTTCGCCGATATGTCTCATGGTTGCTGACGGGGAACAGAGCGGATGCCAAGGCATCCGTGCAGGCCTCTTCGGATACAAAGAAGGGAAGAGTTTTATGGTGTCAGCGTCCCAATTCGGAGTCGGGTTCGTCACAGTCTGCATCAGTGGCTTGATGGAGAAGGGTCGCGAGCGGATACCGACCGACGAGATTCAGACGATCTTCCCCACTCCGGACGAGCGAGCCGCTGCCGTAATAAAAGCAGAGGGAGCAGCAGCAGTGTGCAGTGGTTCGCACACACAAATTCCTCGAGAGCGCGTTGCTCTTCGCGCGATAGCTTTTGCGGAGATTCGCCGGACCGAGCGGCAAAGCGTAATGCCTGCTCCTGCATTGTTGGGCGAGCTACTGTATTTCCAGAAAGTTGCTGCAGCGCTTTGTTTGGTAAGTCGAAGGTTTCTGCTAGGCGGTAAGGCGCGCCATATCTGCACCTATGTCTTCAAAAAGGTTTACCTTCCCGCCAACTATGCCGGTGCCTAAAAAGGTGCTGTAGACACTGTAAACTGGAGCCGTTGACACCCGTGCGATCTCGGTAGCGACGTCTCGAGGAATGAACTTCTGACCGTCGGCATCCTCCAAAACCGTGAGAACAATCAGAATGGTATTCTCGCCAAGGTCTGAAGCAGCTGTCTTGAACTGAGCCAGGGTCAGTTCCGAGAGATACTCCACTTCAAGCCCTTCGAAATTTGGACCCATCATCTTGTGAGCGCGTTCCAGCCATTCATGGTCGTAAGGCGCAGATCCAGTAATGACGACAATCCGGTTTGCATCTGGATGCAATGTTTTTGCAAGGCGAGCGGTCTCTCTAACGTCGAATTTTCTGACGATCGCGTAAACGTTATCCGGAAGGCCTTTGTCTTTTACTCTGGCTTCGTTCACACCGCCCAAAACGATTGGCACGTTACGCCCCAGTCGTTCGCGCAACTCGAGTGACATGTCGAGTGATTTCGAGCCGACGGCAACAATCGCATCAATCGAAGTATCGCTATATTTCTCAGTGAGAAATGCCGACAATTTTTCTCTGAAACCCGCCGACGTGAAGCGGATGAGATCCAGAAACTCGCTGTAAAACTCGGTAGCGACCGGCTGTGCGACCTTAAGTTCGGAAAAAAAGCCGGAAAAAATTTCTCGAGTTGCCGGGATTGTGCTTTCGGTCTCGTAGAGGACAAGCACTTTGTGAGCGCGCTCTTGTGCATTGATGCCGGTGCTGATCAAAACCACGCAAGTGAACAGAAACGAAACGAGCTGCACCCTCCCTGCAATTCTCGATTTTTTTTTCATAGTTGCCCTTTGGTCCAACTTACGCTACGAGACTTCAAAGGTTTTTACTTTCGCAGATGTCCGCTCACATCAAGCATTCGCATTTGATTTCAGACAGATAACAAGCCGATTTTATAACAGCTCTTGATTTCAAACGAATTGATGAAGCTCAAACAGTTGAACAAGAAGCGGGCCAAGTGATCAGAAATGACGAATGGAGTATTGGCTATGAATACACGATCCATGCCCACTCAACGACCATCGAGACCAAGAGCGGTCGCGGGTGTCCTCGCCCTGGCTGCCGCGTTCAGTCTATCGGTTTCCGCCGCTGCCCTTGCGCAGGAAGCACAAAAACCGAACATTCTCCTGATCGTCTCCGACGATACGGGATGGGGCGACCTCGGCCCCTATCTTGGCGGGGAAGGGCGCGGCATGCCCACCCCGAATTTCGATCAACTCGCCAGCGAGGGCATGACCTTCACCAATTTCTATGGCCAGCCGAGCTGTACGCCGGGACGCGCCGCGATCCAGACCGGCCGCATTCCCAACCGGTCCGGCCTGACCACCGTGGCCTTCCAGGGCCAGGGAGGCGGCCTGCCGAAGGCGGAATGGACACTTGCCTCGATGCTGAAGGAAGGCGGCTACAAGACCTATTTCACCGGGAAATGGCATCTGGGAGAATCCGACTACGCCCTGCCCAATGCGCAGGGCTACGACGTGATGAAATACGCGTTCCTGTATCACCTCAACGCCTACACCTATCCGGACCCGGCCTGGCACAAGAACATGAGCCCGGAGCTGCGCGAAATGTTCACGAAGATCACGACCGGGTCGCTGTCCGGAAATGCGGGCGAAAAGGCCAAGGAAGACTTCAAGGTCCTCGGCAACGAAGACACGCCTGACAAGGGCAAGGTCGGCATCCCCTATCTTGACGGCTATGTCGAAAAGGCAGCCTACGAGTTCCTCGAGGACGCCGCGAAGGACAAGGACACACCGTTCTTCATCAATGTCAATTTCATGAAGAACCACCAGCCGAACCTGCCGCACCCCGATTTTGTCGGCAAATCCATTTCCAAGTCCGACTATGCGGACTCGGTGGTCGAACTCGATGCACGGGTCGGCAACGTGGTGAAGAAACTGGACGAGCTCGGCCTCTCCGACAACACTGTCGTGTTCTATACCGTGGACAACGGCGCCTGGCAGGACGTTTATCCGGATGCCGGCTACACGCCCTTCCGCAGTACCAAGGGCACGATCCGCGAAGGCGGCAGCCGCGTACCGGCCATTGTCAGATGGCCTGATCATGTCAAGAGCGGCACCGTCAGTCACGACATCCTGGGGGGCCTCGACCTGATGGCAACCTTCGCCTCTGTCGCCGGCATCGACCTGCCCAAAGAAGACCGGGAAGGCCAGCCGATCATCTTCGACAGCTACGACATGACCCCGGTCTGGACCGGTGAAGGCAAGTCCAAGCGCGAGGACTGGTTCTACTTCACCGAAGACGAGCTGACACCCGGCGCCGTGCGCGTCAACAACTTCAAATATGTCTTCAACCTGCGCGGTGACGACGGTGCGCAGACCGGTGGTCTGGCTGTCGATACCAACCTCGGCTGGAAAGGCGCCTCGAAATATGTCGCCACCGTGCCACAGGTGTTCGATCTGCTTGCCGATCCGCAGGAACGCTACGACATCTTCATGACCACCTTCACCGAAAGCACCTGGGCGGTCGTTCCGGCCAACGATGCGGTCAAGAAACTCATGAAGACTTACGTCAAGTATCCGCCGCGCAAGCTTCAGAGCGAGACCTATTCCGGCCCCGTCACCATCACACAGTACCAGCGCTTCAAATGGGCGAAAGACCAGCTGGAGAAGGACGGGTTCAGCATCGGCATGCCGACCGGCAATTGATACCTTCAACAACCAGTGTCCGTCCCGCAGAGATGCGGGGCGGACCACGTTTTTCGACCGCAAAGAAGCCGGAGTAAATTGAAATGGAAGCCATGCCTTTTCTTCGTGTCATCGTATCCTGCGTTGCCGGTGTTGTGTTCAGCGTCTCTGCGGCATGTGCCCAATCCGACCCTCTACCTTCCTGGAACGAGGGCGCTAACAAACAGGCAATTGTCGACTTCGTCGAAGCCGTCACCACGGAAGGCGGGGCAGACTATGTGGCACCCGGCGACCGGATCGCCACCTTCGACAATGACGGCACACTGTGGGTCGAACACCCGATGTATATCCAGCTCGCCTTCGCGCTCGACAGGGTCAGAGCGATGGCGCCCGACCATCCGGAGTGGAAGACCACCCAGCCGTTCAAGGCCGTGCTCGACAACGATCTGGAAACTCTCGGCAAGGCCGGTGAGAAGGGGCTGCTGGAAATTGTCGGCGCGACCCATGCCGGCATGAGCACGGATGAATTCGAGCAAATCGTCTCCGAGTGGATCTCGACCGCAAAACATCCGAAGTTCGACAAGCCGTATACGGACCTCGTCTACCAGCCGATGCTCGAGCTGATGGATTACCTGCGCGCCAACGGATTCAAGACCTTCATCGTGTCCGGCGGCGGTATCGAATTCATGCGCCCCTGGACCGAAGAGATCTACGGCATCCCGCCGGAACAGGTCGTCGGCTCGTCCATCCAGACGGACTACAAGGTCATCGACGGTGTCCCGACCCTGCAGCGCTCGGCCAAGATTGCCTTTATCGACGACAAGGAAGGCAAGCCGGTCGGCATCCTGACCCATATCGGCAAACGCCCCGTCGCGGCTTTCGGCAACTCCGACGGCGACTACCAGATGATCCAGTACACGACCGCCGGGGACGGCAAGCGGCTGGGCATGTTCGTTCATCATGACGATGCGGATCGTGAATACGTCTATGACCGGGACACCCATTTCGGAAAACTCGACAAGGGGCTGGATGACGCCTCAGGGGAAGGCTGGCACATCATCAGCATGAAAAACGACTGGAAACAGGTCTTTCCGGAGTGACCGGTTCGAACAGTTCTGAGTTTAAGGGAGACACCAGCATGCAGCGGATACTTACGGGACTGTTCCTGAGCGTGTTTCTGCTCTTCGGTTCGGCCGGCCTGAGCCTTGCCCAGACCGATCCGCTGCCATCTTGGAACGACGGCCAGACAAAGCAGGCCATCATCGATTTCGTTGACGCCGTGACGACGGAAGGCGGTCCGGACTATGTCGCTCCGGACGACCGGATCGCCACCTTCGACAATGACGGCACGCTGTGGGTCGAGCAGCCCATGTATGTGCAGCTCGCCTTTGCGCTGGACCGGTTGAAGGACCTGTCCTCCCAGCATCCGGAATGGAAGGAGCGCGAACCTTTCGCCTCTGCCCTCTCAGGCGGGATCAAGCTGCTGGATGAATTCGGAGACAAGGGCGTCCTCCAGATCGTCGCCGCCACTCATGCCGGCATGACGACCAAACAGTTCGATGCCATCGTCACCAACTGGATCGCAACCGCCAGACACCCGGAGACGGGTATGCTCTACACCTCGATGATCTATCAGCCGATGCTCGAGCTGATGGACTATCTGCGTGCAAACGACTTCGAGGTGTTCATCGTCTCCACTTATCTTCAGCCCTTCCTGTCCTACACGACAAAAGACGCCTGGACATTCACGTTGAATTCGGAGGCCACCTACAACTGGACATCGAACGAGTGGTCTGTTCCGCTCAATGCCATGGTCTCGAAACTGGTCACGATAGACAAACAGCCGATCAGCTTTCAGGCCGGTGTCAGATATTATGCGGCGAGTTCCGACAACGGGCCGGACGGGTTCGGGGCGCGGGCAGCAGTGACGTTTCTCTTTCCAAAATAGACGGAAAACCAGGAATTGGGATCAGGCTTCTTGAACATGTCTTTCGTGAAAGGATTTCCGGCGGTCATCGCGCTGCTTTTCTTCGCCGCAAGTGCAACTGCCCAAGTGGATACGAAGGACCATCCTGCCTATCTCGGCAGTGCCGTTTGCACAAGCTGCCACAAAGCGGAAGCGGCAGCGTGGCAAGACTCCCACCACGCCAAAGCCTGGATGGAACCGGGGCCGGAAACGGTCGATGGTGATTTTGACGATACTGAATTCACCGCCCGCAACCGGACCACGCGGTTCTATACCGAAAACGGTGATTATTTCATTGAAACGGAGGACGTACCTGACGGGCCGAAGACCCTTAAGGTCATCGGTGTTGCTGGCATTGCCCCACTCCAGCAATACCTGGTCGAGACCGAACCCGGGCGCATCCAGTCCTTTGACGTGGTCTGGGACCAGGAGCAGAAGCGCTGGTATCATCTCTATCCGGATCAGGAGCTGAAACCGGCGGACGGGCTACACTGGACGGGGCCCTACAAGAACTGGAACGCCCGCTGCGCCGAATGCCACGCGACCGGATTTCAAAAGAATTACAGTCAGAGAGAACGGAATTATTCCAGCGAGCAGGTGGAAATCGGTGTCGGTTGCGAGGCCTGTCACGGACCTGGCGAGGCGCATGTTTCATGGGCCGATGATGAGGAAACCTACGCGGCGAGCCCCTTTCCGGGAACAGGCGAGACTGGCCTCCTGATCGATTTTACCGACGCGCTCCCGGAAACCGAAATCCAGCAATGCGCCGGCTGTCACTCAAGACGGGAAGCGTTCGAGGACGGCAATACGTTGCCGGGAACGCCGTTTTACGACGCCTACCGGCTCTCCCTTCTGCGCGCGGGGCTTTATCACGCCGACGGCCAGATCCTAGACGAGGTCTATGTCTACGGTTCCTTCTTGCAGTCGAAAATGTACGCCAACGGGGTGCGCTGCACGAACTGCCACGAACCGCATGGCAGTCAGCTCAAGGCGGAAGGAAACGCCATTTGCACCCAGTGCCACTCCCCGGCCGGCAACGAAGCCTTCCCGACCCTAACGAAAAAGCTCTATGACGACCCGTCTCATCATTTCCACGAGGTGGCCACGGCAGGTGCGGAGTGCAAGTCCTGCCACATGATCGAGCGGACCTATATGGGGATCGACAGCCGGCGCGATCATTCCTTCCGGGTGCCGCGCCCGGACCTGTCGGCCCGGCTGGATACGCCGAATGCCTGCAACGACTGCCATGCGGACAAACCCGCGGCATGGGCGGCGGCGGAGCTTGAACAGCGCTTTCCGGACAGCGCACACCGGGGACCTCACTTCAGCGAAGTCTTTGCCGAAGCGCGACAGAGCACAGGAGTGAGATCCGGCGATCTGTTGTCGATTGCACAACAGACGTCGCTGCCCAGCATCGTGCGCGCGTCCGCCCAGGAACTGCTTCTGCCCTCGGCGACGCCCTCTCTTGCCGGGGACGCGGCCGAGCTCATTCAGGATCCGGATCCTTTGGTTAGGGCCGCTGCCGTCGCCTTGCAGCAACAGGCGCCGCTGCCTGACAGAATCCAAAGGATAAGTCCAGCCCTGAACGATCCCGTCAAGGCCGTCAGGCTCGCGGCGGCCCGCCTGGTCGCCACTGCCAGGGTTGCCAACCTGCCGGACGCGCTGTCGCAAGCGGCGGCCAAGGCAACCGGCGAATGGCAACAATCTCTGGCCAACAAGGCCGACTTTCCCGAAATCCATATGGTGCTCGGTGGCACGGCCCTCGTCATGCGCAACGCGCCAGCGGCCATTGCCGCTTTTGAGGAAGTCACGCGACTCGACCCGCAACTGGTCAACGCCTGGGTCATGCAGGTGCGCATCAGGCTGGCAGTCAGGGACATGGCCGGCGCGCAACTCGCCCTGCAAAAGGCGTTGTTGGCAAATCCGGGCGACCCAACCCTTGAACAGTATAAGGCGCAATTTCGATGAATTTTCACGGACGTCGAACCAATCCAGTCGGCATCGCACTAAAAGACAGGTGTGACCGGGCGCGCTATCCGACTCCTGAGCACAAGGTGGCAATAATGCTGAAGACACATCTTTCTAAAGCGGCAATGGTCCTCGGCTGCCTCCTGTTCCAGAACCAAGCACAAGCGGCAGACCTGCCAAGCGCTTCAGCTCCGGATCCCGCCCCGGACGTTCGCATCGAACGCGCTTGGAAATTTGTCGTCGCACCCTATCTTCTCGCGCCGACAATCCAGGGCGACTCTCGCATCGGACGCTTGCCGTCGACCTCCCTTGACGTTTCTCCCGGGACGATTTTCGAGAACCTTCAATTCGGCGCCATGGGACATTTCGAGGCGCTTTATGACAATCGCTTTGGTGCCACCCTGGATATGGCCTACATGGATCTGGGCAAGGGACGCACCTTCCCGCGGGTTGGCGGAACTGTCGATGCGGGGGTCAAGCAACTCGTCACCGAAGCGTTTTTCGGCTACCGGTTCTGGCATCAGGACCGGAACTGGGCCGAAGCCTATGCCGGCGGGCGCTGGTGGTACAACCAGCTGAAGGTCACGGCCAACACGCCAGCCAACACCTTCACCCGAACAATCACAGAACAGTGGATTGACCCCGTCATCGGTTTGCGCGGGCAGGTATTCGTTGCACCCAAATGGTCTCTTTACGGCAGTGGCAATGTGGGTGGATTCGGCCTTGTTTCCGACTTCACCTGGGGGCTTCAGGGCGGTGTCGGTTACCACTTCAACGACAGGGTTGCCCTGCACCTACAGTACAAGGCCACAGGCGTCGACTATGACAACGACAAGTCGGGCACATCGGCCTTTGCCTACGACACCGTCACCCACGGCCCGATGATGGGCGTCGCCATCAGTTTCTAGTCATCGGGGGCAAGCCGGAACGAGACATTCTGGAAAGCGATCTTGCGGAGCTTTCTGATTTCTTTTCGATGCACTCAAGAGGTGTCTGGCCGATCTGCCCAGGATCTCCGTCAGTGTGGACCCTAACCACCAGCTAGGAGGATTTGATCATCATCAATGAATACACGCTTTGGAAATCTCATGCATTTTTGTGAGTGCCTCCAGTCCGAAGGCAAAGCCGATGGACGACCAGTACACCTGCATCTCAGGGGAAGGAACCAACAATGAGAATACGATTTAGACATTTGGCTGCGCAGCTGACCGTGTGCGCCGTTGGGGCTCTTGCCCTTGCGGGGGCTCCGGCTCAGGCGCAGGAAGCAGAAAAACCAAACATTCTCGTTATCTGGGGGGACGATATCGGCCAATCCAACATCTCCGCCTACACGATGGGGCTGATGGGTTACCGCACCCCCAACATCGACCGTGTCGCCGACGAAGGCATGATCTTCACAGACTATTACGGCGAGCAGTCCTGCACCGCCGGCCGTTCGTCCTACATCATGGGCCAGAGCGTGTTCCGCACCGGCTTGTCCAAAGTTGGGCTTCCGGGTGCGGATCTCGGCATGCAGGAAGAGGATCCGACCATTGCCGGACTTCTGAAGGCTGAAGGCTACATGACCGGTCAATTCGGCAAGAATCACCTGGGCGACAAGGACGAACACCTGCCGACCAATCATGGTTTCGACGAGTTTTTCGGTAATCTCTATCACCTGAATGCGGAAGAAGAACCGGAGAATGAGGACTATCCGGGTGATGTTGAACTCGCCGACGGACGCACGTTCCGCGAAGCCTTCGGTCCGCGCGGTGTCCTGAAGTCGTCCGCGGACGGCAATATCGAAGACACCGGACCGCTGACGAAGAAGCGCATGGAAACGGTCGACGATGAAACCGTCGCTGCGGCCATCAACTTCATCAAGCGCGCCAATGAACAAGGCAAGCCCTTCTATGTCTGGTGGAACGGCACACGCATGCATTTCCGCACCCATGTCGGCGACGACATGCGTCAGCGCGCCAACGAAATCGCGGGCCATCACGTGGATGAGTATTCCGCTGGCATGATCCAGCACGACCTGCATGTCGGCCAATTGCTGGACGTGTTGGATGAACTCGGCATCGCCGACAAAACCATCGTGCATTACTCCACCGATAACGGCCCGCATATGAACACATGGCCGGATGCCGCCATGACTCCGTTCTGGAGCGAGAAGAACACCAACTGGGAAGGCGCCTGGCGCGTGCCCTCGATGGTGCGCTGGCCAGGCGTGATCGAGCCTGGATCCGTTTCCAACGAGATCATGCACCACATGGACTGGTTGCCAACCTATCTGGCGGCGGCGGGCCGTCCGAACATCAAAGAGGAACTGAAGGAAGGCGGCGTCCAGGCGATCGGTCGCGAATACAAGGTTCACCTGGACGGTTACAATTTCCTGCCCTTCTTCAAGGGTGAGGAAGACAAAGGCCCCCGTCACGAGATCTTCTATTTCTCTGACGATGGCGACCTGACCTCTCTGCGCTACGACGAATGGAAACTCGTGTTCATGGAGCAGGAGAAATGGGCGACCTTCCGGGCATGGATGCAGCCTTTCACGGAATTGCGTGTTCCGCTGATCTTCAATCTGCGCCGCGACCCGTATGAGCGATCCTACAGGACTTCCAACACCTACTATGACTGGCTGATCGACCGGGCCTATCTGCTGGTGCCTGCCCAGCAATATGTGGGCAACTTCCTGGCAACCTTCCAGGAATTCCCGCCACGCCAAAAGGCTGCGAGCTTCTCGCTCGAACAGGTCATGGACAAGCTGACCGTTCCGAACGTGAACCAGTAAGGGAAAGCGTTTTTGTAACAGATGGACGACCGGGAGCTTTTTACCGGTCGTCCAGGAAACATCGATGCTTGATCGTCCCCGAGTGGTGGTCGGCACGTTTCTCACCCTCGTTTTATAACAGGACCCTGCGCCATGAGCAGTCCGGCAACTCCTCCCCGTGACCAGATCCTCGAACTTCGCACCCGCATGGGAAAAACCATCATCGGCCAGCGGGATGTGATCGACCGCCTTCTCATCGGACTTCTGGCCAACGGCAACCTGCTGGTGGAGGGATTGCCTGGCCTCGCCAAGACCCGCGCGATCAAGGCTTTGGCGAAAAACCTTGAGGCCGACTTCAGCCGCATACAGTTCACGCCGGACCTGTTGCCCTCCGATGTCACTGGAACGGAGATCTACTATCAGGCCGGTGCTCAGTCGGAATTCCGCTTCGAGCCCGGCCCGATCTTCGCCAATATCGTGCTTGCCGACGAGATCAACCGGGCACCCGCCAAGGTGCAGGCGGCGCTTTTGGAGGCGATGGAGGAGCGCCAGGTCACGGTCAGTGGCAAGACACACAAGATGGAGCCGCTTTTCATGGTCATGGCGACTCAAAACCCCGTGGAGCAAGAAGGAACCTATCCGCTGCCCGAGGCGCAGATGGACCGGTTCCTGATGCACGTCCTGATCACCTACCCGCCGGTGGAAGACGAGGTTGAGGTCATCCGGCTGGTGCGCGGCGAGGAGATTGCCGCTCTAGTGGCACCGCAGCCTGGCGGTGAGCCGCAATCCGAGGCCGACATTCCCGGCGATGCGCCGATCTCTCAAAAGGCAATCTTCGATGCCCGGCAGGAAATCGGCGCCGTTCACGTTTCGGAGGCAATGGAGCGCTATATGGCGGATCTGGTCAATGCAACAAGGTTTCCCGACGGGTACGGCGATAACCTGAAACGATGGATCGAGATCGGCGCTTCGCCCCGCGCCTCTCTCGCGCTGGACAAGTGTGGCCGGACCCATGCATGGCTCGCCGGGCGAGACTATGTCGATCCCGAAGATGTCAGGGCGATCGTACCGGATGTCTTACGCCATCGGCTCGGTCTGACTTTCGAAGCCCAGGGGGAAGGCATCGGGCCGGATCATGTCGTTGCCGAACTGACCGCGCAGGTTGCGCTGCCCTAGGGAGGAAAAGGTCTTGCGCGACAGGGCTGCCCGCATCCGAAATGGACTGACTGGACGCACGCCCGGCCAGGGCGAACCGGACCGGCGCGTACGCATAGACCGGGCTCATCTGATGTCGCTTGAAGGTAAGGCCCGCGGCCTGACCTTCCTGCCGCGCCAACCGGCGCGCAGTATTCTCAACGGCAGGCATGCGTCCCGACTGCGCGGCCGGGGTCTCAACTTCGAGGAACTGCGGACCTATCTGCCTTCCGACGATATCCGCTCGATCGACTGGAAAGTGACCGCACGGACCGGCGAACCGCATGTGCGTGTGTTCACCGAGGAGCGGGATCGTCCGGCCCTGATTGTTGTCGACCAGCGCATGTCGATGTTTTTCGGTTCGGAACGGAACATGAAGTCGGTCACGGCGGCCGAATGCGCCGCCCTTGCCGCATTCCGGATATTCGACCAGGGCGACCGGGTCGGCGGCATCGTCTTCGGTGACCAAGCCATTGCCGAAATCCGGCCGCGGCGCAGCCGAACCGCTCTCAATTCGTTTTTGACCGCCTTGAGCGATGCCAACAGCCTGTTGAGCGCAGACGCGCCTCCGGTCGACCCCATGCCGTTGAACCGCGTACTGGACGCGGTCGCGCGGATAGCCCGGCGCGATCACCTGATCCTCATCTTCAGCGATTTCGACGAGGTCGACGCGACAACACAGCGGCATGTGGCCGGTCTTTCGAAGCACAACGACCTCGTGCTCGGACTCGTCTCCGACCCCTATGCCAAGACCCTGCCGGCAGGCGTGCGCATCGTGGTTTCGGACGGCAGCCTGCAAGCGGAGATCGACACGGGCGACAGGACCGTTCACGACCGGCTGCGCGATATGGCAGGGGGACGCCTTGCAGAAATCCTCGACTGGCAGCGGAAATACGGCTTTCCGGTGATCCCCCTGTCCTCTGGCGAGGACAGTGTCCAGCAGATGGCCCGGCTCCTGGGGCTGGCAGGAGGACGCCAATGACCAGTACCGCTCCGGATCCGCTCAATCTCGTCGACCTCCTCGACAGTCTCGTTGAGCCGGCAGACCCGCCGCCGATCTCCATGATGCCGCAGACCTGGGGCTGGGCGGTGCTGGTCGCGCTTCTCGTGCTGACGGCGCTCGTTGTGGCGATCGGTCTTCTGCGACGCCATCACGCCAACGCCTATCGCCGGGAAGCGCTTGTCGAACTGAAACAGCATCCAGACGATCCCACCGCCATTGCACGCATCCTGCGCCGCACGGCGCTCGCGGCCTATCCGCGACAGCACGTGGCGGGACTGACCGGTGAGCGCTGGCTGTCCTTCCTCAGTCGCACCGGGCGGGATTGCCCGTTTGAGGGAGAGGCAGGCCGAACCTTGATCAGCGCGCCTTACCGCGACACGCCACCCGGTCCTGAACTGAAGGATCTGGCCGAGCGATGGATACGGTCTCATTTCCGGGAGACCGGAACATGATAAGCCTTGCGTTTCCCTGGGCGCTTCTGGCCCTGCCTCTTCCGTTTCTGATTTTCCGGTTCCTGCCGCCGCATCGGGAAAAGGTGCCTGCGCTCCGGTTTCCGTTCTTCCGCCGCATCGCGCAAACCGCCGGAAGCACGCCGGGACCGGGCGCGGTGGTGCTGTCCCGTTCACGTTTGCAGATGTTCACCTCGGTGCTGGTTTGGTGTCTGCTCTGTTTGGCGATCGCCCGTCCGGAACGCATCGGCGCGGTGATAGAGGAGACCCGCTCGGCACGCGATGTGGTCCTTGCCATCGATATATCCGGCTCGATGGATACCCGGGATTTTAGCACGCCGGACGGACAGCCGAAGCAAAGGCTCGCCGCCGTTCGCGACGTGGTTGACAGTTTCGTGTCCGGCCGCGAGAGCGACCGCATGTCTCTGATCGTGTTCGGCACCAAGGCCTATGTCCAGGCGCCGCTGACAGAAGACCTTGAAACCATCACGACATTGCTCGGACAGACGGAAGTCGGCATGGCCGGCCCGCATACGGCGCTCGGTGATGCCATCGGTCTTTCTATCCGCACCTTCGAGGCCAGCGATATCGATCAACGCCTGCTGATCCTACTCTCCGACGGAGCCGACACGGGCAGCCGCATGAGCCCGGTCAATGCAGCCGAAATCGCCGCCGGCAAGGGCATACAGATCTACACGGTCGGTGTCGGCGATCCAGAGGGTTCCGGCGAAAACCGGGTTGACCTGCCAACACTTCAGGAGATCGCGCGCAGGACGGGTGGCGAGTTCTTTTTCGCCGATGATGAGGCAGGTCTCACGGACGTCTATGACCGGATCGACGAACTCACACCAAGGCAAACACAGACGCTCTCCTACCGTCCGAAATCGAGCCTGGCCTATCTGCCTCTGGCCGCTGCCGCGATCCTTGGAATTGCCGGACTGCTTTTTCTCGCTTTTCCGCTTCACCGCAGGAGGCCGGCATGAGCGAACTGGAATTCATCCTTTCCGAACTGTATTTCCTCCGGCCACTCTGGCTGGTCCTCCTGCCTGTCCCGGTGCTCGTATGGTATTGGATCCGCCGCCGCGCGACGCGGCGAGGGCCGGATCTGGCAGGCATCGCTCCGCATCTGCGAGACGCCTTGACAGTGGGAAGCGGTCACAAGCGGCGCATTCTGCCTATCGACGGTGTGGTCTTGGTGATCTGCCTTGCACTGATCGGCGCGGCTGGCCCGACCTGGTCGCGCCAGCCCGATCCCTTCGTTGCACAGACAGCACCCTTGGTGGTCGTCCTGAAGGTGACACCGTCAATGACGGCCGACGATGTCGCGCCGACGCGGCTTGAGCGCGCGAAACAGAAGATCCTCGACCTGCTCGCCCTTAGAGCCGGTGCGCGAACGGCTCTGGTCGCCTATGCCGGCAGTGCCCATTCTGTCTTGCCGATGACAAGCGATCCAAATGTCATGAAGCCTTATCTGGAAGGCCTTTCGCCGGACATCATGCCCCAGGAAGGCGCCAATTCCGGCGCGGCTCTGGACCTGGCGACCGGAATTCTGGCGTCGGGCGAAGCGGGAAGGACCGGCGGGGCCCTCCTGTTCGTCGCCGATGCCATCGACACGGTGGACCTGCCCGCACTGAACGCCGCGGCCGGCGATGGCGCGGCGCTCGGCCTGCTGGAGATGCTTCCGGACGGTGCTTCCGATCCCGGGATAGAGGGCCTCGACGGCTTCAAGGTCCGGGTCACGCCCGATGATGGCGACATACGCGCTCTCGACCGGTCGCTCAACAGCGACTTCCGGCGTTTGCTCAACGAGACGGGCACCCAGCCCTGGGACGATAGAGGCTGGCTGCTGGCCTGGCCCGCTGCTCTGCTGACGCTTGTTTGGTTCCGCCGCGGCTGGACCATGCGCTGGTCGGTCCTGATTCTTGCGGCGGGACTGATGACCGGCGCGCCGGACCCTGCGCGTGCCGGTGTCGCCGACTGGTTCCTGACGACCGACCAGCAGGCCTGGCTGGCCTACCGGGACAAGGATTTCGGAAAGGCGGCGGAACTCTTCACCGATCCTATGTGGAAGGGCCGCGCGCAATACCGTGACGGACAGTATGAAGCCGCCGCGCAGACCTATGACCGCCTGGAGACCCCCGAGGCGGCTTTCGCGAAAGGCATGGCCCATATACGCAGCCGCGGCTATCGCGATGGCATAGCCGCCTTCGAGGAAACGCTGGCGCTGGACCCGGATTTCCCCGGTGCGGAAGACAATCTTCGCATCGCCCGGCAGATCCTGGATTTCGTCGAGACCGCACGCGAAGAGTCTGACACAGGCGAAGAACGGGGCATTGGAGCCGACGACATCGTTTACGACAATGAGGCCAAACGCGGTGTGGAAACGAAGATCAGCGAGGACGCAAAGGGTGGCCTGCTGACCGCAGATCAGTGGATGCAATTTGTCGACACGCGCACAGGGGACTTCCTGCGCCAGCGTTTTGCGATAGAGGCGGCACAACAATGAGGGGATTGTCGCGTTCTACACTTCTTGCCGTGTTGGTGCTGGTGATGGCCGCTGCCGCGGCAATGGCGCAGACCACACCTGTCGTCCAGGTCGAGTACGATGAAAACCGGACCATTCCCGGACAGTTCCTGACCCTGAGGATCACGGTCCTGGTGCCGACCTGGATGCCAAAGCCGATTGCCTTCCCGCCGCTCGATGCTCCGAACATACGCGTCCGCCTGCCGGACCAGGCCACCGCTCCAACGAGCAAAAGGATCAACGGAGATGAATGGTCCGGCGTCACCAGGCGTTATCTGGTCTCGCCAATGGCACCTGGCCGGTTTTCATTGCCAGAAGGTGCAATTGAGGTGAGCTATGCCGATCCCGACGACACATCGCAGGTAATCAAGGCAAATCTCGTGCTCCCGGCACTTGAAGTTGAGGGCCTGGTGCCTGAGGGCGCTGAGGATCTGATGCCCTTCATTGCAGCAAAGGGACTGACGCTCGAACAGGCGGTGTCCGACCCAGTTACGGACCTAAAACCAGGTGACAGCATCCGGCGCACGGTCACGGCCAATATAAGCGGTGCTTCGCCGATGATGCTTCCACAGCTTATGGAGCCGCCGCAAATCGTCGGTTTTACCACTTATGAAGATGAGCCGGTGTTGGCGGAAAGCGAGGATCGCGGCGTCATTTCCGGGTCGCGCACGGAGACACAAACGTTCATGGTCCAGGGCAACGGCAACGGCACGCTCCCGGGCATCGAGCTGCGCTGGTACAACATCGCTTCCCAAACCGTCGAGACGACCTCGCTCGACCCGGTCGAGGTCTCGGCGACAGGTGCAACCGTCACCGCCCGGGATCTGGTTCTCCGGGACAATCCCGCTGTCTGGCTGCTGGGGAGCGCCGGACTGATCGTACTCGCGATTGTTGTCTGGGCTGCCGGTCCGGTGCTGGTCCGCGCCGTCCGGACCCATCAGGAGCGCTTCAGGGCCAGCAAGGCTTATGCCCGAAAGACGGTCCTGAAGGCCATTGCCGCACATGATTACCCTGCCACGGTCGCAGCGTTGCAAACATGGGTCGAGCGACCTCCCGAAACCAGCAGGACGGATCGGCAGGACGTCCGCGACGCACTCCGCGCGATCAGTGCACAGCGCTACGGTGGAGCAGGTCTAGAGAGCACGGCTCGGGACTGGCAGACACTGGCCGAAAGCATCCGCCGGGCGGGGCACCATACGGCCGAAGCGGACCATGGTGCACTGCCTGCACTCAACCCATAACCATCAACTCTCCGGCTGGGAAAGCCTCTACCACCGCTGGAAACTTGAAATGCAGACTTACATTCCAGCGGTAGCTTGCAAGTCAGTTCGAAGAGCAGTGAATTCCTAAGCGTTGTGGCCATCGGCGCTTTTACCAATCCAGCATGCGACGGCGTCGTTTCCTCGCCCTTCACAGTTCGTCTAACAATATAGGGAGCGATTTGTTTGTCTTAGTTGGAAATGAATACGCCTTGTCAGTAGTAGTTCAACGCATAAATCTTAGCATACACTAGGTATCCTCAGCGCTGGCGACTTGACATGCCACTGGGTCGGATGACTGCTTTGGTTGTTTAACGATTGAATGCCGACAGTCCGCTCCCAGCGCCAGTCCAGTCGTTCGTTCCGACCGCAGCGAATTCACACTTCCCGCCCTCTATCGACATTTGCCCGCCTCGCAACGAACGGCAGTTTTCAGAGTCAGGCTGAGATACGGCGAACGACCGTAGTGGGGACGCAAAGCGGTCGTGTTCAGAAATTGCTGGCGAGGATGCATGTACTCGGGGCTTCAGTACTTAGACCCAGCATCCACGCGACATCGGCGCGACAAAATGCGTGTAAATGGCGGCTTTGCGAGACACTACTACGGACTCTGACTCCGTTAGTCCTGGTTTAAATCCAGGTTCTCCAGCCAACTCTTTTTCTGTAAGTCTTTGATTTAGCGTCACTCGATCCTGTTTCGTGATCCTCCGGTTTTCTAAACGTAACGGCGGACCACTTCAAAGGGGAGGATCAAGCTAGTTCAAAGGTCGTGCGGGGCGCGGTCTTTTGTTACGGTGAAAACAAGGCTCCGCAATGCGGGACGATACGGTATTGCGCGGCGGCTGCGCCAAGGTCTGCTTCTGTTGGTTTTGTTCACGCGTCTTGTGTCTGTATTCGAGCGTGCCTCTTTAAAAAGTCCTGAACCTCGGCGACAGTCGCGCGCACACCGGAGAAAAGCTCAACATAATGCTGGACGCGCGCAAGGCGCTCTGTTGGGTTTTCACGCACATCCATCGAGATGTACCCGATCTGTGAGTAAATCACGGTCATTCCGCGAACCTCTGATTGTTCCTTGGAGTATCCAAATCGCTCGAAAATCTGTGACACGGCGGTGATACGCTCTGTATCGGCCTGATCGATCTTGGCTTGAAGCGCGGAGTTTGTGCGCCCCCAGTTGCGGATCGCCAAATCGAGGGGGGCATCAAAAAGCGTGCGATCCAGCCAACAATCCATCAGGTTTAACAAGGCCTCGGACACAGAGGCCGCATCTCTGCGGCACATGGCAACCAAATTACCGGTGTTCTTGTCCTCCCATCGCTCGATCATCGCGCCATGCAGGGCGGCTATGTCATCGAAAAACCAATAGAAACCAGTGCGGGTCAGGTTCAGGCGGCGTGCCAATGTCATGACTTTGACCGCCTCTATGCCGTCTGAAATCAATACGTCATAGGCGGCTTCGAGCCAGATGTCCCGGGAGCCACGCTGCTTTTGAAGGGTGTCTGTTGCCATCCGGAAATGATCTGACGACTTGACATATATGTAAAGACCCGCTTTCTTGACATCAGTGTCAAGTTTTAGCCCGAGGATTTCTAATGGCGACCGATCCGCTCCTCCAGCCTTTCCAACTCAAGCACCTCACATTGCGTAACCGGATCATGACAACGAGCCATGAACCGGCCTATCCTGAGGATGGAATGCCCAAGGAGCGGTATCGGGCCTACCATGCCGAGCGTGCCAAGGCTGGGGTTGCGCTAACGATGACGGCAGGCTCCGCTGCGGTCTCCAAGGATAGCCCTCCCGTATTCAACAACATCCTGGCCTATAAGGATGAGGTGGTTCCGTGGATCCAAAGCCTGACGGATGGTTGCCACGAACATGGCTGCGCAGTGATGATCCAGCTGACGCATTTGGGCCGCAGAACGGGGTGGAACAAAGGCGATTGGCTGCCTTCTGTCTCGCCTTCGAAACACCGCGAACCTGCGCACCGGTCTTTCCCGAAGCGGATTGAAGACTGGGACATTGATCGGATTATACGAGACTTTGCCGATGCTGCCGAACGGATGCAGGCAGGCGGCATGGACGGAATAGAATTGCAGGCTTACGGCCACCTGCTGGATCAGTTCTGGTCGCCTCTGACGAATGATCTGGTTGGGCCATATGGTGCAGACACACTTGAAAACCGACTGCGGTTTCCAATGGATGTTCTGGCCGCAATTCGCAAACGCGTCGGGTCCGAGTTCATCATTGGCCTGCGGTACACAGCGGATGAGGCGCAAAAAGGTGGCATCACGGAAGAAGAAGGGCTGGAGATTTCGAAACGGCTTGCTGCAACGGGCCAGGTTGACTTCCTAAACGTGATCCGGGGGCGGATCCACACGGATCCCGCGATGACAGATGTGATCCCGGTCCAAGGTATGAAAAGCGCGCCGCATCTGGATTTTGCAGGCCGGGTCAAGGCCGCTACCGGCATGCCAACCTTCCATGCCGCACGCATTCCCGACGTCGCAACGGCGCGCTATGCGGTGCAATCAGGCCAGCTGGATATGGTTGGCATGACAAGGGCGCATATGGCAGATCCGCATATCGTCCAGAAAATCGTGGAAGGACGTGAGGACGATATCCGGCCCTGTGTCGGCGCCACCTACTGCCTCGATCGCATCTACCAAGCGGGCGATGCGCTGTGCATCCACAACGCGGCGACAGGACGGGAACTGACCATGCCGCACGAAATTACGCCGGCAGACACGCCAAAGCGCGTTGTGGTGGTCGGTGCCGGGCCCGGCGGATTGGAAGCGGCGCGCGTTGCTGCCGAACGTGGCCATGATGTGACGGTCATCGAAGCGCAGTCAGATCCCGGCGGACAGGTTCGCCTGACGGCGCTGAGTGCCCGGCGTAAAGAAATGATCTCGATCATCGACTGGCGCATGTCACAATGCGCCGCTCGGGATGTTAAGTTCCATTTCAATCTCTGGGCCGAGGCGCAAGATGTGCTCGCGTTTGAGCCTGATGTCGTGATCATCGCCACTGGCGGCCTGCCCAATACCGAACTGTTTGAAACAGGCCAAGACGCCGATCATGTGGTCACGTCCTGGGACATTATCTCCGGCGACGTAAAGCCGGTTGGGTCTGTGCTGATCTATGACGAGGCTGGGGATCACGCCGCGTTGCAAGCCGCTGAGGTCGCGGCAGAGAGCGGATGTCAGGTCGAGATCATGACGCCTGATCGCACGTTTGCGCCCGAGGTCATGGCCATGAACCTTGTGCCCTACATGCGGTCTTTGCAGGAGAAGGATGTGACCTTCACCGTCACCCGTCGCTTGCTCGGCGTGGCGCGCGATGGCAATCGGCTGTCGGTGCAGATCGGAACCGACTACAGCGATCTTGTCACAGACAAAACATACGATCAGGTTGTGGTGAATTACGGCATCTTGCCGTTGGATGATTTGTACTTCGACCTTAAGCCACACAGCACCAATTTGGGCGAGGTCGATTACGATGACCTGGTCGCGGGCACATCCCAGTCGGTCTCACGCAATTCCGAAGGCACGTTCCAATTGTTCCGCGTGGGGGACGCGGTCTCCTGCCGCAATACCCATGCAGCGATCTATGATGCGCTGAGGCTGATGAAAGACATTTAAACGCAATAGAACAGACTGCCGCCGAGACGGCAGTTGACGTTCACGCAAAACGCAGCATCGATCAACTTGGGCCCGGAGCTGACCTTTGCTGCGCTCTGAACAAATGTTCAGAGCGCGGACGAAGGGAGACCTCGCTGCGTCTGCACCAAAGTCTGCAATTGGAGGTTCAACTGCGCGCCTTGGGTCTGCAAAGGTCGGGATCTGTTCAGTTGCAAGAGAGCCATGAAGGCAGCAAAACTCAATGAGCCGTCGCCTGAAAACGAAAATGCGAGAGATATGAGACACGACCCTGCCTCACGGGATTTGAAGGCGAGAAATTAGATTCGCGTCATTACCCACTTACGCTTTTCGAACAATTTTATACTTTGTTTTTCGCTTTATGTACAAGTTGAACTTTCTCTTGAATTAATATTTGTATTTAATTTACTTTGATTGTATTTGATTTTTTGCATATCGGATTCATTCTCCCTCAGGGTACTCCCACTAAGTGCCTTAGGGAAAGAAACGCATTGCGAAATACGGCGTCCCGCGAGTGGGATGCTGAGTTGAGGTTTTTTAAAAGGGTCCTGAAGATGAAATACAGTCTTCTGTCAGCGGTTTTCGCTGTGTTTGCTCTTTTGATGACGCCGATGTCCGCATCGGCTGTCACCTGGAGCGTTTCCAATGTGCCGGTCGGCACAACAGCTTTCGACAACCCGGTCGGCACTGAAATTGTCGGCGACGTCTATAACAACGTAACGGGTACGTATTCGGGTGTGCGCACGTCTCCTTGGGGCGACAGCACGTCTCCCTATTCTGCGGTTTCCGGATTTGGTGCGGTTGCATCCTACTATTTCGATAAAGCTCAGAACTCTCTGTCCTTTATCTGGGGCACCCCGGATGCGGATCCTTATGGCCGGAACACAGTCGCCTTATGGTATCAAGGGTCGATTGTTGCCATTCTGACCGCCTTTGATCTCGGTCTGTCTTTTGGCGACGGCACCAAGCTGGTGAACTTCGCCAACTTGAAATTCGATCAGGTCTATTTTGCCAATCTCGGCGCTCCGGCTTTCGAATATGCAAACATGCAGACGACACCGGTTCCCCTTCCCGCCTCAGCCCTTTTGCTGCTCGGCGGTCTTGGCGGTTTGGCTCTCACCCGTTTCCGCCGCTCATAATAACCCCGTAAATAGCCCACCTTTAGGACGGTTGCCTGGCAACCGTCTTTTTTTGCGTTTAAGGTGATCTGGCCATCAAGATATTCGGCTTCAGGCCGCGTCTTTTAAGGTGGCAATGCGAGAGCGGAAGGTTTGTGCCCCTTCCAAGATGTGATCCAAAACAGCTTCCAGCGCCCAGAATCGCTCGTGTATGTCAAAGGTCACGGCCCGGCAGTCTGTGTGCGCGAATGTGCCAAGGCGTTGATGGAACCGTTTGGCGATCTTAGGGTAGCCCATTGGTTCGCACATGGCGGCAAGGGCCATAAAGTGCGCGAGATCAGAGGCAATATCGGGGTGATTGGCGCCGTGATCCTGTATCCAGCGGTAGAGATCCGGATGGAAATTGTTCATCACACCGCAGAAACCCTTCCCGCCAGCCTGCATGGCCGGCCATGCAAGCGCCGCATTGGCATTGTTGATGGCCAGGGGCGTGCCTGAACACAGGGAGATCCGGCGCTTCAGAACATCAAGATCGCAAGAGACGTCTTTCAGGATCGAAAACCGGCCGCTCTGCGCGCAAAAGGCAATGTGGTCATCGCTCAGAAGACGGCGGTAGGGTGCTGGACATTCATAAAGGCCGAGTGGCACATCGTTGGGCAGTGCCGCCATGAGTTTTTCCAGGCGGCTTTGCAAAACGGTGCCGTCTTCGTCCTGTCCAGCCAGCCGGTTGGTCACGAAGACCGCGCAGTCAATGCCGGTTCCGGCGATGGCTGTCATTTCAGCGATCTGGTCGTCCAAAGCATCTGAAATGTGGCCTGATGCTGCAATCGGAACCCGGCCAGCAACTGTCTTGACCGTGAATCTTGCCAGATCGACCCGCTCCTGGAGAGACAGGAACTGCATTTCCGACGACTGGCAGACAGCAAACAGGCCTTCCGAGCCGTTGCTGATATACCATTCCAGAAGACGCTCATAGCCGTCCCAGTCAATCTTGTTGTCCGGCGTGAAGGGTGTCAGCACAACCGGCACGATTCCAGCTATGGACTGCATGGCAGGCCCGTCCTTTCTTTCAAGAGATCAATGGCACCGCGCGCTTATCCGGGATACCCAAAGACACGCGGCAGCCACAAAACAATGTCCGGCATGAGGATCATCGCAAGCAGAGCCAGGATGAGTACCCCGAGAAACGGCCAGATTTCGCGGATCATTTCCACCAGAGGAATGCCGGTGACGGCATTGATGACAAATAGCAGCATACCGTAGGGCGGCGTGATCAGGCCGATCATGCAATTCACCACTGCAACGACGCCGAAGTGAACCAGATCAATGTCCAGTTCCCGGCAGGTGGGGATGAACAGAGGTATGATGACAAGAATGATCGTGGTTGCATCCAGTAGGCAGCCGAGCAGCAGGATCAGGATGTTGACGGCGATCAGGAACATCAGCGGCGAGACATCAATGCCGACCATTGCCTTGGCCAGAAGCGTTGGAATATTCTCGGACGCGACGATGTAATTGAGAATGAGAGCGCCGCCGATGACGATCCCGACTGCCGCTGAGGACCGGGCGCTTTCCACAAGGATGCGGTAAAAGGCCTTGAGCGACAGGGCGCGGTAGAAGACCGCCGCAAGGATGAGCGCGTAAAAAGCTGCCACCGCCGCTGCTTCGGTCGGTGTCGTCACACCGCCATAGATGCCGTAAAGCAGGATGGCGGGCATGAGCAGCGCAGGAAAAGCGTTGACTGTCAGCTTGGGCAATTCGCGCAAGGGAACGGGCGTATCCACCGTAGCGCCCCGGCGGCTGGAAATGTAAAAATTCAGCGCCATCATCAAAACGGCCATCAACAGCCCCGGAATGATGCCGCCCAGAAACAGGTAACCGATGGAGGATTGGGAAACCAGTGCATAGAGCACCATCGGAATCGACGGCGGAATGATCGGGCCAATCGTGGCAGAGGCTGCCGTCACAGCGGCAGCAAAGCCTCTCGAATAGTGACCTGACTTCACCATCATCTCGATGATGATCTTGCCGATCCCTGCGGCATCGGCCACGGCAGATCCGGACATGCCGGAAAAAATCAACGAGGCGACAATGTTGACATGGCCGAGCCCACCCCGGAACCGGCCAACAGCAGCCACACAGAAATTGAGCAGGCGTTCGGAGATCGTCCCCGCATTCATGATATTTGCAGCGACGATGAAGAGTGGCACAGCCAAAAGGATGAAGCTGTTATAAAGCCCATCCATGATCACTTTGCCGGCAACACCAACGCTTTGTCCTGCCAGGCCAAGATAGACAAAGGCCCCCAGCAAAATGGAATAGGCAATCGGCGCACCGATACCGGCCAGAATCACGATCGTGAGCAGGCACAACAGAAATTCAACGCTCATGACCGGCTGGCCCCGTCCTGTGTTTCTGCCTGATCTTCCTGAACGCCGTGGCGCAGCGCCTGCCAGACGGCCCACCCGAACCGCAGGGCGACCACACCCAGGAAAAGAATATAGACGGCATAGATGTCGCGCATGCGCAGACCATCGCCGAAGAGCTCCGACAAGGTGGCGGTCTTCTTCAGGCGCAGAATGTAGAATTTGGCCCATGTCGGTTCCAGGGACCATAGCAAACCGGCTGAAATGGCCGTTCCGCTGATGATGAGAAAGACCCGGCGCAGGCCCGGCGACGCCATTCGGTAGAACAGATCGAACTGCACCTGGTCCCGGGACCGGACAATGAAGGCATTGCCGAAAAAGACGATCCAGACCCAAAGCGCCGTGCAAAATTCAAGGGTCCAGCCGTAGTGGCCCGGCTCCAGGAGGGGGAAGGTCTCCCCTATCCAAGGAAGCCGGGCCGAATAACGGATAGCGATTTGCAGGATGAAGGTGGCGAACATGGCAGCCATCATCAAGGCTGCCAGGCCTTCGGCCGTCCGCGTTATCCATTTGACTACGGGTTTCATGCGGCCTACTCGCCACCCTCTCCTGTTGCCGATTACTGACCGAGCGCGTTGATCTGGTCGAGAACGCCGTCAGGCCAGGATTCTGCAAATTTGGAGCCGACATACTGGGCCTGCACATGCTCCCGGAAAGCCTTTACGTCCGGCTCGTAGATGGAGAGGCCCTGCTCTTCGAGGAACGAGACCAGTTCAGTCTCTTTCTGAAGCTGCTTCTTGCGAGCGCTGTCGGCCGCCGCATCGGCTGCCGCCTGAAGTTCTGCCTGCTGGTCTGCAGACAGGCCATCCCAGACCGCCTTGGAAAAGGCGATATAGTTCAGGTCCACAAGATGGGAGGTCAGAACGATCTGGTTGGTGACTTCATAGAATTTGGCATCCACCACAGTCGGCAGCGGGTTGTCCTGACCGTCCACAGATGCGGTTTGCAGCGCCGTATAAACTTCCGTAAAGGCCATCGGGGTCGGATTGGCGCCCAGAGCCTTGCCCAAGAACTGCCAGGCATCAGAGCCGGGCATGCGCAGGTTGACGCCGGCCAGATCCTTGGGCGTCATGACGGTCAGCTCATCTTTGGTCTGGCGCAGGTTTACCTGACGGCGGCCCAGATACATGACCGAAAGCAGCTTGACGCCGAGTTCGTCCTCAACCTTCTTCTTGAAGGGATCCATCAGCGGATCATTGAAAACAGCAACCTGATGGGCAGCGCTCTGGTGGACGTAACCGGTGGCGAAAATAGAGAACTCCGGGAAGAAATTCGCCAGTTCCTGCGCCGATGTCAGGGACATTTCGAGATCGCCAGAAGCAATGGCTTCGAGCTCGGAGCCTTGCGCAATCAGCGACGCATTGTAATGAGGTTCATAGGTTGCGAAATCCGATACGGCAGGCGCAAACACATCCGCAAGGGCGATTGTGCGCTGGTCCGTATCGCTGGCCGGGGTCGACATCCGCAATGTGACCTTGTCCTCAGCGGCGGCAGAGAAGCTGGTAAGCGGAACAAGGGTGAGCGCGGCTGCAGTGGCCATGGCCGCACCAAACCGGCGGCGTGTAATGACTGTCATCATTTCCTCCCTGAGACATGTATCGCAAGAGCCATCTAGCGCCGCTCCCTCTCTCTCCTCAAGCCTTAAGGACCGGCAGCTGGTCAGATTGACAACTCTTTCTGAGAAATTGCGTCTAACATGTTAGTGATATGTCAGCAAGTGAAAAGATCGGACGCCTTACTGCTCCTTCTCGTCAGATCACCTAGATATGATTGTTTTGGCTGTTTATTTTGATCTTTCCGCCGGGCGAATAGCACCAAATTCAGCCTCGTCACTCTGACGGAGGTTCTGACTTTGTAACGCCTCAACCAACAATGGCTTGCTTGCCATCATCGTGGCATCACACTAACCTGTTACGGTGACTGCGCTTGTTGTCAGGCGTGGTCTTGGGATTGAACCCGGATTTTGAACCTGTGGGGCATGGGTGAATTCAACCGTGGGGACCGTTTTAAGCATGTGTTTGACCCTGGAGGCTATGTGACGAGAACCATCCAGATCCTTTGCAGCGGATACGGAGCGGCGCCCGAATGACAGATCAGGGGCTGAAGACGACGCTTCGCTGGGAAGCCTACAGGTCGTTTACCGAGAAGCTGCTTGCGCGGGACATTCTGCCCGGGCAATTCGTGTCGCAGCGTGAGCTGGTCGAGATGACCGGCATGCCGCTCGGGGCCATTCGTGAACTGGTTCCGCGCCTTGAAGCAGAGGGAATCGTCAAGACCGTGCCCAAACGGGGCATGCAGATTGCCCATGTGGATGTCGACCTTATCCGGAACGCCTTTCAGCTGCGCATGATTCTGGAATTGGCCGCCCTGAAGGAGTTTTGCCGGAACGAGAGCCCAGGATCGATTGCAAAAATCCGTGCGGAGCACGAAGAGATCCTGGCAGAAGCCCGCAAGGAGGTAACCCCTGCCCTTTTGGACCGGGCTCAGGCGGTTGATTGGGGGTTTCATGACCTTGTCATTGACCGGCTTGGCAATGACCTCCTGTCAAATGTCTACCGGGTCAATTCCATAAAGATCCGGATAATCCGCGGCCGGGAAACCCGTATTCTTCCGGATCTGATCGAAGTGGTTGTCGGCGAACATCTCAAGATCCTGGATGCCCTGGAAACCCGGGACGAAGACCGGGCGGTTGCGGCGCTGGAAGATCATATTGACAGTGCCCGCAAACGTGCGTTGAGACTGTAGGGGGGCATACCCACTTTCCTCAAGCTGTTCCAAAGCATCCGGCCCGTTTTATCATTGACAAATCGGGGACGGCGCCATCTGGAGGGTGCCCGTCAGCTGACAGCGGAGGCAAAGCGGCGGAACGCCGCAAAAAGTGCAGCAAGTGGCGCTTCCTCCCGTTTCTTTCGGCTTTTCATATCGCGTCCATTTACATAAGTGGACATTTTACGCGCAAACTCGAAAAAGCGGGAGGTCGGGTTCAGGGTGGAATGGGCTGCGTGTGGCTATGCAGACCGGCGGGACCGGCGTGTGGTCCGGCGCCGCCAACTGACGGTTTGATGTCAGGATCCTGCCGTGAAGAACCGCATGTATCTACCCGGCCCTGGGCGTTTGCTGTCCCATCAAAGCCGGCACAACCTTGTCAGGGGCGCCCATCATGGCGATCTGGCCGCCTTGGAACAGCACGACGCGGTCCGCCATCTTCATATGGCTCGGCCGCTGGGTGTTGATCAGAACCGTTGCCTTGCCCCGAAGGGCCTGCAACACCGCCATGAACCGCCGGTCCCCGTCAAAATCCAGATGGGTGCCGGGATTGTCGAAGAGATACAAGGGAACGGTCTTTACCAAGGCCCTGGCCAGGACAATCCGCTGTTTCACATTGTCCGGCAGCCGTTTGACCGTCTCCGTATTCAGGCGGGTTTCAAGCCCGTCAAAATGGGTCTCCAGATAGGACAGCAGCCCGAGCTTTTCCGTGATGTCGTAAAGTCTCTCGTCACTTGCACCGGGCTCGCAGAGCAGCAGATTCTGCTTGACGGTGCCGTAGAAAAAGTCGAGCTCTTCCGGAGCATAACCGATCCGGCTTCGCCATTCCCCGGCATCCAGTTGGCGCACATCGAGGCCATCAAAGAGAATTGATCCCACCTGCGGCTGAAACAGGCCTGTGACGGCCTGAAACAGAGCCGACTTTCCAGATCCGCTGGGGCCCGTGATTGCGACCATTTCCCCCTGCGTGATCGTCAGGTCGACACCCTTCAAGCTGGCTTCCGTGCTTCCGGGATAGCGCAGCACCAGGGAAGAGATCTGAAGGTCTCCCTGAAGGTCGCGGGTGATCTTGGGCAGATAGCCTGGTTCCCGCTCCAGCGGCACTTTCATGAGAGCGTTGATCTGCTCAAGAACCGTTCGGCTCTGGGCAAGCTGTGTAATGCTTAAAAAGGCCTGGTTCATGGGATTGAGAACCCGCCAGGCCATGGCCATGGTCGCGATGAGCGCACCGAGGCTCATATTGCCTTCCATCACCTGCATGGCGCCAATACCAAGCACCAGAACACCGCAGATGGTCATCAGGGTCTGGGAAACCGTTTGCAGCAGAAAGGTCAGGCTGCGGGCATGAACGTTGGATTTGTTGAACTGTGCCGACAAGGCGGAAAACCGGTCAAGCCAGGCATCTTCCACGGACAGGTTTCTGAGCGCACGCTGAAACCGGAAGGTTTCGATCACGTGTCTGATGAACCGGGTTTTCTGCTCTCCGACAGCGGTGACTTCCCGCTGGATCCTGGGCAGAACATAGACCGCAATCAACCCGTAGACGAGCAGCAGCGCCAGAGGTGGGAAGGCCACCGGCCCACCGATCAGAAAGATTGCAACGATGAAGATCAGCGTGAAGGGGATGTCGACAATCGCGTTCAACAGCGGGCTTTGAAAGATGTCGCGCACACTGTCGAAATAGCGCAGCCGCATGACTTGCATGCCGACCGGAGCTTCCGACAGCATCGCATAGGGCAGATGCAAGATCCGTTGAAACGCTGCATTGCCCACGATTGCGTCCACGCGGCCACCCAGATAGGCCTGAAGTCTGTTCTTGGTTCTTCTGAGCACCAGTTCACACACAAGAATGATCGCTATCCCGGCTGCCATAGTCAGCAGAACATCGAACGCCTTGGCGCCCATGGCCTTGTCATAGATCGCCATGATGAACAGCGGCGGTCCCAAGGCAATGACGTTCAGAAGAAGTCCAATCCCCAGTATGGCCAGAATACTGGCGCGGAACTGTTTGGCTGCCGCGGAGGACCAGCTTCTGGCCGCACCCGTCTTTTCGGCCGGGTCACGATCTTCCGAAACGAGGAAAAGCTCGGCCTTTCGAAGGGCTTTGGGCGTGAGGAGAGCGGCCTTTTCGGAGGCTCCAGAATAGGCCCGGAAATCCCCTTCCGGCGTCTTGCTGGCCAGAACAAGAACGTCGTCCCCGGTGGCACACAGACACGGCAGCTGATGGTCGGGCAACGTTCCCAGGTCACCGTGAAACGGAGTTGTCACAATTTTGACCCGGCTCAGAACCTTGCGCAGGTCCTGAAGGGTGTCAATGCCGTCAAAATGCGGCAGCGCCTCGAACAATAGCCGGTCATTGCCCTGCCACGACATTTCGCGCAGGAGAGGAACAAGGCATTTTCCTGCCGGAGTTGTGCTATTGCTCAGATGAGAGAAAGCGGTCGACTGGCCAGCCGTTTCCCGCGTCAAATCATCGGACAGGTCTTCCCATTGCCGGTGAACCGGATTCGTCGAGGGCTCCAGGTCCAGAAGATCAAAAAGCGCGCGTGTCAAGCTGACAATTCCTTGCTAGCAGTGCCGGTCCGGCTCTTAGGCTCTGATACGCTTCCCGGCTTCAGATCCTGGAGCTGTCCGTTTTCCACGAGGAACTGCCGGTCGGCGACGGCCCGCATCGAGGGGCGCTGGCTGACCAGAATCACGGTCAAATGCCCTTTCAACTGTTTAAGAGCCTCCAGGAGCCCCTTTTCTGCGGACTGGTCAAGCAAGGCATTCGCCTCGTCTAGAATCAGGATTTTGGGCTCACCGCACAGCGCCCGGGCTATGCAGATTCGCTGAAGGATCGACGTGGGCAGCTTGCCTCCGAGATCCGCCCCCAGCTGCGTGTCATACCCTTTTGGCAGCAGATGAATGTCCTTTTCCAACCCGATGAGACGGGCCGCCATGCGTGCGTGAGCAATGTCGGAAATGGCACCAAACATGGTGATGTTATCAAGAAGCGTGCCGTTGAAGATAGCCGCCTTGCTGTCCACATAGGCGATTGAGCTGCGCATGGAATCCTTGTAGGGACCCGAAAAATCGTGCCCGCCAATCAGGACATGTCCTTGATCGGGGCACCGGTCCCCTTTCAGTACCTTCATCAGGGCTGTTTTGACGCCTCCGTCAGAGCCGCTGACACCAACGATCTCTCCCGGGGCGACCGTCAGATTGAGATCTGAGGCAATGCGGCCGCCTGACGGGCCGTTCAGCGACACATTCACCAATCGGATTGAACCATCGGAGCCGTTCTCAGGAACCTTTCCAGAGACGACCGGTGGCAGGTCGAACAGGGCCACGACCTGGCTATGGTCGTGGCGTAGCCGTTGCATATCAGTCAATTGGTTGATGGCCCTTAAAAAGGGTTGCACGAACTGCCCGGCCAGCAAGGTGCTGGCGGCAACGCCCCCAATGCTGAAAGTTTCCTCAATAACCATAACGGACCCGAAAAGAACAACGCAGACGGTCGTCAGCGTCGCAAAGAGCGACGAAGCATCCCGGGCCTGCCCAGCGAGTTGCATGTAACGGGCGCTCAAACGGGCCGTTTCCCCCTGCAGCCGTTCGAAGCGGCGCATAATCAACGCTTCCATGGCCTGGGACTTCAGGGTTCTGGCCCCGGTAAGCGCCTCGATGATGAAATCGGACTTTCTGTCGTCCTGATCGGCCCGGTCGGAGATGACGTTTCGCAGCGCCCGGTTCCGGTTGACGGCAAATAGACCGAAGAGGACCAGGAGACACAATGGAACAAGCGCCAAAGGGCCTGCAATGAAGGTCAGTACGGCCAGATAGACGCCACCAGCAGGCAGATCGATGGACAGAAGCCGAGCCTGGTCCCCGTAGTGATCGGAGACCGATTGCAGTGAGCGTAGCCGGTGCGTATGCACGGAAACCGGCGTTGCTGCAAAGTCTTCCGGATTGGCATGCAAGACCCGCCGGATCAGTTCCTTATGGCTGTGGTGATTAAAGCTGGCGCCCAGTCGGCACACGACGGCTGTTCTTGCGATCTTGATCAGGCCATCAGCGATCAGCACAAAGATGACACCTGCCATCAGGACCAGAAGCGTGTCTGAGGACTGGTTGGGCAACACCCGGTCATAGACCTGCAGAATCGCAAGGGGCATGGCCAGACCGAGGATGTTGGCAAAGATCGATGCGGTCACGACATCGGATGGCAGACGGGGAGCCGAAATCCACTGCCCACTCGGTGAGTGTTTCACCCGGATCATGGGAACAGTAAAGGAAGAAAAGATCGATTTCAGCATTAGTTAGCCAGAGTTATGCACCTATTATCCAACCTGCGCTGTCTGGTTTAACAAACGTTTACCCTACCCCCTCTTTGAGAGGCTAATTTCAAATAACCAACAGATTATCCGGATGATTTTTCGCTTTGTTAACGGCGCCGTCGTTCAGTGGTAGCAGATAAAAATGTGCGGACAGGCAAGCGAATGGCAAATGACACCGGAAATCGGCCGAATGGCCGGCATCAGGGCCAAAACAGCGAAGATAAAGCATCAACCCTGACTTCGGATCATTATCTCCAATCCGGCTTGATTGATACGCGGGACCGGCAACTGGATCCAGCCAGCGATTATCACCTCGCACAGGGCAATGATGATTCCAACGAATACATCGCTTCGAACCTGCATCTGGGGGGCGTCGACGGTGAGCCGTATCATGTCCCCCCCCTGCCCGCGCCGGCTGGCCGGGATGTCCCTGAAGCGGACCTCCTTGCCTTTGATCCTGACGATTTGGCGCCTGGGGCCGAAAACGGACTTTCTGCCGATCTCGTGTTTGACGAACCATCTGCGAACGGCCAGACCATACGCTCTGAAGCCCCCCTCGATACAGAAGACCTTGAGAACCTGGCCCCTGCCGCAGCCGTTGGGATGGTCGACGCTCCAGGGTCGAGCGCGCCGCCGGTCTCTCTCGCCGAGGAAGCCGCTGGCACCTCTGGCGCGATGATTGATTCTGGCGCGGCTCCAGCCCCTTCGGAGCGAATGGACCCGCTGCAGTCCTCAGCAGACGGAACCGGCCTTCAAATTGACCTCGAGAACGATGGCGGAGACGGTGCCGAAAGCGAATCCAGCCGGGAAGAGACAGTCACGCCGTCTCAGTTGTCTGCCGTTGCGGATGCGGATGGGTCGGACAATACCGTTACCGAGACAGCAGCGCCTGGAACTGCCACTGGCATTACGGCACAGGCAGACGCCGGTGGCAGCACCCAGGTGACCTACAGCCTCCAGGAGGACGCGGCTGGTCTGTTCTCGATCGATCCGGTAACCGGTGTCGTGTCTGTCGCAGGACAACTTGATGCGGAAACGGCTGCCAGCCATACGATCACCGTTATTGCCCAATCGTCTGACGGGCAAACCCAGACAGAGAGCTTTACAATCTCTGTTGGCGATGTGAATGAAGCGCGCATCTCCGATCTGACCGACACCACCCTGAGCGCGAACGAAATCTCGGAAAATGCGCCCGCAGGTTCAACCGTTGGGGTTACGGCTCACGCGGAAGACAGCGATGCAACCGACACGGTCAGCTATGAGATCAATGACGCCCGGTTTACGATTGATGCAAATGGTCATGTGACAGTTGCCGATGGTGCCGTGTTTGATGCTGAGACCGAAAGCCAGGTCACTTTTACTGTTATGGCTACGTCAAGTGACGGATCTTCGAGTTCCGAAGATTTCACGCTGAACGTTTCTGACTACAACGAATATGCTGCAAGCGATGTTGTCGATACAGGTGACGCGGCAAATGCGGTTTCTGAAGATGCTCAGGCCGGTGACGAAGTTGGGCTTACGGTCCATTCCGATGATCCGGATGCCACAGACACGGTTTCCTATACCCTCGATGACCCCCGGTTCGCGGTCGATGAGGAGGGCGTCGTCACCGTTGCGGAGGGAGCCGTCTTCGACGCAGATACGGAGAGCTCCATTGATGTGAAGGTTACGGCAACCTCTTCGGACGGATCCCAATCGGAAGAAACCTTCACGATCGATGTTTCGGGACCGGCCAATGCAGCCCCGACCAATATTCAGCTGGTCACGGATACGAGCGATCTGGTCCGCAATGGCAGCTTTGAGGAGTTCGACGTCGGGTCTGGATCGTTCATTCAAACAGAGACCGATCCGTCCGGGGCGTGGGCTACCGATAGCTCAATCGAAGTCTGGGACCGCAAGAATGGTATTGAAGCAACCGAAGGCGATCAGCATATCGAGCTGGACTCCGGCAATGAGGTAGACTCCATTTCCCAATCCATGGAGACGGTTACCGGACAGGTCTACACCCTTTCCATGGATGCACAGTCCCGTATGGGCTCCTCTATGAGCACTGTTGAAGTCTATTGGAATGGTGAACTTGTGGACACGTTCGACCCGGCAAAAGGCTCCTGGTCCACGTATGAATTTCAGGTCGTTGGCACGGGAGGGAGCGACCTTCTTGAACTCAAAGAAAGTGCAGGCGACAACGTCTCGATCGGCGCCTTCATAGACAATGTCACGCTCAAAGCCCATGACATGACAGTTGCCGAAGGCGTGGATGGCGCGGTTGTCGGCACGCTCACCACCACAGATCCGGACCAGGACGACACGCATAGCTATACGGTGTCCGATGACCGCTTTGAGGTGGTTGAAGACACCTCCGGCCAGCAGATCCTGAAGCTGAAAGACGCCGCGGACCTGGACCGGGAAGCCGAAGAAACCGTAACGGTCACCATAACCTCCACGGATGAAGGCGGCCTGAGTGTTTCGGAAGACTTCACGATCACCGTTGCCGACATAAACGAATTTGCCGTCTCGGCTTTGACCGACAGTGATCCCTCGGCAAATACAATCTCCGAAACAGCCGCTGCAGGCGCGGACACCGGGATCACGGCCGCAGCATCGGATGCAGACGCAACCGATACTGTGTCTTTTTCGATCGATGACGACCGGTTTGACGTCGGCTCGGATGGCAAGATCACGGTTGCCGACGGCGCTTCTTTCGACGCAGAGACCGAGAGCACGATTGATGTCACGGTCACGGTCGTCTCCTCAGACGGGTCCTCGTCTCAGGAAACCTTCACAATCTCCGTTTCGGATGTAAATGAAAGCGCTGTCTCCGATGTGACCGACACCGACAGTGCTGCCAATACAATCTCAGAGGATGCGTCAGGCGGCGCAGACACGGGCGTGACCGTTTCGGCATCTGATGACGTTTCAGACACGGTCACCTATTCCATCGACGACAGCCGCTTTGCCGTTGCTGAGGACGGCACGGTCACAGTGGCAGACGGCGCCACGTTCGACCATGAAAGCGAGCCGGTAGTGTCGTTCACCGTCACGGCCACGTCATCGGACGGGTCCCAATCCACGCAGTCGTTTGACATTGGGGTTTCCGATGTAGCTGAGACCTATCAGATTGCCGCCGGCAAGGATCAATTCACCGACGATGGTGTTTCGGAAACAACAATTACCGGCACGGATGGTGCAGAAACGATAACGGCGCATGAAGATGGCAGCACCATCTATAGCGGCGCCGGAGATGATGTGATCCATGGTGGGGACGGCAATGACCATATCGAATTCGGGACTGGTGCCGATACGGTCTATGGCGGCGCGGGCAATGACTTCATCGATGACGCCATGGGCGTCCAGATCAGTGATGCCGACAATTACCTTGACGGTGGCGCCGGGAACGACCGGATTTATTCTGGGGATGGGAACGACACGCTGATCGGCGGTGACGGCAAGGATGTTTTGACAGGTGAAGGCGACGATGACCTTCTGTCCGGGGATGGCGGAGATGATCTGCTGCGCGGTGGTACGGGGACCGATACCGCGGTGTATTCCGGGAACCTGTCCGACTACACGATCACAGACGACAATGGTGTTTTCACGGTCACCGATAACCGGGACGGATCACCGGACGGGACCGACACGGTCTTGGGCGTTGAGAATTTCCGGTTTGCTGACGGCACCTATTCAGCGGACGAGCTGCAAAACAGCGCGCCGACGGCCCTCAAGGTCTCCGGCACCTCCGCCCTGGGTCTGGATTCCACAGGCCTTGCCAGCGGCACTGTCGTCGCGGGCATCGAGACCGTTGCGGACGCGGATGCAGGCGATTCTTTCCATTTCAGCTTTGTTCAGCAGGACAATGACCTGCTTGAAATCGACCCTGTGACCGGGGAACTGTCGCTTCGCCAGGACTTTGACGGCGGGACGGCTCTTACTGAAAATGTCACCGTCAAGGTGACGGATTCGGGAAATGCTGCCTACGAGGAAACCATTAGTGTTGCGCTTGGCACCAATGACAATGATGCGCTGAACGGCAGCGCTCAGGACGACATCGTCTATGCCTTCGGCGGCAATGATACCGTTGATGGTGGCGGTGGGACTGATTGCGTGGTCCTGACCGGCGCGCAAAACGACTATTCCGTCCATGAGAACACGGATGGCAGCCTGACCCTTGTCGATACGCGTGAGGGCTCACCGGATGGGACCGTGATGGCCTCGAATGTGGAGACCTTTGCTTTCTCAGATGGCGACGTTGCGGCGGGGGACCTTGCTATCACCCCTGGAGCACCGCTCTTGGATGCGGACAGCAGCGGCAACTCATTTCATGAACTCGCTGAAGCTGGAACGAAAGTCGGGGTCTGTGTCGCGTCTTTGACCTCTGATGACGGTGCTTCCAGCTACGCCGTCAGCGATGACCGGTTTTCCGTGGATGCGGACGGAAACGTCGTCGTTGCCGATCATGCTTTTTTCGACAGCCAGAGCGAAAGCAGCATCGACGTCACCGTCACCGCATCTGCAGCGGATGGTTCAGTTTCAACCGGAAGCTTCTCGCTTAGAGTAACCGGTGACTACGATTGCGACTATGCCGAAAATGATATGGGTGGCTCATTCTATGGCTCTGGCCAATCCTTCCACGTTGACGGTGCCGGCGGAAGCGACACCCTTCAGACCGGCGATGAAAATGACCGAATCGAAGGTGGCTCCGGGGGAGCCGCAGATCAGATCATCGGCAATGGCGGCCGGGATCTCCTGATGGGTGAAGGCGGCGCAGACTGTATTTCCGGCAACGCAGGCAATGACATTCTGGTCGGTGGGGCTGGCGATGACAGCCTTCACGGCGGTGACGGATCTGACTTGTTCATGTACGGGCTTGGGGATGGCAATGACACCGTCTATGGCGGCGCTGGCAGCTGCTGGACTGATGTGATCGATCTCGGCGGTGATGCCTGTGTGTCTTCCGCAGGAGACTATTGCACGGACTGGACGGTGACAGTGACCACTGGAACTGTGGAAAACGTCATCACCGAAGAGGGCCGCCTGGAGCTGTCCCAGGATGCGAGCGGTACAGTCGACTTTGCTGATGGCAGCAAGATCGACTTCGCTCAGGTGGAAGAAATCCGCTGGTAAACGGCACCGGTACCATTGCGGAGACGAACAGGTCTCACGGACAGGACGAGAAAGCCCGGTCAGCGTTCGCTGAGCGGGTTCCCAATGGCGCGGGTCACCGGCTTCAGCATGTATTGCATGATGGACTTCGAGCCGGTGATGATCTTCGCGTCGACCACCATGCCCGGTGAAATCGTATCAGCCTCAGCGCCTGTACCAATCTTGTCTGACGGTAACGGAATCTCGGCCTTGAAGTAGTAATTGCCGTATTCATCCCGGAAGCTGGAGGCTGACACGACCGAAACCTTGCCTTTGACCGTACCCTGAATGTTGGGATCGAAAGTGGTGATCGCAATTTCCGCTTCAGCGCCCACGTCCACATGCCCGATGTCTCGGGGGGAAATGCGCACCTCTGCCACCAGATCACTGCTGGTGGGCACGATTTCTGCAACCACGTCACCCGGCGCCAGAACACTACCGGCCCCTTTCAGGTTCAGAGCCTTGATATGCCCGCTGATGGGCGCGCGCACGAACAGACGTTCAAAACGGTCTCTCTGCTTTTCCGCTTCGAACCGCAATTCACTGCGCTCCTGAGCCACCCGGCTGCGTTCTTCGGCAAGCTCTTCTTCGGCAGACGCTATGGAGCGTTCAAGCCCCGCCTTCGCCTCGTCCAGCAGCGCCTCGGCCCGGCCCTTGCGCCCAACCAGTTCGCTCAATTCACTTTGAGCCATCTGCAGCGCCGACTTTGCGTCCAGAAACCGGCGCTTGGACGTGTAGCCCTGATCATAGAGTGATTGCTGGATCGCAAATTTTTCCTGCTCGATCTCGACCTGGGTTCGTTGGAGCGCGATGCGTTCAGAGACACTTGCGATCTCGGCTTGTTTTTCGCTGACCCTCGCCTTCAGCACCTGCTGCTCCTGGTCGAAGGCCTTTTTCCGCGCCTCGAGAGCGGCCTGCTGGGCTTCGCTGAATTTGGCGGCGCCACCCAGGCGGAGCCCCGTGCCGTTCAAAGGTTCCAGGGCAAGGCGCTGTTCTTCCCGCGCCAGAAACCGCAGCCGGTCCTGCACCCGTTCCAGATCGCTGGAGGTCGCTGTTTCCTGCAGCCGCACGAGCGGGGTGCCCTTTTCAATCAATTGGCCTTCTTGAACCAGCACTTCAGCAACAATGCCACCTTCAAGGTGTCCAACGGTCTGCACTTTGCCGGCCGGTATGATTTCCCCGCTTGCCTTGGCCACCTCCCGAACCTGACCGACCATGGACCAGCCGAGAAAGGCGGCGGCTCCAAGTGACAATACCTGCAGAATACGGCGATAAACCACCGGTGGCGGCCCCTGTTCCAATTCAAGAGGTCCATCCAGTGAATACTCTTCCCAGGATGATTTTCGAAATACCATAACGCCCAAACTGCACATGAGACCAAGTACCTGGACCTTGCGTCATTAAAGTAAACAATCCTTGAAACAACGGGGTAACCACCTGGGTTCCCACAGAACCTGCCTCTGCCGGTTGTCCCTGTCCGCACTCCTGCCGCCCGGCGCTTGCGTGTCTCCCGCCCGGACGTTATAGAATTACGCGTTACAAGATTACATGCATGGATACGAACTCCAATGACATCTCAGACAAGGTTCCCTCGCCCCGCTTCGCCCTTCAAGAGCATTCTCTCTCGTACGGCGCTGACCGGGTCCCTACTTCTGGCCGCCGGTGCCACTCCGGCTTTTGCGGACGCCCCGAATGTCGTGACAACGATCAAGCCACTGCATTCCATTGCCTCCGCGGTGATGGAAGGCGTTGGCGAGCCGCACATCATCATTGACGGTGCGGCCTCGCCGCATGGTTTTGCCCTCAAGCCCTCCCAGGCGTTCCTGTTTCAAGGGGCGGATGTGGTTTTTTGGATCGGCCCGGAACTGACGACTTCTTTAGCCAAACCGATCAGCTCCATGGCCGCAAATGCCGTAACGGTTGAACTGCTTGATGCCGATGGCATTTCGCAGCTCCCATTCCGGGAAGGGGCAAATTTTGATGCCCATGATCACGGGGATCATGAGGGCCATGATCATGGCGCCCATGAGACCCATGAAGACCATGAAGACCATGAAGATCACGAAAAGCACGCTGATCATGATGACGGTCATGACCATGAAGAACATGCTGAACATGAACATGACCACGATCATGGCGAAGAAGCCCATTCCGAAGCACAGGGTCACGATCACGACCACGCTCACGAAGAGCACGCCCATGGTGATCACGGGCACGATGGCGATGATCACGAAGAGCATGCGGGCCATGATCACGCTCATGACCACCACGGCAAAGATCCGCACATCTGGCTGAACCCGGATAATGGCATCGCAATTGCCAAGGCCATGGCGGCAACCTTGTCAAAGGCTGATCCGGATCATGCGGCGCTCTATCAGAAAAACGCCGAGGCGTTTGCAAACCGGATTGAAGCTCTGGAAGCAGAAATTGAGGGCACATTGACACCGGTGGCTGGCAAGAAATTTGTCGTCTTCCATGATGCCTATCATCACTTCGAGCATCATTTCGGCCTCGAGGCGAGCGGTGCAATCACGATCTCTCCGGAAACTGTTTCAAGCGCCAGCCGTGTTGCGGAAGTGCAGGAGCGGATCAAAGACCTCGAAGTGACCTGCGTGTTCCAGGAACCTCAATTCGACGCCAAGCTTGTGGATGTGGTTCTGGAAGGCAGCGATGCCCACAAAGGTACGCTCGACCCGCTGGGAACCGAGTTGACCAATGGCCCGGATCTTTATCCGCAGCTTCTGGGCAATATTGCCGCGTCCTTGAACAAGTGCCTTTCCGGCCACTCTTGAATCGCTGGCAGGCGCAGCACGCTAGTGCCTGCCGCATAAGTCCGGACTAAAATTGGTTTGTCTTTCGCGTTGAAATCTCTGATCTCAGGCCGCGAAAGACAAACCAAAGCGGAGCCGATTTGCTCTCGTCCGGTAGAACAGCAAAACCCCCGGCGTCTCCGCCGGGGGCCTTAAAGACGTTCAGCGTCGGCACAATCCGGCGCTTTGTGTGTTCAGGCCCGTTTTTGAGGGCAAAGCCTGTGAATTCGGAGCTGTCTCTTACCTGTTGAGGCCCTTTCAAGCGTGGCGCGCCTACCCGTCTTGACGGGCCTTGGCGCGGGCCGCTTCTGTCTTGTCGATGGCCTTTAAAAGATAGCGGTCCCGGTCATAGACGTCGGAATAATAGCCCATCCCACTGCCATCGGCTTCCGGCCATGCGGTGAAGTAGGACACATAAACCGGGATGTTGCCGGTGACTTTTTCCTGCTCGTTCTGACCGGACGCGATCCTTGACGACACATAGTCCTTCGATTTACCAAGCACGGCAGCTGCCATGCCCTTGGGGTCCTGCAGGCGGATACAGCCGTGGCTGAAGGCCCGCACGTCTTTTTTGAAGAGGCTCTTGGACGGCGTGTCGTGCATATAGATATGATGCTTGTTCGGGAACAGGATCTTGACTTCCCCAAGGGCGTTCGACCGGCCCGGATATTGCCGCACATTCACTGATTGCTGCTTGGCAGCCACCGCATACCAATTGACAGATGCGGACGAAATCTGCCGACCGCCCGGGGTCGTCACCTCATAGCCTGCCCGGTCCAGATAAGACGGATCATTGGCCAGTTTGGGCAGCATTTCATTGACGATGATGGAATAGGGAACGCCCCAATAGGGATTGTATTCCACCACTTCGATCTTGTCGTAGAAGAAATTGGTCTGGTTCGACTTCTTGCCCACCACAACACGCATGGAATAGGGCTCTTTGCCAGCCTCTGTATAGGTGGCCGTGAAGGCCGCCTGGTTGATGAAGACCTTATGGGGACCGAGATGTTCTGGCAGCCAGCGGCTCCGCTCCATGGCGAGCTGAACCTTGGCAATCTTGGCCGCGTTGGTTTCCCCCACCATCGCCTTGATGGTGTTTTTGCCGACGATGCCGTCAGGCGTCAGGCCGGCATCTTTCTGAAAGGCCTTCACAAGGGCGACCAACTCCGGCGTATAGACGTCACTGCCGTCATAGGCCTCAAGCGTCTCGGCATGAACGGTCTTCAGCACATCGGACCCGTTCTTGGCGACTGCAGCAACAATATGCTTCATCTCGGGGCTCGACTTGCCCGCTTTCAGAAACGTGCCGGGTGCGATGACAATCTGTTCCTTGTCTTCGTCTTCCGCTTTCAAGCGTTTCAGTTCTTCAGTCAGCCTGCGGAAATGATCGCTTTGCGGCTGTATGGACTGAAGCGCGGTTGCTACATCATTGGCCGCAGCCAGATCGCCAAGCGCAGCGGCCAGGTCAACCTTGTGCCGGGGCAGATCATGATATTGGGAAATCCGGTTCGGATCGACGCGGCCGCGCTTTGCATCCAGCACATAGGTCAGAGCGGCAGCGCTGAGCCTCATCTCAAACCGCATCAGAACGGCGGCCCGGTCCGCGTCGTCAACGCCGCTGAGATCGGGAAGCGGCACAAAATAGTCTTCAGGCACCAGTCCGTATGAGGCCGCGTCACCCAGTTCCATCCGCAGCCGTTCGGCTTTCAGGGTGACGCCATTGGCATCCACCCAGAGAAAATCCGGATGCTCCCGGTAATAGGCGATCAGCGCCTTGCCCACGTCCGGAAGGACTGTCAGGGATAGGCCTTTGAGGCTTGGGCGGGCTTTGTCAAACGCCGTCAGAACTTCAGCCGCCGGCAGGGCATCGCTTCCCGTGAGAGCCGTTTCCTGCGCTTCGATACCCTCGGTGGCAGTCGGCTGGACTTCTGCAGTCTTCTTTTCAGAAAGTGGCGTCAGCGACACTGGCTTGAGCACATCCGCCTTGTAATTCAGGTAGCGCGGAGCGGACACCTTGACTTTGGCCGCTTTCTGGCGGAGCTGTTCTGCACGCAGCTGTTCCTGCTGAATTCGTTGCCGTTCCGGATTGAACAGACGTTGAAAAAAGCCCTGAGCAGACGCCGGACCGGCCATAGACGCGCAGATTCCTCCCGCCAGCACTGTCACCATGAGACAGGCTTTCAGGGATGTGCCAGCAGCCCATTGCAGCTGTTCCACTTTGCCGGTCTTGCGGGTGGCATCTGACCGTGTTTCTTGTTTCATATTGTTCGCCTGCATCGCGTAACCCTAAAAAGTCGCGGCCCCGGTAACCGGTTCGACGTGTCAGTAACACTGTCCGGGCGCGGAACCGCCAGCCCACTCTCCTTAAAATTGTCCCGAATCCTGAACGGGTCCGGTTCAACTTTGTCCGCGATGTGTAGCGCTGGAACCCGGTAAAATTAAGCCGGTGCAGCAATTCCGTCCGCGAACCGCAAACTGATTGTTACTATATCAGGATTGATGAAGGGGTTAAGGGCAAGGCTCATACACATATTTTGAAATCAAATCGGTGTGACGAATATGTCGCGTGCCTCTTGTCTGTTGCGTTGAAATCTTAGAATTTCTAACCGCAAGTGGCCGATCCGAGTGAACGCAATTTGCTCCAGGACCCGGGCGCATCGGCGGCAGTCGGCGTATTTCTGGCAGCGCCGCTTAAGGTGCGGAAGCCGGGTTTTTCCCGGCTCCCTTGGCCTCCACGACCAAAGTTTGCGGTCAGAACGGAATTTCGTCGTCCATGGGGCCGGCACCGCCGCCACCGCCACTGCCGAAGCCGCCGCCTCCAGATCCGCCGCCATAGCCGCCTCCGCCGCCGGAGCCGCCACCATAGCTTCCGCCGCCACCGCCGCCGAAGCCGCCGCCACCTTGGCTGTCATTGCCATAATCCGGCAATCCGCCCCCGGACTGGCCGCCTTCGCCACGGCCATCCAGCATGGTCAGATTCGAATTGAATCCCTGCAGAACGATTTCGGTGGAATACCGGTCCTGCCCGGACTGGTCCTGCCATTTACGGGTCTGCAGCTGGCCTTCAAGATAGACCTTCGAGCCCTTGCGCAAATACTGCTCGGCCACCTTGCACAGACCTTCATTGAAGATCACCACCCGATGCCATTCGGTTTTTTCCCGGCGTTCGCCAGAATTGCGGTCCCGCCAGCTTTCGGAGGTAGCAATGCGCAGATTGGCGATCGGCCGGCCGTCCTGTGTCCGGCGGACTTCCGGGTCGGCCCCGAGATTGCCGACCAAAATAACTTTGTTGACGCTGCCCGCCATCCTGCACTCCTGTTTGTTATGGCTTGTCCAGTTTCCGGTGCGGTCTGAAACCTTCTGCCGGGTAGTCTGAGCCTTTATAGCGGCTAGAAACCAGAACCGTAGCGGTCCGCCAAGCGCCGTGCCTTCATTTTTGTTCCCAAGAACCCATTTTCCACAAGGCAAGCCCTCTCCGCCACACCAGATTGACCGTGCCTCCCGGCCTGTTCTGAGGCAGCTTGCGGTTCCGTCCTCTTTTTCGCATCTTGTACTTGTTTTGTTCTTATCATTTCTGTAAACAGGTTTCAATTGCATCTCAGTTTTCATGGTGTTTCTCAACGGCCACGTCTTCCTCTACTGGATGTTGCCCGGTTCGGTGCTATATCGAGAAACGGTTTCAAGCACCGGCAGAGCTGTACTGGGACCAAGGCAAACGAATTGGCGGGCCGCTTAGGGCGGCCCAGACGGCAGGAACCACAAGCATGTCGACAACTGGCGGCGACCGGACAGACGAAACCTGGAAAAACGACCCGACGAAAATGATCAGCATTCGAGGGGCCCGGGAGCATAATCTCAAAGGTGTTGACCTTGACCTGCCGCGCGACCGGTTGATCGTCATGACCGGTCTGTCCGGTTCGGGCAAATCCTCACTCGCCTTCGACACGGTCTATGCGGAAGGCCAGCGCCGCTATGTGGAGAGCCTCTCCGCCTACGCCCGGCAATTCCTGGAAATGATGCAAAAGCCCGATGTGGACCAAATCGACGGTCTGTCCCCGGCCATTTCCATCGAGCAGAAGACAACGTCCCGCAATCCCAGATCGACGGTCGGCACGGTGACCGAGATTTACGACTATATGCGGCTGCTGTTTGCGCGGGTTGGGATTCCCTATTCCCCCGCCACGGGTCTGCCAATCGAAAGCCAGACGGTCAGTCAGATGGTCGACCGCGTAATGGAGCTGGAAGAAGGCACGCGCCTTTATCTGCTCGCACCGATGGTGCGCGGCCGCAAAGGCGAATACCGCAAGGAACTTGCGGAACTGATGAAAAAGGGCTTCCAGCGGGTCAAAATCGACGGAACGTTTCACGAGATTTCCGAAGCCCCTGCTCTCGACAAGAAATTCAAGCACGACATCGATGTGGTCGTGGACCGGATCGTCGTGCGCGAGGACATCTCCGGCCGGTTGGCCGATTCTCTGGAAACAGCCCTGAAGCTGGCAGACGGCATTGCGGTTGCCGAATTTGCAGACAAGACGGATGCCAAGGGGGATCCGGAAAGGCTGATTTTTTCCGAAAAATTCGCCTGCCCGGTTTCCGGGTTCACCATTCCGGAAATTGAACCGCGCCTATTTTCCTTCAACAACCCCTTTGGCGCCTGCCCGACCTGTGACGGGCTTGGCACAACGCTGGCCTTTGAAGAAGATCTCGTGGTCCCCGACCACTCCCTGTCCTTGCGCGAAGGGGCGGTCCTGCCCTGGGCCAAAACCGGCTCCACCTCGCCCTATTATTCGCAGACCCTGGAAGCGCTCTGCACCCATTTCAAGGTCGCCATGTCGACCCCTTGGAAGGATCTTCCCCAGGAAGTTCAAAATGCGGTTCTGCATGGCACCGGCAAGACCAAGGTTGAATTCGTCTATGATGACGGAGTGCGCAGTTACAGGACCGAAAAAGCCTTTGAAGGAGTGATCGGAAACATTGAACGCCGCTGGCGGGAGACCGAATCCACCTGGGTGCGCGAAGAACTGGCCCGGTTCCAGTCTGACCATGCCTGCCCGGCCTGCGGCGGGTTCCGGTTAAAACCCGAAGCCCTGGCAGTTAAGATTGCCAGCAAGCACATCGGTGAAATCACCGAATTGTCTATCCGCGAGGCGCGGGACTGGTTCGATGGCCTTCCGGCCCAGCTGAATGACAAACAGTCGGAAATCGCCGGGCGGATCTTGAAAGAAATCCGAGAACGGCTGAAGTTCCTGAACGATGTCGGCCTGGATTATCTGACCCTGTCCCGCTCCTCTGGCACTCTTTCAGGCGGCGAAAGCCAGCGCATCCGGCTCGCCTCGCAGATCGGCTCCGGCCTGACCGGCGTGCTTTATGTGCTGGACGAGCCGTCCATCGGGCTGCATCAGCGCGACAATGCCCGGCTTCTGGAAACGCTGAAACATTTGCGCGACCTAGGCAACACGGTGATCGTTGTCGAGCATGACGAAGACGCGGTTCTGACAGCCGACTATGTCGTGGATGTCGGCCCGGGCGCCGGGGTCCATGGCGGTGAGGTGGTGGCCAAGGGCACGCCCCCGGAGATCATGGCCAATCCGAAGTCTCTTACCGGCGAATATCTGTCCGGTGCCCGCACAATTGACCGTGCGGATGGACGGCGCAAGATCAACAAGAAACGGCAATTGTCCGTCCGCGGCGCCCGCGGTAACAATTTGAAGAACGTGGACGTGGATGTACCTCTCAGCACCTTCACATGCGTTACGGGCGTTTCCGGCGGCGGCAAGTCGACCTTCCTGATCGACACACTTTACAAGGCAGCAGCCCGCAGGCTGAACGGTGCCCGGGACAATCCTGCCCCCCATGATCGAATCGACGGGCTGGAAGTGCTGGACAAGGTGATTGATATCGACCAGTCACCCATCGGCCGCACCCCGCGCTCCAATCCGGCAACGTATACGGGCGCCTTTACACCGATCCGGGAATGGTTCGCCGGCATGCCCGAGGCGAAAGCGCGCGGCTATCAACCGGGCCGCTTTTCCTTCAACGTGAAGGGAGGCCGCTGCGAGGCCTGCCAGGGCGACGGAGTGATCAAGATCGAGATGCACTTCCTGCCGGATGTCTATGTCACTTGCGATGTCTGCAAGGGCAAACGCTACAACCGGGAGACACTGGAGGTCCAGTTCAAGGGCAAGTCAATCGCTGATGTTCTCGATATGACCGTAGAAGAAGCCGCCGGATTCTTCTCGGCGGTTCCGGCTGTGCGGGACAAGATGGAAACACTCGCGCGCGTGGGCCTCGGTTATATCAAGGTTGGCCAGCAGGCCACCACGTTGTCCGGCGGTGAAGCGCAGCGGGTGAAGCTTGCCAAAGAGCTGTCGAAGCGCTCCACCGGACGGACGCTCTATATTCTGGATGAGCCGACCACTGGGCTCCATTTCCACGATGTTGCCAAATTGCTCGATGTGCTGCACGAGCTGGTGGATCAGGGCAACACGGTTCTGGTGATCGAGCACAATCTCGAAGTCATCAAAACGGCGGACTGGATTATCGACCTTGGGCCGGAAGGCGGAGATGGGGGCGGTACCATCGTTGCCACCGGCCGTCCGGAAGATGTTGCCGAGACCCCGGAAAGCTATACTGGCCAGTTCTTGAAAGAGGTGATGCACCGCCGGCCGCAGCGCCGCCCGGATGCGGCTGAATAAGCGGATTGCGCTCTGCGTTCTGATATGCCGCCTCCACAGCCCCCATAGGCGTGTGGTGGCAGCACCGCAGCAGGCGAGCCGGGGCGGCCCGCAACTGCCTTAAAAGGCCTTTCATGAAGTTTTTTTCTTGTGAAGAAATGCCTGTGTGCATTGCACACAGGATTCTGCACTTGAAAAACGTCTCTTTTTTGGCCGATTTCCGCCGCTTTACGATTCTTTGTTTTGCATTGCACAAATTGCATGTCTGTCATGCGAAGTTCGCACTTCTTTTATTTTAGAGGGTGAATTATATATTTCTCAACAACGACGCAGCCAACAAAGCGCCGCGCTCTTAAAGGAATAAGAAAATGTTAGACACTGTGCGCAAAAAGTACAGCAACTGGGTGAATTATCGCCGTGCGGTTGACGAATTGTCCCGCCTCTCAAATCGCGAACTGCAGGATCTCGGCATCTACCGCAGTGATATCAAGTTCGTGGCCCGCCGTTCAGTGAACGGCTAAGAAATTCAGATCGCGTCCGAGGGCACCCTCCTCCCAGCCTAAGGACGTGTGACACGCGGGGCATCCTCCTCCCAGTCCCGCCACGTCGAAACGACGCCCGCCAGTACCTCCTCCCACTGGCGGGCGTTCGTTTGTCCGGCTCCAGGCTTTCCTTGATCTTCGCCTGACAGGCTCCTGTCTTTGGACCGCCCCAAATCCCGCCTCTTTATTCTCGGAACCTGGCCTGCGCGCTCCGGCCTTGTCCATACCCGTTTTTTGCAGATGCGAAGTCAGTTGCCTTCAGCTATGCTCAAAATGAGTAACAGCCCGGTAAATACTGCATTAACCCTTTGATGTGATGCATTTTCTGCATATCTGCCGCGCGATTTCCCCTCTACCTCGCAGTGCACAATTTTCCTATCTTGCTTCCTGTAAGAGATGAATGGGCCAGACACCGATCCGCGGTGCTATGGCCATGAGAGAGCTAGAAGGCCTAAAATCATGATCGACTCTGTTGTTCGCAAATTCAACAACTGGAAGCGCTTTCGTCAGACCTATGACGAGCTGTCCAGCCTGACCAACCGCGAACTCGACGACTTGGGCATTGCCCGCGCCGACATTGCCCGCTACGCACGTCAGGCAATAAAGTAATAAAAGTTTCGCAGCTGGCAGACGCCTCCTCCCAGTCTTTCAGCTGCATCTCCTTCTGACTAAGTGCAGAGGGTTTTAAAAAGCGTCTGCCGGTTCTCCTCCCTCCGGCGGGCGCTTTTCTTTTGTATTCAGGCTACAGCCTCTATCGTAAACCGGGTTTCATTCGCCAGGCTCCCACGCCGTCCGGTCATGGGTTTTGGACCCGCAATTCTGCGGGCAACGGCCGCAAATTGTTGCAGCCTATGGGCTTTGCCTGTAATCAGGATCACAGATAGACAGGCCGGATTTGCTGCTTTTTAGCAGCTCATTAGAGGGCCGGCTTCAACTTCAAGGAACAAGAATGAGCCCGATCCACGTAATCGGCGGCGGCCTTGCCGGGTCTGAAGCTGCCTGGCAAATCGCCCAGGCGGGACTGGATGTTGTCCTGCATGAAATGCGGCCCGTGCGCAGCACAGAGGCCCACCAGGGTGAGGGACTGGCGGAACTCGTCTGTTCGAACTCTTTCCGTTCCGATGATTCGGAGCAAAACGCGGTCGGGCTGATCCACCATGAACTGCGCCAGCTCGGATCCCTGATCATGGCCTGCGCCGATGCCCACCAAGTTCCCGCCGGCAGCGCGCTGGCCGTGGACAGGGACGGGTTCTCCGAGGCGGTCACAAATGCGCTCGCAAACCATCCACACATCACCATTGCGCGTGGAGAAGTTGCCGGGCTGCCGCCATCGGACTGGGACAGGGTGATTGTTGCCACCGGCCCCCTCACCTCACCGGCCTTGTCAGCAGCAGTCCTGGACGTCAGCGGCGAAGATGCACTTGCATTTTTTGATGCAATTGCCCCGATCGTGCATTTCGAGAGCGTCGATCTGTCAAAGGCCTGGTTCCAGTCCCGCTATGACAAGGTCGGTCCCGGAGGAACCGGCAAGGACTATCTGAACTGCCCCATGGACAAGGAGCAATACGAAGCCTTTATCGATGCGCTTCTGGCTGGAGAGACCGCAGACTTCAAGGAATGGGAAGCCAACACGCCCTATTTCGATGGCTGTCTGCCGATCGAAATCATGGCCGCGCGCGGCCGGGAAACCCTGCGCCATGGTCCGATGAAACCGATGGGCCTGACCAATGCGCACAACCCGGACGTCAAGGCCTATGCAGTCGTCCAGCTGCGTCAGGACAACGCTCTGGGCACGCTCTACAATATGGTCGGATTTCAGACCAAACTGAAATACGGCGCTCAGGCCGATATTTTCCGGATGATCCCGGGACTTGAAGCCGCGCAATTCGCCCGGCTTGGCGGTCTGCACCGCAATACGTTCCTGAACTCCCCGAAGGTGCTGGACGGGTCCTTGCGTCTGAAAGCCGATCCACGCCTTCGCTTTGCCGGGCAGATCACGGGCTGCGAGGGCTATGTGGAGTCGGCCAGCGTGGGGTGTCTGGCCGGTCTGTTCTCTGTCATGGAGGCCCGTCAGCAAAACATCGTGCCTCCGCCGGACACAACGGCGATGGGTGCGCTGCTGGGTCATATCACCGGCGGGCATATTTCCCGGGAAAACGGAGCAGGCAAGCCCGGCTCGTTCCAGCCGATGAATGTCAATTTTGGCCTGTTTCCACCAGTAGAGGCTCCCAGCCGGGATGAAGACGGCAAACGTCTGAAGGGCAAAGACAAGGCCCGGGCGAAGAAGCTGGCAATGACAAACCGGGCGAAATCAGATTTTTCTGTCTGGATGGCGGGACTTGGGCTGTCCAGGGACGCGGCTGAATAATCTAAGGGCCGAAATACGGCGGCTTTCAGAAAGACCCGTTTGCAGTCAGCGCCCTATTACAGCCTCGCAAGCGGGGCCTTCGCGCCCCGCCAGATGATCCATTGCCGCCGCACTTGCGACAGGTCTGCCACCTGTTTCAGCGGATCAAACGAATCTGCTTCCATGCGTTTCAAATAAGGCTCGACCAGCACAAGCGGCAAAAAGGCGTTGGCGCAGTGACCAGGCACGGTTTCCTGCGCCGCCTTGACCCGGCCCAGATGGTGCCGGACATGCGCTCGCATTTCCGTCAGCACCGCTTTCAGCGCGGCTGATGTGGTGCCTTTGAACAGGCTTTCCGGGTCCAGCCCATGGCGCTCGATCACATCCTTGGGCAAATACATCTGCCGCCGGGCTGCGTGCCAGGGCAGCGCCCGCATCAGGCCGGTCAGGCCATAGGCGACGCCCGCATGGCCTGCCGCTGTCGCGGTTCCCGCGTCCTTGCCCCCATTCAGCACCAGGCAGGCCAGTTGAATGAGGCCCGACACAGTTTCACCCGTATAGCCTTCCAGATCATGCAGGCTGGGCATCGGATCATGGTAGAGATCGAAGATCCGGGCTTCACTCATGGCTATCAGGCCCTGGCGTGGCAGGCTGTAGCTGGTGAGTGTATCAAGCAGCGCATTCGCCACCGGATTGGCAGCTGCCACACCATGTTCAGTCCCCTCCAGAAGATCCCGCCACCATTGCAGCCGCACTTCTCCTGGCAAAGGTTCGGAAACCATCTCCTGCACTCGGGCCAGTTCTGCGCTATAGGCATAAAGGGACAGGATCGCGTTCCGGTAGGGGGCAGGAGCCAGAAGAGCGCACAGATAGCGGTCCCGGTCATAGAGACGGACTGTTGCTGCTGCCTGTTCGAAATCCGCCGTCACGCCAGCCCTCACTCATGCTCCACCGGACTGCCGGCCTGTCCTGGCCTTTGTCTGACAGCCCATAGTCACGCCCCCAAAGGCGCCCCCCCAATCTTTATATGGCCCTTGCCGTTTGTCAGTCGACCGCCAGAAGCGCTGCGGCCACCGCCCGTTCTTCAGACAAAAGCACATTGAAGGTGCGCACGGCCGCCCCGGTTGACATGGGGTCGGCCAGGATCTGCACGTCCCGGAACCGGTCCTTTAAGGCTGGTTGCAACGGAACCAGATCTGTGCCGGTGCCCACCAGAAGCACCTCGATCTCGGCCTGTTCCGCGAAGATGAGGTCAAACGCCTCGGCGTCTAAACCGTTGATGCTGCTGACCGGCCAGCCATAGATCCCGCTCGGCAGGCACAACAGACTACCGCGGTGAGACATGTTTGCGAAACGGAAGCCCCCATCGCCATAAGCGTCCAGCGGCGCCCGGCCCGGGAAATGGGCGTCCCTGATCTCCATGGCAAAGATCCTCTAGAAAGGCCTGCGGCCACCTTGCCCCGTGGGGTGTCCCCAGACGGACGCAAGGTGGCCAGCCGCCAGAACAACGGACAAAGGGCTGATGCTCCCCGGCCCCGGGGCGCGCATCATAGTCTTGCGGTCAGGCCGGTGCCTTAGCCTTCGAGCCTTTCTCGCCATCCCCATCCGTCGGCGACATGGCTTCCGGCCGAAGGTTCAGAAGAATCAGGAACGGTGCTGCCAGGAAGATCGACGAATAGGTTCCGATCACGATGCCGAAAATCATCGCCAGCGTGAAAGACTGGATAACTTCCCCGCCAAAGGCATAAAGCGCGAACAGGGCCAGCAGCGTCGTCAACGAGGTCATGGTCGTCCGGGACAGGGTCTCGTTGATCGACTGGTCCAGAAGGTCCAGAAGCGGACGCTTCTTGTATTTCCGCAAATTCTCCCGGATGCGGTCATAAACCACCACCGTATCGTTGAGCGAATAGCCGATAATGGTCAACACCGCCGCGATACTCGACAAGGTGAAATCGAGTTGCAGCAGCACAAACAGGCCGACGGTAATGATCACGTCATTGGCCGTGGTCAGGATCGCGCCAACGGCAAATTGCCATTCGAATCGGAACCAGATGTAGACCAGAATGGCAAAGAGGGAGGCCGCGACCGCAAGCGCTCCGGCAGTCGCCAACTCACCGGAAACGCGGGGACCAACCACTTCAACCCGACGGAAATCAACGTTGTCGTCCTCAAACACGGTCCGGATCCGCTGAACAACCGATTGCTGGGCCAGTTCGCCGCCCGGCTGTTCCTCCACCCGGATCAGCACTTCATCCGCCGCACCGAATTCCTGGACCTGAACATCGCCCAGATTGAGGGTGGACAACTCCGCACGGATGGCACCGACATCGGCCGGCCCATCCGTCTTGAGTTCGATCAGCGTTCCGCCCTTGAAATCGATGCCGTAATTCAGGCCTACGGTGAAAAAGCCGGTCAGCGAGGCAATTACAAGCAGGATGGACAGCGGGAAGCTGACCTTCCTCAGCCACATGAACTTGATATGCGTGTTATCCGGAATAAGTCGTAGCAACATTTTTTGTCTCCCGGATCAAATCGGCAGTTCGGACGGACGGCGGCGGCGGATCCAGAGCGAAACCAGCAGCCGGCTGAACGTGAAGGCTGAGAAAACAGTGGTGAAGATGCCGATGGCCAGCGTAACCGCGAAGCCGCGGACCGGACCGGAGCCGAGCTGAAACAGGATCACGGCCGCAATCAGCGTGGTAATGTTGGCATCCAAAATGGTGCCTAGCGCACGGCTGTACCCCGCATCAATGGCGGAGATGACCGAGCGGCCCGCCCGTGCCTCTTCCCGGATACGTTCGAAAATCAGGACGTTGGCATCCACCGCCATCCCGATTGTGAGCACGATCCCGGCAATGCCCGGTAAGGTCAGGGTTGCCTGGAGGACGGTCAGGGCCCCAAAGATCAGGAAGATATTGGCCAGAAGCGCCAGATCGGCAATTACGCCAAAGCGGCCATAGGCCAGGATCATGAAGATGATCACGGCAAGACCGGCAATGATCGAGGCGATCTCGCCGGCGGCGATGGAATCGGCGCCAAGCCCCGGTCCGATGGAGCGCTCCTCAATGACCGTCAACTGGGCCGGAAGCGCCCCGGCACGGAGCAGCACCGCCAGGTCATTGGCACTTTGAACCGTGAAACTGCCGGAAATCTGCCCAGAGCCGCCCGTGATCGGTTCCCGGATGACGGGCGCGGAAATCACTTCATCGTCGAGCACGATGGCAAAGGGCCGGTTGACATTCTGCTGGGTGACTTGCGCGAATGTGCGCGCACCGGACTGATTGAACCGGAAATTGACAACGGGCTCATTGTTTCTCTGGTCAAAGCTGACCTGGGCATCGACCAGATCCTTGCCTTCCAGAAGCGGCTTTTCCTCCAGAAGATACGGGATCGGCGGGTCGTCCACCGAGTAGACCACCACAGTGCCGACCGGCGGGCGGCTCTGCAACGCCTGCTGGCCCGACATGGACGTATCCACCAGATGGAATGTCAGCTGCGCGGTCGTGCCAATGACTTCCTTGAGGCGTTCCGGGTCATCTTCACCTGGGGCTTCCACAAGAATGCGGTCCGCCCCCTGGCGTTGAATGCTCGGCTCTGTCGTGCCGAGTTCGTCCACGCGGCGGCGGATCACCTCGATGGACTGCTGCACGATATTCGTCATGCGGTCCTCAAGCCCCCGTTCGCTGTAGGTGAAACGGATTAGACCGTCGTCGCCCACCGTCATTTCGAACTCGTTGACCTGCTGTCCGCCAAACAGGCTGGAAACCAGCGGATTGACGAGCGGCTGAAGGCGTTCGCGGGCTTCATCCAGACGGGTCAGGTCCCGGATACGGACCTGGGCCGATTCGCCGCTGTGTTCCCCAAGGCCGGTATATCCGATCCGCGGATCCTGACGCAGCGTGTCTCGGATGTCGCTGACCAGACCTTTCAGGCGCTTGGTCATGTAATCTTTCTTGTCCACCTCATAAAGAAGGTAGGCCCCCCCTCTGAGATCCAGGCCCAGAACCATCTGGTTCTTAGGCAGGAAATCGGGCCAGCTCTCCAGCTGTTTGGCGGTGAAGAAATTCGGCAGCGTCGTCAGGATGCCGGCGGCGATCACAAGAACGATCAGCGCGATTTTCCAACGGGCGAAATGAAGCATGATGAAGCCTTAAAAACAGCCAGGCCGGCATTGAGCCGGCCCGGCACATAGATCACTGCGCCAAATGGCGCCTTCCCAAGGGATCAGGACGTCTCTTTGGCCGGTTCGGTCTTGGAGCGGACTTCCTGAACCATGGACCGGACAAGACGGACTTTCACGCCTTCCGACAATTCCACCTGCAATTCACTGTCATCAACCACTTTGGAAACCTTACCGATGAGGCCGCCCGTGGTCACAACTGTATCCCCACGGCGCAAATTGGCCACCATTTGCTGATGCTGTTTCATGCGCTGGCGCTGTGGCCGGATGATCAGGAAATACATGATCGCAAAGATGGCGACGAAGGGCAGGATCTGAATCAGGAAATTCGGACCAGCGGCTCCGGCCGTCTGCGCATAGGCTGGGGTGATAAACATTCAACTCTCCTAAGGGGCGTTTTATCTCTCCCTCAGGAAATACACCCAAGGGTAAAACGCGCTGAATTCTAGTGGCGCGGACTATAACTGTGGCGCGCCTCATTTCAAGCTTTGGAAGCGATTTCCAGCGTACCGCTATGGGAATAATTGGCGTTTTCGAGTGACCTGCCCCATGTTAAAGCTCGCGCAACACGCTTTAGGGTCACACATGGGCCTTTTCGACAGGGGTTGCAAGAATGATGACCGCGCAAAACGACCTTGCAGCGTTGAACGCAAAACTCGATTCTCTGATCGAGTTGATCGGCCGGGCCGTGCCTCAGCGCCCAAACCTTCCCGACTGGTCCGCCGCGGATGCCTTTGTCTGGGTCCCTGACCCGGGAGACCTGCATCCGGTCGCTTCGGTGAACCGGGTCGACATCACTCTCTTGTGTGCGGTTTCCCATGTCCGCGATCTGCTGCTGGACAATACCAGACGCTTTGCGCAAGGCCTTCCGGCCAACAATGCTCTTTTGTGGGGCGCCAGAGGCATGGGCAAGTCGTCCCTCGTCAAGGCGGCCCATGCGGCGGTCAACCGGGAGCGCGGTACGGACAGCCTGAAGCTGATCGAGATCCACCGGGAAGATATTGAAAGCCTGCCAAAGCTGATGGCGCAGATCCGGCCTGCCCCCTTCCGCTTCCTTCTCTTTTGCGACGATCTCAGCTTTGATCATGACGATACGTCCTACAAATCGCTGAAAGCGGTTCTGGACGGCGGCATTGAAGGCCGGCCGGACAATGTCATCTTCTATGCCACCTCGAACCGGCGCCATCTCCTGCCCCGGGACATGATCGAGAACGAACGCTCCACCGCGATCAATCCGGCAGAGGCCGTTGAAGAGAAGGTCTCTCTCTCCGACCGGTTCGGACTGTGGCTCGGGTTCCACAAATGCAGTCAGGATGATTATCTCGATATGGTTCGCGGCTACGCCGCTCATTATGGCCTCACAATCGAAGATGCTGATCTCAAGGCCCGGGCCCTGGAATGGTCCACCACACGCGGCAGCCGCTCCGGTCGGGTGGCCTTTCAGTTTATTCAGGATCTGGCGGGACGGCTGGGCGTCCCCATGTCCTGAAAGAGCCCGGCTGTTTGGCCCAGCCCCGAACCAACATGTGGACGGATAGAAAAGTCTAACCCTTACCCCTTGGTCCAACAGGGTATTCTGGGTTTGGAGACGCATTAAAAATCAGAATTGAGTATGAAACTGCGACGTCCCCGGCCCTGCTGTGCCATCAACGTCATACCAGCCTCACCAGATAAGACCCTTTTGGATGGATTCTTCAGGTTCGCTGGCAAGGCAAGGCGCGCAGACCGACCTTGTTGGGCCGGGCAAGCGGCGTGACACAGCGCAGCGGGCCTGAAAGAGCCTCCAAAGGCCACGACATGAGAGCCTTCCCCCGTGTTGCACGTCCTAGACGATGCCCCATATCGCCCTGTGGCATACTCCTTGCTGAACGCTCTCAAGTCACGGTCCAATAGGGTCTTATTTACTCAGGTTGGAATAAATCGCCCGAGTCTTAACCGCAATCTTGTCAATCTCCAGTGCTTATCGTGCAAACAGTCCTTCGCTTCACGGCAAGCGAAAACCTAAACGGGCGGAAAGTGTGAATTTGCGGCAGGCGCGAGCCGGTCAGCCTCTTGGGCAAAAAGCTGACATTCGTGAAGTGGTCCAAGAGGTGTTCATGCTGCGCCACCGCTTGGCGGTAGAGAGCCCAATCTGCATTTTTCTGCACTTGGCACGGACGTCCGAGCTTTAGGAACTGACCCCGTTTCGTTGGTCCCATCAGAAACATAAACGGCGCCCCAAAAAACTCACTAACCCACCATTCTGAGTACCAGATGCTACAGCGAACACGCCAGCGTTTGTCATGGAAAAGAGTTTTCATCCGACCAGCCCGGAGCAGGGGCCATCGTCAATTCTGTTGCGGCACTTGAATCAGGGTCCAAATAAACTGCCTTTCAACAGGAAAGCCGCTGACGACGTCGTCGTCCTTGAGCAATAGGTAATTTTCGAGTCCTGGAAGTCCGTCGGCGATATCCTCGGTTTTGAAGCCAGGCTTAATTCTCTTCGAGATTTCCCACAGCAAAGCCCACAATTGGTTTCGGTTTTGGCGGTCCCCACCCCGACTGATCTTTCCTAGAGCCCCCCTCGCGGACCTAAGCCAATTCCAAGCTGATGCGGGAACGCGTTGATCCCGACTGCGGAATTGAAGGATTAGGAACAGAAGCGCAGCGCCGGCGCGAGCCTGAACAATGGTGCGGATGTCCTTCCCGGTAAAATCGTTTATCCGGCGACCCCTTCGTGGGTCCGAGAAATCAAAGCACTTGCCAATTTCGACTATGATCTTGTCGCTTGTGCTTTCATCAATCCTTTTATTCGGCTCGCGAAACGCTTCAAATAGATAAGTCCACGCGATTTCGGCATGGGCAATAGACGCTTCAAGGTCGTATTCGAGGCGTTTAAGGTCGTCGGCGACGCGCCTCAGCGACACTCGCAACCTCTCGTCACTGACCGCCGATTGGGAAATCTCTTCATTCGTTGAGCTCATGACCAATGCCCGCTTGGCCAAGGCATAAATCAGGTTTGCACGGCAATGAATCAATGTTTCGGTTGGTCCAGGGTCTCGGCCCTTTTCATTGACCACCAGATCGGCCAATTCGATGGCGACATTCCAAAGGCCGCACTGCAAAGCAATGGCCGCGGACGCGAGGATTACCTGCTGTGGATCTTGGGGGTTCTTGGTCAGCTTGCTGAGTTGTTTGCCAATATCGCGTTCCTGGCCAGAGGCCAGGGCGCCTATTACCCTCTTGGCGATGGCATGCGGGCCGGATTGCTGGTTGCCGGTATCCAGCCGCACCCCTAGACCGAGTCTGGACCAGGTTCTGGCAGATTCGAGGTTGGAAAATATCTGATAACTCAATGTGATATAGATGTGAGCACAGGCCAGCTTTCCTGCGGCGTCAAGCTGTGTTTGCTCATAGTATTTGCCGACGGAGCGTTGCCTGTCCAGGCTCACCTTTTGCAGGATGTCCTGCACACCTTCCATCCAGAGCTGATAATGGTCGAGAATCAGGTTCTTGTTCAGGTTGACCGAGTTTTCGATCAGCTGCGTCCAGACTGAGCGGATCCGGTCCATCGTGGTCTCCGTGTCCGGCAAGTCGAAATAGTACTTAAGCAACACTCTGTTCCGGCGTTGGAATTCAGGATCGACGTCCTTTTCGCGGAATCGTTTGGCAAGAGCGGTCGCGATTTCATGCAGCCAATCCAGTCGCCTGTCACGGTCGCGAGGGTGGACTTCTTCCAAGGCAAAATGTGAATCGATGGCCTGCTCGATGGCATCAGTTCCGCGCGTCGTGCCAATGAAATTGTCCATGTCGTGAATATTGCCAAGCGGGATGTATTGCCGCGCCGAGCGGACGATTGGTCCTTGAGGGCCATCAGGGTCGTCCGGTTGCCTGCGTCTCGCGGCACGCAGGATTTTGGTGTCGGTGGTCAAAAGCACGTAGCGTGCGCTCGTGCCATGATCCCTGAGATAATTATTGATGGTTTCGATCCGCGCAAGGCAAACGGCATCGGTCATCAGGTTGCGGGATTTATGCAGATCCGGTCCGACCTCGTTCTCAAGAGCCTTTGACCAAACTTCCACAAGCGCGGGATCGGGGTTGCTGACATCCAGTCCGCGGAAATACGGGCCAAGCGGCAGAGGATACATTTGATCACGCTTGTAGATGAGATCATGCAACAGGCGGTAAGCCCCCAGACCTTCGATACCGTAGGTCTCGAATATCTTTCGAAACCAAGTATCGGCTGTTTTTGCCAGCTTGCGATCGTCCAATTTGGCTAGACTTATGGCTCGATCGAACCTGACGAGATCCTTCCTCAGCCTAGTCGCGGTTTCCTTGGATAGTGCTGCCGACCCTTCGTGCAACTCGTCGCGTGCGCGCTGAATCTGCGCAGTGAACTCTTCAATATGTCCGGCGTCCATGAAAGTTTTGATCCTGCCTCTCCCGGGCAATGCGCCTTCAAAAATGAAATGCGCCGAGATAATGGCAATGAAATTGTCGACCGAGGATTTGAGCGACTTTGGCAATGCGCGGGTGGATGCGACCTCCTTGGTCGGCTGGAAATAAAGGTGTGCGACGTTGGAATCGAGCACGTAAAGCAGCCTGCGCGACGGGTGTGCGGGGTCTTCGACCCATTCGCAGTCCAACCGACTTTGCCGGATCGCACTTCGAAATTCGATCAGCTCGATAAAATAATCGAGTTCCCGGACCCTGGAGGTATCTTGGGAAGTTATGGTCACCGTGCAAAGACCGCGATATCGGGCAACGGAAGTTTTCTCACCAATGCCTTCAAGGGCGCGCGGAAAGCCTCTTCCATCGCGCGATCACGGCTTTCCGGTATCCGCGCCCGGGGCATGTTTTCCAAGGCGGCGATGTCCTCAATGACCGCCTCTGGCACCGGACCTTCGGAATCCCGTGACGCAATCCCGTCATGCGAGAAGTCCACTAAATCCGGGTTATCCTCAGCCGCACGGTCTTCAATTGCTTTTTGCATCTGAAGCAATTCAGGCAAATCGCGTATCGGCGTACAGCGATCTGCCCCCTCCCACAGTCGATCGACGATACCCGTCCAATTGGAATCGATCTTTTCCAGCTCCAAAGACTCTTTCAGCACATGAACAAATCCGGTGCGCAGCCGCCCTCCCGGCAAGAATTCCGGCATACTAGGTTTAAGATAGTCGTCAATGGCGTTGCAAAGTTTGTGTTTCATGCGCGCGCTCAGCATACCACCGAAGCCGCTGACAGATCGATCTGGGATTTCGGCAAAGTAGTAGGCCATACGGGCTGGGCCTTCTCCCTCATTTTTCTTGGCATACCAAAAGGCTCGATCTTCCTTTTCATTGATCTGCTCTGGCTTGCTCGCGATCTGCGTCAAAACGGATTTCATCAGCATCTCGGCGCTTACCTTCTGGCCAATGAGATTTTGTTTCAGTGTATTGCTAACATGGAAGCCTAGCTCTTCCGAGCTGCGACCAGCTATTGTCGACTCGACCCTATTCAGGCGCTCGAGCGCCCGCGTTGCAGTGTGAAACATCTCTGATAAATCAAGCTCTCTGCCGCTCATCGCGCGCAAAAGGGAGGCTTCGGCTGACTTGATATCAGGCAGGCTGTCGCGTTTGGGGAACTCCGGACACTGATGGTGTATTTTTTCCAACGCGCGTTCGACATCGTCGCGCAGGCGCGGGTTCAGCTGGAACAGCCGTGGGTTTCGTCCAGGCCCGTCTTCGGTAACCGTCCCGCATTGTTCCAACAGGGTCAGGCCAAGGGATTCCCACCGATGAAACTGAACGCGCAGTGATGCGGCAGACCTGCGAGTCTGCCGTGCAAGATCTTCGTAACCGAATTTGTCCGCAACAAGTAAGGCGTTCAAGAGGTCTCGATTCCTTAGTTGAGCGAGCTTTTCAAAATGGGTGTTTGTGAGGGGCATCGGCTCTGCCTTTCGATACCTATTTTATATTACGTTACAACTTAAGGTAATGTAATATAATTGTCAAGAGTCTTGCAACCTCGAGACTTTTCTAGAAATGCAAAGATGAAAAGGGCCGCGAGTTTGTAAGACAGTCCCGAATGCAAGCTGCGGCATCGTCGAGTGTCTCGGCCACCCGCATTTCGTCGAGAAATTCGGCCAACTCGCGCTGTTGGCGCACCCTCATCTGTTGACCAGCTTCATCATTGGTCACATCAAAGATGATCTGGAGGCCGGATATAAATTTCGCGCGCTCCTCCTTTACTAAATCCAGCAGATTAAGTTTCAGCGCGACGCGTCGGGCCCAGATCTTGGATTCAAGCCCACCTCGGTCCTGAACATTCAAGTTATCGGCAAGCTCTATGAGATGCTCCCAGCAACGGAATCCACGAGGCACTTCATCACGCCAGAGGACCTTGCGCTCAGAGCTCATGTCGCTGGGAAGATCCTGCGACAGGCGGGCATCAGTGCGAAGCTGAGCCCCTTTGGCGATATCAGCTCCCACAAGGTTGGGCACATCCTTGGCGTTCCGCGAGCTGTCCTTAATAACATCCAAAATAGCGGCATCCATGAAACCTTCGGAAAAGGCCAGATAATCTCCATCATTCAGGGGACCTTTCTCGTTGGCCAGTTGCGAAAACAAATGCACCCCGATTTCGTGGGCAATAACCCATTCGTAGGCAAAGGCCGTCGCTCGATCACAGGGGTAAGGAATCTCTACGATGATCCTGCGCGAACGTTGAAAATCCCCATAGGGAGAGGGGTTGAATTCGGGGTGCTCCCTCTTTTCGGACGTCACTTTGCCCTTGACCCGCGGCATAGACGCAAAGTCGTACCCCATCTGACTGGGCGCGTTGGAGGCGATGGTTTCAATCTCGATGTTCGCATGCACGCGCGGAAACTCGCCGACGACGTCCTCGTAGACATGCTCCAGAACCCGCACCACCCCTTTAGATTCTTCAACGAAAGTTCTCAAGACCGGCCCGGGTTCCGCCCGCTCACCACCATCACTATACCATTCATCGTGTTTGAGGCGCTCGGAACGCCCAAACAAGTAGTAATTATCCACGATGCCAAAGATTTCCTTCCAGACCAGAACGAACTTGAGCCATTCGACCCCGGGTCCAGCATTCTTCTTGGAAACTTCATGGGCTTCGCGCAGCTTTTCCATGAAAGCCAATCGAGTTTCATTCGGTTTGGGTTTCTTCGCGTTCTTTGCGTAGAATTCCATCTGGGCAGCCAGGGATTTGAGATATCGCCTGGTGTCGGGGTGAAGATGTGGGGCATTCACATCAACGATGTGGTCTCGCCAGATGGCACGCGCAATACCAAGACACAGCCGCGCAATAGCCAGCCCGTCGGGATCGCATCGTCTGAAATAAGTCGTCAGTCCCATGGAGTGAAGGAGTTCTGAGCCGTAAGGGTGGGTACAGATTCACGAATGATCGTCATCTTTGACGTCAATTCGCGCGGTACGGGAATTGCGCAATCTACAGGCCACAAGCTCCCAGATTGCGTCCACGGTCTTCTTGCCGAAATGGGCGCCACCGGCCGTCGCCGCGCTTGTCAGGAAAATAATTAAAAGCGTTTCGGCGCCTGTGGGGTGCTCTTCCCTTAGTTCAAAATCCTTGGCGCTGGGGACAGCTTCCCCAGGCTCTGGTTCATATTCTTCCAACGCCGCTTCGACAGCAATTTTCAGTTCCTGTTCAGCGTCCGGTTTTTCGGCATCCGCTGACTTTGCCCTCAAGGTAAAACTGCCAAGCTTAATTTCTTTGGTCATGGAAATATCCTCCCCCGGAAAGCAAAAGATTGTAGTGAATTTCGGACGCAATTCAACCTTTTGGAGAAAAAATCACGTTTTAAGGGCATTGACAGAGATTTGCTAAAGAGGGGTAGCGGCTTTTTTTGAGAGGCCGTTTCTTCTGGTGCACGTTGCCGAGGCGTACGCTTCGCCGACGACCCATGCGTTGGACTGTTCTACCCCGACGTTCCATGAATTCCTGATCCGGCAAGCTACTCATTGTTAAGCGAGCCCTTCCTGGCACCCTAGAACGTCGTCATGCTCAATTGGTTTTTCCCGGATTTGTGCCGCATTTTGGCGGTCTTCAGCAAACTAGACCTAGGGTTGAAGGAAACTAAAGTCCGCTTTGTCCGCTGAGCTGATTTTGGATCGGTTCAGCACCGAGTAAATGCGGCGAACGTCCTAATTCGATAGGTGCGTCGCGGCATCCAGCTCGTTCGTCAAGGTCGCCTTTGGGCCGGAAGCGACGGCGAGCCTGCCAGGCGCGAATGGCAGTTTCGCGAAATGCCGGAGCCTAAACATGCATGGCAACAAATAGCTGCCCTGGATCAATGCTCTCGCTTTTTCTAAAGGCACGTGAGCCGATCTGCTTGTGACCAGATTCAGGGTATGGGCCCGGCCGTTTGGCCGGGCTTTCTGTTTTTAAAAAAAATGCTTCAGCGTTGCGGCAGGTGTTGCAGCGGATCGACGGGCTTGTTGCCCTTGCGCAGCTCGAAATGCACTTGCGGCTGGCTCACGGATCCGGTCGCCCCAGCCAGACTGATCACATCCCCACGGCGGATCTTGTCGCCGCGCTTGACCTTCAGCTCGCTGTTATGGGCATAGGCGGACACCCAGCCATCGCTGTGGCGCAGCAGAACCAGATTGCCATAGCCCTTCAGCTCGTTGCCGGAATAGATAACCGTGCCATCTCCGGCCGCCTTCACCGGCGTCCCCTCTGGCACCGCCAGGTTTACGCCTTCGTTCTTGCCACCGCCCGGCTTCGTGCCGAAATCCGAAATGATGCGCCCGCGCACCGGCCAGCGGAACATCTCGGTCGACACATCCGCATCCCGTTGGATGCTGGCCACAACCGGTGTCTTGATCGGCTCGGTCGGTTTGGCTTCCTTGGTCACAGCAGGGGCCGGCAGGGCTGCCTTTTTCACCGGCTGAGACGGAGCTGCAACGGGCGCACTGGACTTAGCGGATGTCTTGGCCGGGGTCACAGTCGCGATCGACGCAGTGGTCACAGGCCGGGTATCATAGGCAGGTTTGCGCTTGGGAAGGGCACTCACCTTCAGAACCGCAGGCTCAGCGGCAACCGTCTTTGTTGTGCTGATCTGTGCAAAGGTTGGCTGACGTGCAGGTTTACGCTCCGGATGGGGAGCGATCCCGGTCGTTTTCGTGATGGTTCCCGTGACAACCTGCTCATTGCGGGCAACAGCAGGAAGTTTCACCTTGCCGGTTTCGCCTTCCGTCGTGCTGGCGAGCCCGTTCCGGTCCGAATAGACATAGGTCGGGACGACGAGCGATTGCCCTGCCCGAACCTGACTCGGATCGCTGATACCATTTACGGATGCGAGCGCCTGGACAGGAACACCATAGCGGCGGGCAATAGAATTCAGATTATCGCCCTGGCGGGCCTGGACCCGCGTCCCTCCAGTGGCCGTCCAGCCTTTCCAGTCTTTCCCAGGTGCGGTGGCAGCCACTTCAGGTGCAGGCTGTGCGGCAACGGGCGCTGCGGCAGGTGTTGACTTGGCGATCACAGGCGCTGGCAGAGGCGCTGACTGGATACTCGCGGAGGAGCTGGAGATGGAGCCCGTCGTTACCGGCCCCGACCCGGCCGGTGGCAACCCGGCACTGGTTCCACCGGGCCCGTTGGCGATATCCTGGTAACTCGGCTGATCGGGTGCCTTGCCGGCCAATATTTCGCGCTGATTGTCCGTATTGCCCGTATAGAAGGGCGGCTCACCGAACCGCTCAACGGAGCCGGAGCATCCTGCAAGAAAGGCCGCAACCAGAGAAACTGTTGCCGCTTTACCAAGTAGATCCCCGCGGAGGGTACGCATCCGCTTCATCATCGCCTTACTCATACCGCTAACAATGGCTGTTATGGTTAAGAGTAAACGCCAGTAAGGTTTATAAAGACTGAAGAGCGGACATGTTTGCCGCAAAAACCTGCCTGATTTCAGTCCTTTTCACCTCAAGCAACCGGAAAAAGGCTGGCTTCATAGTAAACAAGGCCGCAAATGGCCGGAGCGCGATTCATTTTTTTGGTCTCGATTCGCCCACCGGTAGTCTCTTGAAAAGAAGACCCGTCACAGGGTCTTGGCAAGTCCGCTCTGGAGCATGACCGTCCGCAACGGAAGCAGGGTTTCCGCTGTCATGACATTTTCGGATTTTGTGAACCGGATCAAGGATTGCAGCTGGTTTTTCTTGCCCACGGGCGCAACAAGCAAACCGCCGGGTTTGAGCTGCTGCACCCAGGTATCAGGAATGCTGTCTACCGCAGCCGTTACCACGATCCGGTCAAAAGGGCCTTTCTGTTTCAGGCCTTCGAACCCGTCCGCCTGAAGCGGCGTAACATTGCCCAGCTTCAAGGCAGCGAAACGGCGTTTTGCCAGGTCGCTCAAGGTGCCATAGCGGTCGATCGTGTACACCTGCCCGGCCAGATGCGCCATCACGGCAGCCTGATAGCCGGAGCCTGTCCCGATTTCGAGCACGGTTTGGCCGGGGTCAATCTTCAGCGCCTGCACGGTCTGGGCCACCATGGAGGGAGATGCCATGGTCTGACCGCATTCAATCGGCAACGCCGCATCCTCATAGGCAAGGCTGTGATGGCGGGCGGACAGGAACAGGCGTCTTGGCACCCGTTCAATGGCGGCAAGCACGTTGCGGGCCCCAATGCCCCGCCGCCGCAAGGCCAGAACCAGGGCGGCGCGGGTCTCCGCCTCATCCGGCAAAGCGTTTGAGAGCGGTGTCCGGTGCGTGCCGGGCGGAAGGCCGGCCATATGGAACTCTCCTGTCCTAGGACTGGGTCAACGCATCCGTAAGGTTCGTGACCAGATCATGTGCCGTCAAATCTATGCGTAACGGCGAAACGGAGACATATCCATCCGCAATTGCCTGAAGGTCAGAATTATCAAACACAGATTTGCCGCGCTCCCGGAAGCGCAGCCAGTAGTAAGGATAGCCGCGTCCGTCATGGCGCTCGTCCAGCAACAGGCCGCTTTGTTCGTAGTGGCCTTGAACGGTCACTTTCACACCTTTGACCGCCTTCGGCGCGCAGGCAGGAAAGTTGACATTCAGAAGGCTGTAAGGCGGCAAATCAAACTCAACGAGCTTTCTGAACAGGTCCGGCGCATGGGTCTCGGCCACTGCGAAATTCGGTTCCGCCTTCACGTCCCAGTCATAGGACTGGGAGACGGCAATTGAGCGGATGCCGAGAATCGCCCCTTCCATTGCTCCGGCCACCGTGCCTGAGTAAGTTACGTCTTCAGCCAGGTTCTGCCCACGGTTGATGCCGGACAGAACCAGATCCGGGCGCCCGGGCAAAACCTTGTGCAGCCCCATGATCACACAGTCCGTCGGTGTGCCCTTGACTGCAAAATGCCGGTCATCAAGGGACCTGAGCCGAAGGGGATCACCAAGGGTCAGAGAATGGGCCACCCCGCTCTGGTCGGTTTCAGGCGCCACAACCCAGACATCGTCGGACAGGGTCCGGGCGATCCTTTCCAGCGCGTCGAGACCGGGGGAATGGATACCGTCATCATTCGTAATCAGAATACGCATGGCTGTGCTGTCCTGGAAGCTGAACACACTGCGCCCAACCGGCGCAGCAGAAAGAGTTCGAAAAGCGGCGGGCATACACCCGCCGCCTCGGAAGTCGCCCGGACGGGCTTAGCCGATCCTGTCCAGCCCGCCCATATAGGGCCGTAGAACGTCGGGAACCGTAACCGACCCGTCGCCATTCTGGTAATTCTCCAGAACCGCGATCAGGGCCCGGCCAACGGCAATCCCGGACCCGTTGAGTGTGTGCACATGCACCGTCTGCTTGCTGCCGGCGGGCCGGTAGCGGGCATTCATGCGACGGGCCTGGAAGTCCCCACAGACCGAACACGAGGAGATCTCCCGGTAGGTGTCCTGCCCCGGCAGCCAGACCTCAATGTCATAGGTCTTGCGCGCGCCAAAGCCCATGTCTCCGGTGCAAAGCGTCATAACCCGGTAATGCAGACCGAGTTTTTGAAGCACGGTCTCCGCACATCCGAGCATACGCTCCAGTTCGCTCAAAGAATCCTCCGGCCGTGTGACCGAGACCAGCTCGCATTTCTGGAACTGGTGCTGGCGCAGCATGCCCCGCGTGTCTCTGCCGGCAGACCCGGCTTCGGAGCGGAAACAATAGGTCAGCGCGCTCACGCGGAGCGGCAAGGCCTCTTCGGCAAGGATTTCTCCGGCCACCAGATTGGTCAGCGGCACTTCGGCGGTCGGAATCAGATAGTGATCCGTCGTAGCCTTGAAGAGGTCTTCCTCGAATTTCGGCAGCTGGCCGGTGCCAAAAAGCGGGTCGGCATGCACCAGCAGCGGCGGCGAAACTTCCGTATAGCCGTTTTCCTGGGTGTGCAGGTCGATCATGAACTGGCCAAGCGCCCGTTCCAGCCGGGCGATCTGCCCTTTCAGAACGACAAAGCGCGATCCGGAGAGTTTGGCCGCCGTCGCAAAATCCATGGCTCCAAGCGACTCGCCAAGCTCGAAATGCTCCTTCGGCTTTTCGTTGAACGTGAAGACGGGCTTTTCCCCATGGGTCTTCAAAAGCACGTTGCCCGCTTCATCCGCCCCCTCCGGCACATCGTCATGGGGAAGATTGGGGATCACGGCCATGGCCGCCTCCAAGGCGGCATTGAGCGCGCGCTCCTCCTCCTCGCCTTCCTGGATGAACGCCTTGATCTTGGCGACTTCGTCGATCAGTTCCTGGGCACGGGAATCGTCGCCAGTCCCTTTCGCCTTGCCGATTTCTTTCGAAGCGGCGTTGCGGCGCTCTTGCGCATCCTGGAGCTTGGTGATGTGTGACCGGCGGGAATCGTCCAGAGCAATCAGTTTGGCGGCAGAAGCTTCATAGCCCCGTTTTGCCAAGGCTTCGTCAAATGCGTCTGGGTTTTCCCGAATCCATCTAATATCAAACATCTTCGCTTTCCGAACGACGGTCGTTGTCAACACATCCGTCCGCCCGGCTGGCGTTCCCGCATGAGATGCAGCCTATTGGGATCAGGCGGCTGCGTCTTCCGCCTCACGCTCTGCTTCCCGCTGCGCGCGCTGGCGCTCCACAAACCTGACGGACAGGATGGAGACTTCGTAGAGAAGCAGTGTCGGGAGTGCAAGGCCGATCTGAGAGATCGGGTCCGGAGGTGTCAGAATTGCGGCGGCGGCAAAAGCGCCGACAATGGCATATTTGCGCTTCTTCTTCAGATCTTCTGACGACACCAGCCCCGCGCGTCCCAGAAGCGTGAGAACCACCGGCAGTTGAAATACAAGACCAAAAGCAAAGATCAGCAGCATGATCAGGCCAAGATATTCGCTGACCTTGGCCAGATGCTGAATGGCGACCTGTCCATCCGTTGCCAGCTGTTCCTGAGACAGAAAAAAGCCCATTGCCATGGGCATGACCAGAAAATAGACGAGGCTGGCACCAATCAGGAAGAGGATCGGCGTTGCGACCAGAAACGGCAGAAAAGCGCCTCTCTCATGCTTGTAGAGCCCGGGAGCCACAAACATGTAGATCTGGCTGGCGATCACTGGGAAAGCCAGAAACAGCGCGCCAAACAGCGCCAGTTTGAGCTGGGTGAAAAACCATTCCTGGGGGGCGGTGAAGATCATTTCCACCGGATGCCCTTCCCCGACAGCGCGCAGATAGGGAAGTGTCAGAATGTTGTAGATGTCTGTGGCGAAATAGAAGCAGATGACGAACATCACCAAAATCGCCGCAATGGACCAGATCAGCCGCTGGCGCAGTTCGATCAGATGTTCGATCAGGGGCGCCTTTGAGGCGTCGATGTCATCCTGGCTCATGCCTTAACGTCTTCCGTCACCGGCGGCTGGGCCGGACTGTCCATTGATGCAGGGGGCGGCGCTGGCTCCGGCGATGTTGCGGCCACCTGAACAGGGCCATCAGCTGCCGCATCTGAGCCGTCTGCTGCAGGAGAAGCGGCGCTCCCGCCGACAGTCGGATTGCCGGTTGCGGACGCCGGTTTGCTTGTCATTGGCCGGGAAGCCTTTTGCGCGGCGTCTCCCTCAATGGATTTCTTCAGATCTCCCAGAGGATTGAAATTCGCGGCATCCTCGACCTGTTTTTTCATGTCGGCAATGTCGGCCTGCTGCTCCGCCTCGCGCAAGGCATCATTGAACGTGGACTGGAACTCCCGCGACATGCGCCGCATCTTTCCAACCGTCTGTCCAAGAGTGCGCAACATGCGCGGCAGGTCTTTCGGACCTACGACGATGATCGCCACACAGGCAATCACCATGAGTTCGGTCCAGCCGATATCAAACATGAGAACCTTCGTCCCTTAGGGAGACGCGATGCAGATCAGGATCAGCTCGCTTTGGTCTGATCTTCCGCTTTCGCAGACGGAGCTGTGTCAGCGGCCTGATGATCGATTGTCTTCGGCGCTTCAGCAGTGTCGTCTTCGGCCATTCCTTTTTTGAAGCTTTTGATTCCCTTCGCGACATCGCCCATCAATTCGGAAATCTTGCCACGTCCAAACAGCAAAACCACCACAACCGCGATGATCAAGATCTGCCAGATACTAATGCCCATACGCCAAACTCCTGATAATTGGCTTTAAAGCCCTTCGGCCCTTGTACAAAAACGGATGAGACCGCGCAACATACACTCGAACAACATTTTTCGCCGTCAGACGAAGTGATGATGGTCCCGGCAATCCGTTTGCCAGCCTTGCGTGCAATCACCTTACCACACAACACTCAGTACCTGTTTCGACACCGGTCATCTGTCCGGGGTCTGGCCCGGGCCAGGCCGTGCCGCGTGGACTAGACTTGGGGCTCCTGACGGGAAAAAACAAGCACGTCCTTGGGGTCGGCCTCAACAGAAACATCCATTCCTGGCTCCCAGGGACAGCCTGCCTTGACCCGCGCCTTGAGGGATTGATCCAGCCCTTCAACAGCAACAGACAAAAGGTCCACCTCACCAACGAAACGTTTTGAGGTGATGCGGCCTCTCGTTCCCGGCTGCGTGGCCCCGCTCAGGCACAGGCCCTGCGGCCGGATGCAAACGTCAACAGCCACTCCCGGGTCAAGATCCTTCGCAGGCATCACCCCCAGCACTGTTTCGACACCTTCTGAGGTTGCCCGGCCCTCAATCTGGTTCAATTCGGAAAAGAACCGCGCCGCGAAAAGATCCACCGGGTTGTTATAGAGTTCAGCGGCGGAGCCATGCTGCACAAGGCGCCCTCGGCGCATCAGGGCAATCCTGTCGCCCATACGCATTGCCTCTTCCGGATCATGTGTCACGATGATGCAGGTGGCCCGGGTTTCGCGGATCACGGTCAGAGTTTCTTCGCGCACACTGTCACGCAGGCGTTTGTCCAGACCGGAAAAAGGCTCGTCCATGAGCAGTATCCCGGGCCGGGGAGCCAACGCACGGGCAAGCGCCACACGCTGCTGTTCGCCACCAGACAACGCATGGGGATAATCGGGTGCATAGTCCGCCAGCCCGACCCGGCCAAGGGCTGCCAGCGCCGCTGCGCGTGCCTCCTGTTTCGGCAGCTTCGAAAGCCCAAATGTGACATTGTCCAGGATGCTCATATGGGGAAACAGGGCATAATCCTGAAACATCAGGCCGACGCCGCGTCTTTCCGGCGGCAGAAACACCGTTTCCCCGGCGATCTCCCGGCCATTGATGATCACCTTGCCCCGGGTTTGACGCTCAACCCCAGCCGCAATCCGCATCAAGGTGGTCTTGCCGCAGCCTGAATGGCCTAATAGGCACAGAATCTCCCCCGGCGCGACCGACAGGCTTACCTCGTGGATCGAAGGAATGCCGTCATAATCATGAGAAATCGCGTCAAAGACCAGCCCTGCCGCGATGGTAGCGCCCGCGGTTCCAGGCGCGCCCCAACTCAGTGTATGTCCATTGCCATTGGAATATGGCGCCTTGTTTTCCTGTGGCATCAGGCCCCGGCAGTTTCATCCGCTGTCTCGTCAAACAGAGATCCGTCTTCTAATGGATCTTCGTCTTCCGTCAAAGTGACTTCGTCACTTGGCGAGGGCACGACGAAGGAGGCCGGCACGGCGCTGTCCAGCAGCCCCGCGCCTTTGAGTTCTTCCAGACCCGGCAGATCCTTGACAGTTTCCAGCCCGAAGTGGACCAGAAACTGCTCCGTCGTGCCATAGGTGACCGGCCGGCCGGGTGTCCGCCGCCGTCCACGCATGCGGATCCAGGTGGTTTCCAGCAGCACGTCGAGCGTGCCTTTGGAGGTCGAGACGCCCCGGATTTCTTCGATTTCGGCGCGGGTGACCGGCTGGTGATAAGCGATAATGGCCAATGTCTCCAGCGCCGCGCGTGACAGTTTCCGCTGTTCTTCGACATTGCGGTGCATCAGATAGGCCAGATCTTCGGCCGTGCGGAAACACCATTTTCCGGCGACCTTGACCAGATTGACCCCGCGCGGAGCGTAAAGTTTCTGCAGCTTGCCAAGAAGGCCGAGTACATCCGTTCCTTCCGGAACGCGCAAAGTCAGTTCTTCAAGCGACAAAGGTTCATTGGAGGCAAAAAGCAGCGCCTCGATCATCCGCTGGCCGCTCAGGTCGGCTTTAGAGGAGACCTTGCTGCCTTTTTCCGAGGCCAGGTCGAGTTCCCGGTTGTCAGCCATCCGTCTCCGCCTCCCCGTTGATGGAGCGGATATAGACAGGTGAAAACGGCTCTCCCTGGCGGATTTCTACCTGGCCTTCCCTCACCATTTCCAGGCTGGCGGAAAAGGTGCTGGCAACAATCGTGGCCCAGTCCTTGTTGTCGTAAAGATAGTCGCGGAGATAGGCATTCAGGGGAGCCCATTCGCTGACCCGTCCGACCAGTTTGGTCAGAAGATCCCGCGCTTCCTGAAGCGACCAGACGTTTCTTTTGAGCACCCGTACAGAGGTGACCGATTGTCTTTGCCTCTGGGTCGCATAGGCCGACAGAAGATCGTAGATCGACGCATCCCAGATGCTCTTGTGCTGAACGGACATGGTCTCCGGGGCGCCGCGGTGAAAAACATCCCGCCCCTGCCGGCTGCGGTTCATGAGCTTTTCCGACGTCTCGCGCATCGCTTCCAGGCGGCGCAGACGGAAGGCAAGGGCCGCGGCCAGTTCTTCGCCGGTTGGCTCGTCCTCATCCTTTTGCTCCGGAAGCAACAATTTCGATTTCAAAAACGCCAGCCAGGCGGCCATCACCAGGTAATCGGCGGCGAGTTCCAGACGCATCCGGCGGGCCTCGGTGACAAAGTCCAAATATTGTTCCACAAGCTGCAGGATCGAGATCCGGGCCAGATCCACCTTCTGGGTCCGGGCTAGCCCCAGCAAAAGATCAAGCGGACCTTCAAATCCGTCCACATCGACCACAAGCTGCGGATCGGACAGGGCCCGGTCCTCCGCCGCGCTGACATTGGTCAGCAAATCGAAGGAACCGTCTTCCGGCAAAGAGGTCTGGGTATCCGCGTCGGCCATTCAAGCTCCGGTTAAGCGCCCTGCCACCCGGTCAGGGCGGTAAACGCGTCCCGGGCTGCATTCCTGTCAAATCCGGCGGCCGGTTCCCTCCAGCCTGCCAGGGCTTCGCGGCAGCGCCGTTCGGAAGCCCCTTCAAGAGCCGGCACTGCATCGGCCACGGCGGCCATCTCGCTCATATCACCGTTGCAATGCAGCACAATGTCACAACCCGCTGCGATGATTTTTTGCGACCGGTCGAACAGATTTCCGCCCAGAGCTTTCATCGAAATATCATCGCTCATCAAACAGCCCTCAAAACCGATGTGGGAGCGGATGATCTCCTGAACAATCCTGCTGCTTTGCGTGCCCGCTATTCCCGGATCTATCTCTTCATAGACAATATGGGCTGTCATGCCCAAAGACACGCTGGAAAGTGCCTTGAACGGTACGAAATCCACGGCTTTCAGCGTATCAGAATCCGCTGACACCCTTGGCAGCTCCAGATGGCTGTCGACGGTGGCCCGCCCGTGCCCCGGAATGTGCTTGATCACCGGCAATACGCCTCCGGCAAGCGCCCCTTCCACCATGGCTGCTCCAAGGGTGGCCACGACGTCCGGGTCATCCGACAAGGACCGGTCGCCGATGGCATCAACGGTCTGCGGAAAACGCACATCCAAGCAGGGCAGGCAATCAACTGTGATGCCGATGTCATAAAGATCTCTGGCGATCAGCTGCGCTCCCAGGCGGGCGGCTTGCAGGCCCCGCGCCTTGTCCTGGGCATAAAGATCCCCATAAAGTTTGGGGGCCGGATATCTCATCCAGTGCGGCGCTTTGAGACGCTGCACCCTGCCGCCTTCCTGGTCCACCAGAACCGGAGCGTCTTTGCGGCCCACGGCCTGCCTGAAGTCAGCGGTCAGTGCCGCCACCTGGGCAGGGGTCTCGATATTGCGGGCAAACAGAATCAGGCCCCACGGGTCGGCTTGCCGGAAGAAGGCGGTTTCAGTTTCGGAAAGCGACGTTCCGGCGCAGCCGGAAATAAAGGCTTTGGTCATGCTTCTTCGATTACCCGGCTGCCCCTGCCCCGTCAAGAAACCGGGCGGCAGCCCTTGCGCCGATGCGCTGATCTTGCAATCTAAAGCGCCGCCCGTGGTCAAGTTCAGTCCGTTTTCCTTTTGCGTTGACACTTCTCAGGTCAAACAGCGACAGGCCCCTCCGACGGAATGCGATTTGCCCGAAAGGCACACTCGCACCCCCTATGAATGGAGCCTTCCATGCGCGCCCGCCTCGACATCCCCTCCGGAACGCTGCACCGCTTCTCCCACCGCTCGGAGATCCTTGGCCAAAACCGTCTGGGGGATACGGCCACAAGGGAAATCGTTGTCTATACGCCCCATGGCCATGACGGTAGCGGCCTGCCGCTTCTGGTGGATCTCGTCGGTTTCACCGCCGGTGGCCCGGCCCATGTGAATTGGAAGAATTTTGGCGAGAATGTTCCCGAGCGGCTCGATCGGCTGATTCATGACGGCGCGCTGCCGCCGGTCACGGTTGCCTTTCCAGATTGTTTCACCCGCCTGGGCGGCAACCAATATATCGACAGCCTGTCCATTGGTCCCTGGGCAACCTGGCTGACAACGGAAATGCTGGAAGATGTTGAAGGTCGCTTCAGATGCGGCGGCCCCGGAAGACGCGGGCTGTTCGGAAAGTCCTCTGGCGGCTACGGCTCCCTCCTTCATGCAATGAAACATGCAGACGTCTGGTCCGCTGCGGCCTGCCATTCCGGAGATATGGCGTTTGACCTGTGCTATCTGCCGGAAATGCCGAATGTGCTGCGCACCCTGGCCAAGGCAGGCTCGATTGAGGCGTTTGTCACCGAGTTTGAAAAAGGGCCCAAATATGCAGGCAGCGCCATGCATGATCTGATGACCCTGGCCATGGCAGCCACCTATGACCCTGATCCGGATCCGGAGGTTTTTTGCGGCATTCGCCTGCCTGTGGATCTGGAAACGTGTGAACTGATAAAGGACCGCTGGCAGGCTTGGCTGGCCTGGGATCCGGTCGAGATCGCCGGCCAGCATATCAACGCGCTCAAATCCCTAAAAGGGTTCTGGATCGATTGCGGCTCTGTCGATCAGTACAATCTCGTCTATGGCGCCCGCCGCTTGAACAGGAAGCTGGAGGCCGCCGGGGTTCGTCATGTCTATCAGGAGTTCGACGACAATCACTCCTCGATCGACTACCGGCTTGATGAAAGTCTGCCCTTTCTGACTAAGGCGCTTCTCGATGGCTGATGGCGGCATTTCTGCGCCAGACTGTCTGCCGCAGCCCGCTACCGGCCCTCAGGACGCTGTGGACTGCTTTTTCGCCGCAAAGGGCAAGGTCAGGACCAGTCCGCCAAGGATGATCAGACCGGCGCCTGCTGCGGCCAGCGGAGCCGGTACCTCACCCCAGACGGCAAATGCGAACAGGGCCGACAGGACCACAGTCCCGTAATAGACTGGAGCCAGCGTGGCAGCACCGGCCCTGCGGTAAGCGGAAACATTGAGCGACTGGCCTAAGATCGCAACAGGCCCGAGCCAAACAAAGGCCAGAAGACTTGTCGAGGATATCTGCTGCGTCACGATAAGCCACACGGCGGGGCCAGTCAGAAGGAGGCTTGCGAACACGTTCACATAGGCAAGGATCGTAACCGTGTCTTCCCGCTGGGCCAGATAGCGCATGATCAAGGCTTCACTAGCCATGAACACCGCCGCCATCAGCGCTGCAACCACCCCGTCAAAGGCAAAAGCGCTCATACCGTTCCCCTGACTGGTGGACCGGACTACAAGATAGGCGCCAAGCGCGCAAAGTCCGGCGGCGATCCAGTGGCGGCCCGTAATCACTTCCTTCAGGATGATCCCGGCAAGCACGATCGCAATGATGCCCTTGGTGAGACTGATCGCAGTCGCATCGGCCAGCGGCAGCACACTGGCCGCATAGATCGAGCACCCCAAGCCACCGACCCCGCAGACGGACCGCAGCAAATGCAGTTTCCAGAGCGGGCTGACCGACATGGCCAAAGGAACGCGCAGCACCGTCCCGACCGAAAGAATCGTGACAGCGCCTCCCAGAAACCGGAGCCAGACCAGAACAGCCACCGGCAAAAGCCCATCGGCAATCTTTCCGGCCGCAAAAACAGGTGTGAAGGCCGCCATGCCTGCGACCGCCAGCAGAACCGCAAGACCCGTATTTTCCTGTCGCAAATAGTCGCTATTGGGCGCCATGGCCGTCTCCATTGGGTGAGTCCGGCATCTCTACCGGGTCAAACGGTAGGTTGGAACTCCTCAATTGCCCATGCCAGCCATGCATATTCACATGCTATTGCCCGAATTTTTGCACTTCTGTATAGATGTCTTATGAATTGGGATGATCTGAAACTCATTGATGCAGCCGCCCGCATGCGCTCCCTGTCCAGCGCCGCAAAGGCGCTGGATCTCAGCCAGCCGCAGCTGAGCCGGCGCCTGAAAGCCTTCGAAGACCGTATCGGCGCCCGTCTCTTCGACAGGACCCCAACGGGCCTCAAGCCGACGGAAGCCGGAGTGCGCCTGATCCCCCTTGCCGCCCAGATGCGCAAGAGCGCAGAAGCTGCCTCCCGTGTGCTGCCGGACCTGTCCGGAGCCTCCTTGAAGGTTGTGCGCGTTGCGGTGGACGAAGTCCGTGCTAGGGTGCTCACGGATCGTTTCGCAGCATTGTCAGCCCTTCTTGACGGGATCGAACTTGAACTGATCTCCAGCCACCGGAATGTTGACCATCAGACCCGAAGCATCGAATTGCAAATCCGCCACTGCCTTCCCGAAACAGATACGCTGAGTGCCCGGAAGGTCGGCGATCTGGCCTATGGCATTTTTGGCGCACGATCCTATGTGGCCTCACATCCCGAAGCCTTGACCGATGACAGGTTCGCCGCCTGCGACTGGCTTGGATTTGCGCCTGATGACCTTTGGTATCCAGCCCATATGCGCTGGATGGAAGACCACAAGGTCCTCCGCCCGCGTCTGCGAACGAACACGATCACCACACTCTTGAACATGACCGTATCCGGCGCTGGACTTTCCCTGCTACCCGTTTTCATGGGCAATGCCCATCCGGATCTCGTTCCGCTTTCTGGGCCCCTGGCGGAGCTGACCTATCCGGAACACATTATAGTTCACCGGGATGTGCGCCGGGAACCGGCCGTCCGCAAGGCCATGGATGCCATCGCGAAAGTCTACCGGGATCTGTCCGCCGATCTCACAGGAAGGCTGACCGAAACCCGAATAGAAGCTGCCGAATAAAAATCCGGACGACCAGCCTTTTGATGGGAGCAGGCCGCGTTCAGCCAGCATCAGATTTATGTCCGCCAAGTCGCGTGGTTTTGGTTCAACCAGACCTGTCAGGGCTGACGGCGCACAAAACAGTCCCCGCCCGCCCCTTTCAGGCTTTCACACAGCGTAACCGCCTCTTCGCGGGAACTCTTCGGTATCCGGGCCCGGTAGAACACACCCCGATCGCCCAGATCAGCCGCAACAATGACAGCCTCCTGGTTTCCAAGAACGCCCGGGAAGCGCCGCTGAAGCGCTGTGTAGGCACCGCTGGCCGCATCTGCAGTGCGTTGTGAGGTCACCTGAACGATATAGGTGCCGGGCGGGATCGTCCCGACTTGCCCAGACGCACTCACCGCACCGGCAGCCGGGGCCTGGCTCGGCGCCGCATTTGCGAGGTTAAGCGGGCCGCTGCTCTGCGCCGTAGCAGCAGGTGCGGTTTGCCCACCGGAAAAGCCTTGCGGAACAGCCGGCTTTTTCCGGGGCAGAACGGAAGGAGCAGGTCCAGACGCCCCATTTTCTTCGCTCTCAACAGCCGCAGCGGAGGCAACAATGGCAGGCGTACTGGGCACCGGAGACGGTGCTGAGACCGCAGGAACCTGCTCGCTTGGCAGACCTGTGCCAATTGCGGGCGCCTCACTCGTGACCCCGCGCACAGGCGCAGTCGGTGTGACCGGTGCAGAGGCAGCTGGCACTTGAGGTGGCGCGGTGGCAGCCGATGCTGAAGCGCCATCGTCACCGGAAATGATCGTCCCGTCCGGACGGAACGTCAAAGTCCGTACCTGTTTCGGGGCGCCGGGCGCGAGATCCGCTCCATTTTCAGAAGGCCCGGGGGCCGGAGGCAGGTTGGCCGGTTCGGTTGTTTCAGGAAGAACCAGCCGTGACGGTGCTGTTGCCTCAGCTTCGTTCACCCTGTCATAGATCAGCTTGGACGCCTGCCCGTTGGGTTCCGGCTGGCTTTGATCCGGCATGATTTTCAAAGGCTTTTCGAGCCCCGCAATCACCGGGGGCGGCCCATCGGGCACCTGGACGCTGTCGCCATCCATCATCATGAACGCACCGCCGCCAAGCGCCGCGATCCCGACAATGCCGAGAATGACATAAAGGCCTTTGCGCGACCTCTCCTCAACGCCGGGCACTGCGGCAGCTTCTATCGCCGGGTGTGGTGGCAAGACACCGGCTCCGCTCAGGCTCGGGTCGCTTTCCTGCATGGCCCGGGCCACCGCATCGAGATCGTAGCCTCCCGGTGGCGGAGGGGTTTCGTCCTCCTCGGCCTGAGGCACAGCCTGAGCCGCAGCAGGCCAAGCCATATCGTCAATACTGTCGGCAGCATCGGCAGCATCGGCACTGGCCAAGGCCGCTTTCAAAGACGGTTCTGAGGCGGCCTCCGGCAAGCGTGCCTCCAAAGCAGGCTCTTTGGTCTTGCGGTCCACGGGATCTGGAAAATCAAGATCCGCAAACAGTGCATCAATCCCGGCCGGACTGTCATCCAGATCGGACTTCACAGGAGGCGAAACCGGTGCGGGCGGACGCTCTGCCGGGCTCAGGGCTGCCAGGAAGTCGCTCTCGTTAATCGCCGGACGGCGCGCTTCAGGAGCTCTTGCACCGGACGTGACCGGTTGAGCGGATTTTTTTTCAGGTTCAACGGATTTTTCAGGCTCCGTGGTCTGCTGCGGCGCTAGCATGGAAAGATCGGGCTCAAATTTCCGGGTCTGGGACGAGCCCGGTTCCGGACGGGCATGACCGGCGGTGACTTGGGAGGCCAGATAGTCGGGCGTGGTGTTCGCCCCGCCAACACGCGGAGAGACCTCCCGCGCGGCCCGACCCGGATCAGCGGGCTGAAGAGATGTAATCCTGTCTCGTGCACCCGAGTCAGGGTGCGGAGCTACGGTCACCGGTTCGGTGAGGTCCTGAAACGGATCCGAATACCCGCCAGATGTGCCGGAAAGATGAGAAGCGCCAGGAAAGGCAGACGGGCCAGGCGTGACAGATTGTGCAGCCGGTTCGTCCCCAACCGATTGCCGCAAGGCGCCAATCAGTTCGTCTTCAAGCTCAGCGGACAAATTCTGCTCAAGATCGATGGACACTGTGGACGGACGCCCCGTTTCCTGCGCTTGCGTCTCGACCGGCGAAGAGCGTCTCTGGAACGGTGAAGCGGTCGCGCGTCCGATCTGATACCCCTGGGGCTGGGCGGGCTGAATGCTTGGCTCGGTCGCCGGCGGCACAGGATCTGGCTCGGCAGGCGGTGAAGAGAGCGGACTATAAAGGCGTGGCTCGTCTAAAGGTGGCTCCGGCGCCAAGACCGGTTCCTGAGAAGGAACCTCCGGCATTTCAACCTGCTCTTTTTCCCGCCCGTCTTCGGCAATCGGTGCTTGTGGCCAAAGCGGTGAAACCGGTCCACGGGATTCGGACGCAGGCGGCACCGGATCATGTGTGCCAGGCATCCGCACTGTTCCGCCCGGTGCAAGGGAGGCCGGGGGAATGGGGCTCGCAGTGTTATCGAGGTTCTGCCGGGCGAAGAACTGTTCCCGCAACTGTCCAACGAGAGGCGCCACGGGCTCCTGGGCGCCCGGAGTGTGCGGGGGCTGGGTTGTCTCCGGAGCTTTGGCGACCGGGGGCGGCGGTGCCGGGGATTCCGCAACGGGCTGCGACGGAACCGGGGAGACAGGCATATCTATCTGCGGCTGCGGGTCGGGCGCTTTGTCATCGGCATCAGATGTAAAGTCATCCAAACCTGCGAAATAGTCCGTATTGCCTACCCGGCCGCCACTCACATTTGCCCCCAATTGCGTATTCTTCTGGACGATCCGCGCCAATTCAAGAAGCGGGTCGTCGACGGCTGGCTTGTCCGTGCCAGCCTCACCGGCGGGGCGGTTCAGATCGTCTTTGTTATTTTCGTAATCATTTGCCATGAGCTATACGAAAACCGGTCCCGTTTCACCATTGCACCCAGATGTCGACGCGCTGGTTGATAGTCTACTCTTTAACGCATTTCTTCAGGTGCATTCACGCCGAGAATCGAAAGACCTGATGCCAGCACCAAAGATATAGCACGAACCAGAGCAAGACGTGCTAGGGTTAATTTCGGGTTACCAGCGTCAATAAAACGTAATTGCGGCATTTCCTTGCCTCTATTCCAGTGGCCATGGAGAGAACTCGCCAGTTCATGTAGATAAAAGGCGATTCTATGCGGCTCATGTGTTTCGGCCGCCGCATTCACCACTTTCGGCCATTCGGCCATCTTGGCGATCAACTCCAGCTCGCCCTTGTCATCGAGTTGTGAGAAGTCCGCCTGCCTCAGGTCAATGTCGCCCTTGGCCAGATGCGGCAGCTCTTCAGCCGCCTGCCGCAGGACCGAGCAGCACCGGGCGTGACCATACTGCACGTAAAAGACCGGATTGTCTTTCGATTGTTCCGTGACCTTCTTGAAGTCGAAATCGAGTGGTGCATCATTCTTGCGGAACAGCATCATGAAACGCACCGGATCAGGCCCAACCTCGTCGACGACCTCCCGTAGGGTGATGAAGTCGCCGGAGCGCTTCGACATTTTCACAGGCTCGCCGTCTCGCATCAGCTTGACCAGCTGGCAGAACCTGACAATCACATCCGTCTCACCACCCGAAACAGCCTTGCCGACCGCCTGAAGCCGTTTGGCATAACCACCGTGATCCGCCCCGAGAACGTAGATGGTTTGCGCAAAGCCGCGCTCGAACTTGTCCTGGAAATAGGCGACATCGGCCGCAAAATAAGTATATGAACCGTCTGATTTTTTCAGCGCCCGGTCCGTATCATCGCCAAAATCAGTCGCCCGGAACAGGGTCTGCTCCCGGTCTTCCCAATCCTCCGGAACCTTGCCTTTGGGCGGGGGAAGCGTGCCTTCATAAACAAGGCCCTTATCCCGTAACCCGTCCAGCATCCGGTCGATCAGGGAGCCGTTGGTGCCGCTGCGCATATGCAACGTCTTTTCTGAGTAAAAGACCTCATGCTCCACACCGAGCGCCGCCAGATCTTCGCGAATCAGCTCCAGCATTGCGGAAATGGAGGTTTCCTTGACCAGCGGGAGCCACTCCTCTTCTGCTTTGTCCAGCAGCCCGGCGCCATAGGCCTGCTTGAGTGCTTCTCCCACCGGCTTCAGATAGTCTCCCGGGTAAAGACCGGACGGGATCTCGCCGATCTCCTCTCCAATGGCTTCGCGGTAACGCAGAAAAGCGCTTCGGCCCAGCGTTTCGATCTGGGAGCCTGCATCGTTGATATAATATTCCTTGACGACCGAATTGCCCGCAAAAGCCAGAAGATTGGCCAGAGCATCGCCAACCACCGCGCCGCGGATATGGCCCACATGCATTGGCCCTGTCGGATTGGCAGACACATATTCCACATTCACCTTCGGCGGATCGGCAAGCGTTATTGCCCCAAACCGCGCGCCCTCGTCGAGCACACTTGCCAGAACCCGCTGCCACACGTTGGAGGCAACGCGCAGATTGATGAAGCCGGGTCCGGCGATCGAGGTTTCCGTGATTTCAGGGTCGCCGGCCAGTTTAGCCACGAGTTTTTCGGCAAGATCGCGCGGTTTCATGCCGAGCTGCTTTGCCAGCACCATGGCGGCATTTGTCGCCAGATCCCCATGATCGGGATCGCGCGGAGATTCAACAACGACGCGCGCAAGATCCGGAGGTGAGTCGTTTGCACCTTTTAAATCAAGATCTTGTAGCGCGTTTTTAACACGCAGCGTGAAGTCTTCAAAGATATTCATCGAACACCGGTCTTGTCTGGATCTTCCATACCTGGAACCCCGCACGCAACAACGATCCGTAATGCCGGTGCGACAGGGCCCAAAGAGTTGATCGAGCGCCTACCCCAATTCCGGAGTGTCGTCAAACAATCTGCGGTGTTCTTCAATAGCATACCGGTCTGTCATGCCGGCGATATAGTCACAGATGCGGCGCGCAATTTCTGTTTCGCTCAAACCTTCAAGATCCCGGTTCCAGGGAGACGGCATCAAGACAGGGTCCGACTGGAACTTCGAAAACAGGTCCTTGACAACCCGGGCCACCAACTTGCGCACGGCGAGCACGTCCTCATGCCGGTAAACCCGGGCAAAAAGAAAGCGTTTCACCTCTTTTTCCGCGCGCACCATTTCGGGGGAAAACCCGATCATCATTTTTCCGGCCAGACGGATATCTTCCGCGCTTTGCGGCTTGAGCGCTTCTATGTTGCGCAAGCCCTCTCCGATGACGTCTTCCACCATACGGGTGATGGATCTGCGCACGATCTCATGAATACGCCGCCCCTCTTCCAGGCCGGGATATTTTGCATCCACTTCACGCAGAATATCAGCGAGAAACGGAACATCGCGCATATCTTCGATCGCAAAGAGACCGGCCCGCAAGCCGTCATCCAGGTCATGGGCGTCATAGGCGATGTCATCGGCGATGGCAGCGGCTTGCGCCTCTCCGCCCGGCCAGGTGTCCAGGCGAAGATCCTGTTTCAGCGCATATTCGCGGATCGCAAACGGGAGGTCGCTGTCCTTGAACTTGCCAAGGGGCAACCCGTCCGGGCCGACCAGCGGGCCGTTGTGTTTCACCAGCCCTTCCAGGGTTTCCCAGGCAAGGTTGAGTCCATCGAATTCCGCGTAACGCTGTTCCAAATGGGTTACAACGCGCAGGGACTGAGCATTGTGGTCGAATCCGCCAAACGGGGCCATACAGTCGTGCATGACATCCTCGCCTTCATGGCCGAATGGAGTGTGGCCAAGGTCATGGGACAGGGCCAGGCATTCCGCCAGATCCTCATCCAAACGCAAGGCCCGGGCCAGGGACCGGGCAATTTGCGACACTTCAATCGTATGGGTCAGCCGTGTGCGGAAGTGATCGCCCTCGTGATAGACAAAGACCTGTGTCTTGTGCTTCAGCCGCCGGAAGGCGGAGGAATGAATGATCCTGTCCCGGTCGCGCTGAAAGGGTGTTCTGGTCGGACTTTCCGGTTCCGGGCACAAACGGCCCTGGCTTTTCAGAGGATTTTCCGCAAAGGCCGCCCGGGATTGTGCGCCGAACCCAATATCCGTTTTCATATCTGGCCTGTCATCTTTCACAAAAACTTCCCGGGTCCTGCCGGACGGCGCCGATTGACGCGGGCGGCTTCAAACCATACTTATCTCTAAACATCTGGTTTCACACTCTTGCGGACAGCAAGAGCCTAGCGAGTCGGTAAACCATGACCGAAACACTTGAAAATCGAGTAACAGTCAGCGAGCGCGCTGCCAAGCGCATTGCCCGGATATTGTCGAAAGAACCGGCCGGCAGCATGCTGCGGGTCAGTGTGGAAGGCGGCGGCTGCTCCGGGCTGCAGTATAAATATGACGTTGTTGCCACAACGGAAGACGACGATCTCGTGATCGAAAACCCCGGCGCCACCGTGCTGATCGATGCCGTCTCCCTGCAATATATGGGCGGATCCGAGATCGATTTTGTTGACGATCTGATCGGACAATCGTTTCAGATCAATAATCCCAACGCGACCGCCGGCTGCGGCTGCGGGACCAGTTTCACGATTTGACGCCCCAAAACACGGACCTGGCCGGAGCTCCGGCTCTCGCGGTCAAGGAACTCCCCGGCCAATGAAGATTGCCACCTGGAACATCAATGGCGTGAAGGCACGCATCGACACTGTTCTGGAATGGCTGAAAGAAGCCACCCCAGAGATCGCCTGCCTGCAGGAGATCAAATCGGTTGATGAAAATTTTCCACGCCAGCCCTTTGAGGATCTGGGATATCACGTTGAAACCGTCGGCCAGAAAGGGTTCAACGGTGTGGCCCTCTTCTCCAGACGCCCGCTGGAAAACGTGATGCGCCGTCTTCCCGGGGATGACAGTGACGAGCAGGCCCGCTTCATTGAAGGTTCAGTATCAACCGACAAGGGGCCTGTGCGGCTCGGATGCCTCTATCTGCCCAATGGCAATCCGCTCGGAACCGAGAAATTTCCCTATAAACTTGCCTGGATGGACCGGCTGATATCCCATGCGGAAAAGCGCCTTCAGGAAGAAGGCGCCTATCTGCTTCTCGGCGACTATAATGTGATTCCGGACCCGATTGACGCCAGGACCCCGGAAAACTGGCTGGGAGATGCGCTGTTTCAGCCTGAAAGCCGCCAGAGGTTCCGGGAACTTGTCAATCTTGGCTTCACAGAGGCGGTCCGCGCCTGCACGGATGCAAGCGAAACTTATACATTCTGGGATTATCAGGCAGGCGCCTGGCAGAAGAACAACGGTATCCGGATTGATCACATCCTGATGTCGCCCCAGGCCTGCGACCGTATGACGGGCTGCGGGATCGACAAACATGTCCGGGGCTGGGAAAAGCCCTCTGACCATGTTCCGGTCTGGGTCGATTTGGCGGCTTGACCTTTCGGAGACATCGCGTTTTACATATGGTCCTTTCGCCGTGTGAAGTCTGAGACTTTCAGGCAAAAGACAAAGCGGTTTCAATCCAAATGACCGCAGCGCGCGAAAGAGAGCTTCCCCGCCCTCTCCCGGGACCGTGCCCCGTTAGGAGAGGCCTGACTAAGGCTAAACTTGCAGCGTTCCGCCTTTCTGGTACTCTTTTGCCATGATGGGATGACCGAACGCCACTTTCCGTCCGCTCCGGCACCACGCGGACAAACTTTTTTCCCGGTTACAGGCACCGGCGCCGGTCTTTTCGGCCATTGTCTCAGATCCAATCCACTCAAAGGTTTGAGACCAGGCCTTTGTCTCGTCCTGTTTCTTGTCGGAAGCGCGGCCAGTGCGCAGTCTGTGTCCTGCACGTGCCGCTACAATGGCGAGGACTACGGTCTCGGAGAGTCGATCTGCCTGAAAAGTCCCGATGGCATGCGTATGGCGACCTGCTCCATGGTGCTCAACAACACATCCTGGACAATGAGCAATGCCCCCTGCCCGTTCTCAGCCCTTGCCCCCGGCCTGCGCCCGGAGCTGACTGCGCCGCCCGGGACGGGCCCCCTCCTTGACCAGCAAGAGGCTCTTCCCAGCAAGCGAGGCTGACACATTGAGCCAGCAGGACGGCAGTGCTTGAGGAGCGGCAGGCGATGACTTGACTTGAAGCGCTAGCGAATCCGCGTCCGGCTGGAAGTCTGCCGGACGGAAGGACGTATGCGGTGCTTTACTGAGCGCCAATCTGCTGAGCGGCAACCATGTCCGGGCGGTTCTGGGCGATCCAGGCATCTGCAAGTTTCCGGGCCCGCTGGCGCACAGCCTCGGACGAGACAGCGAAATACTGCTCATGCAGGGCGTTGATCCAGCTGGCATCCGTGCCACTGGCCTGTTCGCGGGCAACAGTCATCCACATCAGGCCGCGGACCTTTTTCTTGTCCGAAGACCCCGTAGCATAAAGTGTTTCGCCAAGCCGCGCCTGTGCACCCACATGCCCCTTCAGGGCCGCCAGATTGTACCAGCGCACGGCCATGCGGGCATTGCTGTCCTGATAGATCCGGCCCAGCTCATACTGCGCTTCCGCATCTCCGAAATAGGAGGCCGCGTGGGTAAAAATCTGACGGGCCTGATTTTCGCTTTTGGGAACGCTGCCCTCAATCCCGTTCAGATAATAGGTCCCAAGGGCCACAAGGGCGCTGGCTACAAACGGAGCATCGGGCGAGTTCGGACCGTCATCCCCGTGATCGCGGATGATCTGGCTGTAATACTGAAAGGCCTTGAGATCGTCTTCTACAACACCGTCGCCCTTGGCATACATTTCGCCAAGCTTCCACGCCGCCATGGATTGCCCGTTTTCAGCAGCATATTGCAGTGAATTGAGTGCCCCGGCCTTGTCTCCGGAATAATACTGCCGGGCACCAGCACGCAGCGCTTCGCGCGGCGACAGGTCTTCCGGTCCGATCGTATCCAGCTGGGTCGGCTGACCGTCAAAGGCGGCCGTCTGGCTGCCAAGCGTCAGGAATGTCAGGGCGACGAGCACAGCAAACCGGCGCCCCCTGCCGGGCTGCAGCGCCTCAGCATTCAGATGGCCTGTCACAAGATGAGCCAGCGACCGCGCAATATCGCTGAGCCGGCCATCTCTAACGGCCCTTATTTTTGTTCGCGCCTCGCGCATTTTTTTTCTCTTCTGACCGCCTGTCTGCCATCCGGCGGTTCTTTTTCCTGCAAGAGCCAAGCTGGCCTATCAATTCGGCTTAAGTTGGACCATTCTGCGTCCAACCACGGCCTTTTGCGGGATTTACGTCCCTGTCTTCAGCAGACTGCACAGTTTGTCCAAGCCGCTTAGCAACCCGAACTTAGCGCAAGGGTTGTCTGCTAAACATGGCTGAACAGCGGCAATTCACCCAATCCTGCGCCTCAGGACCAACTCTGTTGCCGAGTGTTGCCGAATTGGCACATTTCGGCCACCTGCCCTGCCCATTCCCTTTGCATGCCCATTAGATCACAGTCTGGTTGATGATCTGTTTCCCACCGGGAATGAAGGGCCTGCCTGTTGAAAACGGGCGCATTCCGGCAATTTCCTTTGCCGTTCTTCATTTGTCCTTCAAACTTGTCCGTGATTCGGTGTAGGTAACGGCGCTGGACCCTGGCAACCACAGCTTCGAACCTTTCAGGCAATATGGAATGAGCGCAAAAAACGATCTCTTTGCTGGCAATGCGGCGGTCTCGTCTTCTGAACGAGACGAGGCTGTAAAGCCTGCTCCAAAAAAAGCTCCCCCGCCGCCACACGTGCCTGTGCCGGACGACTACTCGGCGGCAGATATTGAGGTTCTTGAAGGGCTCGAGCCGGTCCGGCGGCGTCCGGGCATGTATATTGGCGGCACCGATGAAAAGGCGCTGCATCACCTGTTTGCCGAAGTGATCGACAACTCCATGGACGAGGCGGTCGCCGGACACGCAACATGGATTGATGTGTCGCTTGCCGAGGACGGCTCCCTGGCCATTGTCGACAATGGCCGAGGCATTCCCGTCGATCCGCACCCCAAATTCAAGGACAAGTCCGCGCTGGAAGTGATCATGACCACCCTGCATGCGGGCGGCAAATTCGACAGCAAGGTTTATGAAACCTCCGGAGGCTTGCACGGGGTCGGGGTCTCTGTGGTCAATGCCCTGTCGTCTGAACTTGTTGTTGAAGTGGCGCGCAGCCGCAAACTGTACCGCCAGACCTTCCACAGGGGACACCCGCAAGGCCCGCTTGAGATGGTTGGCGATACCCAGAACCGGCGGGGTACTCTGGTCCGTTTCACGCCGGATGAGCAGATTTTCGGCAAAGGGGCCAAATTCCAGCCCGCCCGGCTACTCAAAATGGCGCGGTCCAAGGCCTATCTGTTCGGCGGCGTCGAGATTAGGTGGCATTGTGCACCGGACCTTCTGTCCGAGAAGGACCCGACCCCGGCGGAGGCTGTGTTCCATTTCCCCGGCGGGCTGAAGGACTTTCTCAGCGAACGGCTTGAAAAGGAACGCCGGGTCGTTGACGAGATTTTCGCAGGCCGCACCGACAAAACCGGCAAGCATGGCTCTGTCGAATGGGCCGTGAACTGGTTTGCCGGCGACGGCTTCGTCAATTCCTACTGCAACACGGTGCCCACCCCGGAGGGCGGCACACACGAGGCCGGGTTCCGCTACGCTCTGATGCGTGGTCTGAAAGCCTATGGGGAACTGACAAACAACAAGAAAGCCAGCATCATCAGCGGTGACGACGTGATGACTTCGGCCGGGGGCATGCTGTCTGTGTTCATCCGGGAGCCGGAATTTGTCGGCCAGACCAAAGACAAGCTCGCCACCAACGAAGCCACCCGGATTACGGAAATGGCCGTGCGCGATGCGTTCGACCATTGGCTCACCGCCTCTCCGAATCAGGCCAACAAGCTGCTGGAATGGGTCATCGACCGGGCTGAGGAGCGTTTGCGCCGTCGGCAAGAAAAGGATGTAGCCCGCAAGACAGCTGTCCGCAAACTGCGCCTGCCCGGCAAGCTAGCCGACTGTTCTGCCAATCAGGCCGACGGCACCGAGCTTTTCATCGTGGAGGGAGATTCCGCTGGCGGCTCCGCCAAACAGGCCCGTAACCGGTCCAACCAGGCCGTACTGCCTCTGCGCGGCAAGATCCTTAACGTTGCCAATGCGGGGCGCGACAAGCTTGTTGCGAACCAGCAACTGGCCGATCTTATTCAGGCTCTAGGCTGCGGCACACGCTCCCAGTACCGGGACAGCGACCTGCGCTACGAAAAAATCGTGATCATGACCGATGCGGACGTGGATGGTGCCCATATTGCCTCCCTCCTGATCACTTTCTTCTACCGGGAGATGCCGGAGCTTATCCGCAGCGGTCATCTCTATCTGGCCGTCCCCCCCCTTTACCGCCTCAGTCAGGGTGGCAAGACCCTCTATGCCCGCGACGATTCCCACAAGGATGAGTTGCTCGAAACGGCCTTCAAGGGAAAATCAAAAGTCGAAATCGGCCGGTTTAAGGGGCTCGGTGAGATGCTGCCGGCCCAGCTCAAGGAAACCACCATGGATCCTGCCAAACGATCCATGTTGAAGGTGGATGTGGTGGAAGCCGATATCGGCACGACCAATGACACGGTTGAACGCCTGATGGGCAACAAGCCCGAAGCACGGTTCCGCTTTATTCAGGAAAATGCCGAATTTGCCGACGATCTCGACATCTGAGTCCGGCCAAGGTCGGGGCACAGGGCAATTGTTGCGCCCCTCAAGCGCAGCAGGGTGTCCGGTAAGACAAACGGAATACCTTTTGTTTGCTTGGCGCTGCCAGCAGCAACTTTACGGGATCTGTTTCGGTCAGCATGCCAGGCACCGGGACGCAGTATTCGTGCGCTGGATATGTTTCATTTGGCCGACTGTTTCCGGACTGACACGGTTTCACGGTCCTAAAGCCACGCTTCCATAAGCGATAACCCTGAACCTTTGCGGCAAAATGACCTGTTCTTTAGAGTCGATACTGCTGCGCGCATCGACTTGAAAAGAAAATTTTAGATGGCAATTGAGCGACACTATTAACTGAGTTGGCAAATCATGCCCGCAAATGCTCGATTTTCTTGGTATTTCGCCACCCAGGCGCATTGACACTGCAGCGCATGACTGTAGTGTGTGCGCACGATGGCACAAACGGTCTCCTAAGTGCCATTTTCCTACAATCACAACATCCGGGCAAAACGCTCCATGTCATTTGATACTCTCGGTCTTAGCGAGAAGGTGCTCGCTGCAGTCGATGCAGCCGGTTATAAGGACCCTACCGCCATTCAGGCTGGCGCGATCCCTCAAGTCCTTGAGCGGCGCGACATTCTCGGCATCGCCCAGACCGGGACAGGAAAGACGGCAAGTTTCACCTTGCCCATGCTGACGCTTCTGGAAAAGGGCCGCGCCCGCGCAAGAATGCCGCGCACGCTTATTCTGGAACCGACACGCGAACTTGCCGCCCAGGTTGAAGAGAACTTCGAAAAATACGGCGCCAATCACAAGCTCAATGTTGCGCTTTTGATCGGCGGCGTTTCTTTTGCCGAGCAGGACCGCAAACTGGACCGTGGCACCGACGTTCTGATCGCAACCCCGGGCCGCCTGCTGGATCATTTCGAGCGCGGCAAACTTCTGTTGCAAGGCGTTGAAATCCTTGTGATTGACGAGGCCGACCGGATGCTCGACATGGGCTTCATTCCCGATATTGAACGTATCTGCAAACTGATCCCGTTCACCCGGCAGACCCTGTTCTTCTCGGCCACCATGCCACCGGAAATCCAACGACTGACCGACTCCTTTCTTCAGAACCCGGCCAAGATTGAGGTGGCTCCCACCTCATCTACATCTGACAATGTTACGCAGCGCCTGAAGTCCTCGCCGTCGAAGGAATATGAGAAGCGCGCCGCTTTGAGGGAACTGCTCGAAGAGGCTGAAGACCTGAAAAACGCGATCGTGTTCTGCAACCGCAAGCGCGATGTGTCGACCCTGTTCCGGTCACTGGAACGTCATGAATATAATGTTGGCGCGCTCCACGGTGACATGGACCAGCGCACGCGTATGATGATGCTGGACAATTTCCGTAAAGGAAATATCAAGTTGCTGGTGGCCAGTGATGTCGCCGCCCGGGGCCTCGATATTCCCGAAGTCAGCCACGTGTTTAACTATGATGTGCCGAGCAACGCGGAAGACTATGTTCACCGCATCGGACGCACGGGCCGGGCCGGCCGCAGCGGAGCCGCCTTTACACTGGTGACGGGCGAAGACAAGAAGTATCTCGACGCCATTGAAAGCCTGATCAAACAGTCCATTGAATGGCTTGGAGATCCGATGGACTTTGAAGCTGCTGCCAAGGAACGCAAAGCCCGGCGCAAAGGTGGCAAGGCCAGTAGCAAGGCCGCCGCTGAATCCAGCAATGACAACGAGGCTCAAGCAAAGCCCACAGGCCGCCGCCGCAAGCAGCGGGAGCCGGAAGTGGTGACTGAAGCCGAGGCACCTGAAGCGGGTCAGAGTGCGACCGTGTCTCCCCTGCCCCGCAAACCTGCCGGAAAGAAACCTAAGTCCGGCAAGCAGGAACCGGCCTTCAGCGCAGGTGTGCATATCCCTGCTTTCCTTTTGCGGGAGCCACGGCCCAAAAAAGCATCCTAACGTCACTTTTAATGTTGGTTCGGCCTTAAGCTTAACCGGTCCTTAAACCTTCCGGCAGAATTTGGACATAGCTCTTGCGCCCGTGTGGGGCGGATGCGCAGGACTAAGTCGAGAGAACCTTTATGTCGGAAGAAGACGACCACAAGCGGACGATCACTTATGGTGAGTCTGCAATAGATTATATCAAGAAAAACACGCTGCCTGCCTATCCGCGTTCTTATGAGCTCTGGTACACGTATTCTGCCGGATACAATCAGGGCCTGAACAGGGCTGTCAACGAGACGATTCAAAAAGAAGGCCGTATCAACTCGGACGAGATGCTTGATCTCTATGCGCGGTTTCTGTCGCCAATGCGCCTTGGCGACCGGCTTGACGAAGTTGGCACAAAAGTTTCCAGAGAAGTTGAAGATCTGATCGATTCGCTGAAACTCAGCGCGGACGTGACCTCTGATTATGGCGCGGCTCTTGAACAGGCCGGGCGCAAGATCCAGGAGCTCACCGACCCGGAAAAGCTGCAGATCTATGTCACCCATCTGGTCAAGTCGACCCAGAATGCGGTGGTCTCCAACCGGAAGCTGGAAAGCCAGCTGCTTGAATCCAAAAAACATATCGAGACCCTTCAGTCATCCCTCGAAGCGATCCGCTACGAGTCGCTGACAGATGAGCTGACGACCCTCAACAACAGAAAACACTTCGAAGTCTCCATCGAGAAGATCATCGAGCACGCCAAAGAAAGCGGGCGAAGCTTTGCGCTTCTGATGACGGATATCGATCACTTCAAGCAGTTCAACGATACCTATGGCCACCAGACCGGTGATCAGGTGCTGCGTCTTGTGGCGCTGGCCGTGAAGCAGAATGTCAAAAGCCAGGACGTTGCCTGCCGCTATGGCGGCGAGGAATTCGCGATCCTTCTTCCGCAGTCCGAACTGGACCATGCTGCGGAGATTGGCGAGAGCATCCGGGCCGCCGTTCAATCCAAGGAGCTCGTCAAACGTTCCACTGGCGAGAACCTGGGCCGGGTGACCATTTCGGTCGGCATCGCCATCTTTGATGCGATGGATACAGCGCATTCGATTGTGGCCCGGGCCGATGAAGCCCTCTATGCGGCCAAAAATGCGGGCCGGAACATGGTGAAGACAGAACACGATTTGAGCGCGCACAAATTCGCTGGTTTTGGTGCCTGAGCCTGAAGATGCCGACAGGCTCGAGAGATCGAGCGCACATCACGTTTCATCGGAGGGTGCCAAATCCAAATGAACGTGACACGCATGAAACTGGCGGTCAGATCAGGGCCTTCCCTGATCTGACGCTGATCAAGATGATGTGTTGAGCCCCATCTGCCAGAAGTCACTTTCCAGACGGCACGCTTTTTCGAAAGTCGACAGGGTCCGGGGATAACGGCCTTCGGTCAAACTCGTTTGGGCGTTCGCCTCAAACCAGTCTTCGAATCCCTTGGCCAGAGCCTGATAGTCGGCGCCAGCATATTCTGCGATCCAACGGTGATAGGGATTGTCGGGGTGGCTGCAGCCGCTCTCGTGAAGACGTTTCCCAATCTCCGCATACCCCATCACACAGGGGGCCAGGGCTGCCTGCAGGTCCAGCAGATCGCCGGCCATGCCTGCATCCAGAACAAAGCGCGTATACGCCATTGTGGGCGTGTCTTCAGGCGCTTTTTCAATGTCGTCCCGTTGCATGCCCCAACCGGCGCAAAGCTCCAGATGCAGCTCCAGCTCTACATCCAAAATCGCCTTCACCCCTTCCAGGGACTGGCGCATATCTTCCACGCTATGGCTTTTATAGACCCCAAGCGCATAAGCGCGCGCAAACTGGATCAGGAAGAGATAGTCCTGCACCAGATAGTGTCTGAAGCACTCCAGAGGCAGGGTTCCGTTGCCAAGCTGCTGCACAAAGGCATGATCGGTGTAATCCGCCCATTGCCGGACGGCGTCGGTCTTCAGACGCTCAAACAGTCTCATGAAAGTCTCTTATCAGAAAAGCCGGGCCGGTCCGGCCCTGTTTCCCCGGCTCAACGGGCCAGAGTGGTCATGTCGGCGGCCTGTAGCGACACCGATTCGCCGCACCCGCAGGCCGACACTTCATTCGGGTTCTTGAACACAAAGCCCGCGCGGAACTTGGTCACTTCGAAGTCCATTTCCGTACCGAGCAGAAACAGAACGGCAGACGGATCGACAAACAGACGGGCGCCCTTGTCTTCGATCTGATCATCCCCGGGCTTGGCCTCTTCCACCAGTTCCATGGTGTATTCCATACCGGCACAGCCGCCCTTCTTGATCCCGACCCGCAGGCCGACAACCTCCTTGTCGGAGGCTTCGACAAGTTCCTTCACCCGGTCAGCGGCGGCGTCAGTCAGGCTCATGACCTTGAATTTTCCGGCGGCAGCCATTGTGTCCTCATTCTTCCTTGAAAGGAGCAGGTCTTCATATGGGAAGCCAGCTTAGCGAAAAAAAGGGCCTGACTTCAATACCAGTTGAGCGCGACCTTGGCTTCGTCCGACATCCGATCGGGTGTCCAGGGCGGATCGAAGACCATGTCCACATTCACGGGACCTACCCCTGGCACTGAAGACACCGCATTTTCCACCCAGCCAGGCATTTCCCCAGCGACCGGACAGCCCGGAGCCGTGAGGGTCATATCGATATTGATCGACCGGTCATCTTCGATATCAACCTTGTAGATCAGGCCCAGCTCGTAAATATCGCAAGGAATTTCCGGGTCGTAGACCGTCTTCAAGGCCCCGACAATGTCCGTGGTCAAGCGGTCAAGCTCTTCCATCGGAATGGCGCTGTTGCTTGTCACGTCCGCCTGAAGTTCTTCGCCATTTGCGGCTGTGTCTAGGGTCGTTGCATCTTCCATACTGGCTCGTCCTTACCCGAAAAAGCTCTGAGCCTTGAGCAGGGATTCATACAAGGCATCCACTTCGGCCCGCGTGTTATAGAGGCCAAAGCTTGCCCGACATGTAGAGGTTACACCATATCTTGCCAAGAGCGGCTGGGCACAATGGGTCCCGGCTCTGACCGCCACCCCAGCCCGATCAATGATGGTTGCCACATCATGGGCATGGGCACCGGCCATTTCAAAGGAAATGATCGCACCTTTGCCCGGCGCCTCGCCAAAAATGCGCAAGGAATTGATTTCCTTGAGCCGCTGATGGGCATAGTCCTTCAGATCAGCTTCGTGGCGGGCGATGTTTTCCCGGCCAAGCGTGTCCATATAGTCCAGTGCCGCGCCCAGACCGATGGCCTGAACAATCGGCGGCGTCCCGGCTTCAAACCGGTGCGGCGGATCGTTATAGGTCACCTTGTCTTCGGTGACGTCGAGGATCATTTCCCCGCCGCCGTTGAACGGACGCAGCGCCTTCAGGCGCTCAGATTTGCCCCACAAAACACCAATGCCGGACGGGCCGTAAACCTTGTGGCCGGTGAAGACATAATAATCGCAGTCAATGTCCTGAACGTCGACCGGCATATGAACCGCAGCCTGGCTGCCATCCACCAGTACGGGGATACCGCGTTCATGGGCGATCCGGCAGATCTCCTTGACCGGCACCACCGTGCCCAGAACGTTGGACATCTGAGTCACCGCCACAAGCTTGGTGCGCTCGCTCAACGCATCGCAGAAGGCGTCCAGGTCAAAAGAACCGTCTTCGCGGACATAGACCCATTTCAGGGCCGCCCCGTGGCGCTCCCGGTGGAAGTGCCAAGGAACGATATTGGAATGGTGCTCCATGATCGACAGAACGATCTCATCGCCCGGCCCGAAATACTCCGGTCCCAGGCCATAGGAAACCAGATTGATTGCTTCGGTCGTGGAGCGGGTGAACACCACCTCCTCCACGGAGCCGGCATTCAGGAACGCGCGCACCTTGTCCCGCGCCGCCTCGTAATTGTCCGTGGCCGTGTTGGAGAGGAAATGCAGGCCGCGGTGCACATTGGCATATTCTTCCGAATAGGCCTTGGACACAGCGTCAATTACTGTTGCCGGTTTCTGGGCCGACGCGCCATTGTCGAGATAGACCAATGGTTTGCCATAAACCTCGCGGGAGAGGATCGGGAAGTCCCTGCGGACGGCCTCAACATCATATCCCGTGGCCTCATCGGCCCTGTGTGCGGTCGCGACCGTCATGCGGCGCTGCTCCTTGTTCTCACAATGCCAGACGCGGTCTGGAGCTGAAAAAGCAGCCCAGCCATTCCGGTTGAAGTTCGGTCCCTCCAGAGCATTTCCCTGTCACAAGGGACAATGAAATGCTCCGAAGTGTCTTGGTACACGCCCAAGCTCAAAAGTCGGCGGCTCCTTGCCGGACTTGCTTTAGTGGCTGGCAAGCCAGTTACGCACCCGGTTTTCCAGAACGCCGGTCACGTCGTCTTCCTCATATTCTTCAATAGCTTCGGACAGAAATGCAAGCACCAGCAGCGTTCTGGCTTCGGCTTCCGGAATACCCCTGGCCTGCAAATAGAACAGAAGATCCTCATCAATCTGACCGCTGGTTGCCCCATGGGCGCAAATGACGTCGTCCGCGAAGATTTCCAGTTCCGGCTTGTTCGCCATTTCCGCGTCTTCAGACAGCAGCAAGGCCTGGGTCATCATCTCGCCATCGGTCTTCTGAGCATGCTGGGCCACGTTGATGCGGCCTTGATAAACACCCTTGGCCCTGCCGTCGAGAACAGACTTGAAGAACTCGCGGCTGTTGCAATGGGGAACCGCATGATCAACGATCAAGGTCTGGTCCGCCAGATCGTCTCCGCCAGCCATGGTGACCCCATAGATTTTGGCTTCCGAATACTCGCCGGTAAACTCCACGAACTGCTGATTGCGCACAAAACGCGGCCCGGCCAGGAAGCCAAGGGTCTTCAGCTCCGCTTCCGCGCCCAGCGATGCGATCGTCGTGAAGAGATGTGCGGCCTCGCAGACACCAACGACCAGACGTGTGCTGGCCAGGAACGCCTTGTCGGCGACCTCATATTCAAAGACCGCGTTGCGTTCGCCAGAACCAGTTTGCCCAATGAATGTTTCCAGAAGACGCAGCTTGGCCCCCTGTGCCACGCTCACCTTGATGCGAGTGACCTGTGCGCCTTCAGACGTCGCCACATGCACCAGTTCCACAGGTTTGGAAATATCGGCCCCGTCTGCAACTGAAATGACCACCCCACCTTGAACAAAGGCGGTGTTCAGCGTCAGAACGCCATCGCCTGCGGCCGATTTCGGCTCGCTCAGGAGCTGCGCGCCTTCCTCTCCCGCAAGGGCGTCTGCAAGGCATGTCACAGTAACCTTTTCAGCGGCAAGGCCCACGTGATCGGAAAGCTCCGGCTGATACGTGCCATTGGCAATCACAATCCGGTACCGCTCCAGATCACCGTAAGCGTCCTCAGAGGACAGCAGCTTTTCCGCGGAGGCCTTGTCCGCAGGACCTGCCAGCGGCGATGCCGTTTTCAAAAAGGCGCGCAGGTCGGAATATTTATATTCCTCGACCCGGCGGTGCGGCAGCCCCTTGTCCCGGATCCGGCTGATCGCCCCTTCTCTCAAGGCGCTGACGGCAACAGACCCGGCCAGGGCGGTCCTGCCGGTCTCAAACCGGTCAAACAGCTCGCTTTCGGCCTGGGTATGTTTGATGGGCAGAGTTGCGTTCATGTCGCGTTGCTCCCTCAGGCGGCCGTTTCGATGTAGTCGGCATATCCGTTTTTCTCCAGCTCAAGCGCCAGATCCTTGTCACCGGTCTTGACGATCCGGCCCTTGGACAGGACATGCACCACATCCGGCACGATGTGATCAAGAAGACGCTGATAGTGAGTGATCACCACCATTGCGCGCTCCGGAGACCGCAGCTTGTTGACCCCGTCGGAGACGATCCGCAGCGCGTCGATATCAAGTCCGGAATCGGTTTCATCGAGCACACAGAGCGTCGGCTCCAGCAAAGACATCTGCAGGATTTCGGCGCGCTTTTTTTCACCGCCGGAAAAGCCCACATTGAGCGGCCGTTTCAGCATGTCCATGGACACGTTTAAGTGGCTGGCGGCTTCCTTGACCCGCTTCATGAAATCCGGGATCGACAGCGTGTCTTCCCCGCGCGCCTTGCGCTGCGCATTCATGGCGGTTTTCAGGAATTCCATGGTGGCAACACCCGGAATTTCAATCGGATACTGGAAGGCCAGGAACATGCCGGCGGCGGCACGTTCATCCGGTTCCATCTCCAGCATATTCTCGCCGTTGAACAGAATTTCGCCCTCGGTAACCTCGTAGTCGTCCTTGCCGGCGAGAATGTAGGACAGGGTCGATTTTCCGGAACCGTTCGGGCCCATGATCGCATGGACCTCACCCGGTTTCACGGTCAGATCGATGCCGCGCAGGATTTCGGTTTCGTCTTCCGCGATGCGGGCGTGAAGGTTTTTGATCTCAAGCATGAGACTATCCTTGCTTCTGTAGCGGGCGTGTCGCCCAAGTCATTTTCGTCTAGCAGGCCGGCAATCAGCCCACGGATCCTTCCAGGCTGATCGAGATCAGCTTTTGTGCCTCAACCGCAAATTCCATCGGCAGCTGCTGAATTACGTCCTTCACGAAGCCGTTGACGATCAGCGCCACCGCTTCTTCCTCAGAAAGACCCCGCGCCAGGCAATAGAACATCTGATCGTCCGAGATCTTCGAGGTGGTCGCCTCGTGCTCGAACTGCGCCGATGCATTCTTGCTTTCGATATAGGGCACCGTATGGGCGCCGCAGTCCTGACCGATCAGGAGCGAGTCGCACTGGGTGAAATTGCGCGCATTCGAGGCCTTGCGATGGGCGGAGACCAGTCCGCGATAGGTGTTCTGGGATTTACCTGCGGAAATGCCCTTGGAAATGATCCGGCTGGAGGAGTTTTTGCCCAGATGGATCATCTTGGTGCCGCTGTCGATCTGCTGATAGCCGTTCGACACCGCGATGGAGTAGAACTCGCCCCGGGAATTTTCACCGCGCAGGATGCAGGACGGGTATTTCCAGGTGATTGCTGACCCGGTCTCAACCTGAGTCCAGGAAATTTTGGAATTCTTGCCGCGGCAGTCGCCGCGCTTGGTGACGAAATTATAGATCCCGCCTTTGCCGTCCTTGTCGCCCGGGAACCAGTTCTGGACCGTGGAATATTTGATTTCCGCGTCATCCAGAGCCACCAGTTCCACGACCGCCGCATGCAGCTGGTTCTCATCGCGCTGAGGTGCCGTGCACCCCTCCAGATAGGACACATATGCGCCCTTGTCAGCAATGATCAGAGTGCGCTCAAACTGGCCTGTGTTCTGCTCATTGATGCGGAAGTAGGTCGACAGTTCCATCGGGCAGCGCACACCTTCCGGCACATAGACGAAGGAGCCGTCGGAGAAGACCGCCGAATTCAGGGTGGCGTAGTAATTGTCCGTCACCGGAACAACCGAACCGAGATATTTTTTCACCAGATCCGGATACTCGCGCAGAGCTTCGGAAATGGAACAGAAAATAACGCCGGCTTTTTTCAGTTCTTCCTTGAAGGTGGTGACGACGGACACTGAATCGAACACCGCATCCACGGCCACCCGGTTTTTGGGCTCTACGCCCGCCAGGATTTCCTGTTCGGCAAGCGGAATGCCGAGCTTTTCATAGGTCGCCAGAAGCTCCGGATCGACCTCGTCCAAGCTCTTCGGCCCTTCAACGGATTTCGGCGCCGCCCAGTAATAAAGGTCGTCAAAATCGATCTTCGGATAGGAGACACGCGCCCAATCCGGCTCATCCATCTGCTGGAACCGGCGCAAGGCGTCGAGGCGCCATTCGGTCATCCATTCCGGCTCGTTCTTCTTGGCGGACAGAAAACGAATGGTCTCTTCAGAGAGACCCTTGGCCCCTTTTTCCGACTCAATGTCGGTGACGAAGCCGTATTTATACTGGTCGACATCGATAGCTTTCACCTGATCGATGGTTTCCTGTACAGCTGGCATCCCTTGCCTCCATTAGACGGGCCTGCGGCCCGCTCTTTGACGATTGCTGCGCAGGAGCGTTCCGGTCCTGCACGATTATCTGGCGGTGTTCCGCCGGTTTTCTACCCTTAAGCAGCCCTGTGCCGGGCTCGCGGGTTGAGCCGGTCCACAATGGCCGGCCAGAGTTCAAGCACCGCGCTGATATCCGCATGGGTAGTGTTCCACCCCATGCTCACCCGCAATGCACAGCGCGCCACGTCTTCGTCCACTCCCATGGCGGTCAGCACGTGGGAGACGGACACTTTGCCGGACGAGCAGGCGGATCCGGACGAAACGGATACGCGCTCGAGATCAAAAGCGATCAATGCGGTTTCTGCGGAAATACCGGGCACGGCGAAACAGCTTGTATTTGCAAGGCGGTCAGTGCCCTCGCCGAAGATGACGGTCGAGGGGCAAATGGTCCGAAGGCCTGTTTCGAGCTGGGTCTTCAATGCACTCACATGGCCCATGCCGCGCGTTTCTTCAAGGGCCTCCAGGGCCGCGACACCGAAGCCGCTGATCGCAGCTACATTTTCCGTCCCGCCCCGGCGCCAGTTTTCCTGACCTCCGCCAACCATCAGCGGCGACGGCACCCGAGCGGTGGAGCGGACAACCACAGCGCCGATCCCCTGAGGCCCGCCGAACTTGTGCGCGGACAAGGTCACCGCATCGGCTTGCCAGCTGTCCAGATCTACCGGTATCCGCCCGGCTGCCTGCACCGCATCCACATGAAAAAAATGGCCATGGGCCTGCGCGATCCGGCCAATGTCGCCAAGCGGCTGAATCACGCCGGTCTCATTGTTCGCGGCCATGACCGAAACAAGGCTCGGTCCGGCCTGAGACACAGCTTCTTCGAACCGGTCCAGCTTGAGACGGCCGTTCGAATCAACCTCCAGCACCACCTGATCCGAGACAGCGAACCGGCCGCCGGCCGCAACAGAGGGATGTTCGACCGCGCTGCGGAACAGCTTGTCAAGATAGACCGGAGCGCCCTGGTCCTGCCAGGACGCAGACAAGGCCGTCTGATTTGCCTCCGTTCCGCCGGAGGTAAAAGTCACCGCTCGGGTCTTCGCGCCACACAGACGCGCTACGTCTTCGCGCGCCGTCTCGATCCTGCCCCGGGCGCGGCGGCCATCCGCATGGACCGAAGACGCATTGCCCGTGTCGTTCAACACTTCGATCATACGCTCACGCGCACCGGCCCGCAGAGGCGCTCCGGCATTGTGATCGAGATAGATCGGGTCAGAACGTCGTGGCATGACACTCCAGTCGATGATTTCACAGGTTAAACGCCATCGAAAATTTGCTTAATCGCCAAGCACATGTTCGAAAAACTTGAAATTTTTCTCTGTGATGACGATAACAGCCCCAACCGGTCGAACCGAGTGTTGCCGCCGCAAGGGGGTTATGCAAACTTTCGAACAATTCTAAACAGGGTTCTAGAAACTTGGAGGCTAAGAGTCAAGTTTAGACTTACGGGAAACCACGTAGTTCAGAACCCCACTTCCCGCGCCCTGCCTTTTTCCGGCGCAACAAGACGACAAGGACATAGCGCTTCATGCCTGAGGTGATCTTCAACGGTCCCGCGGGCCGGCTCGAGGGCCGGTTCCATCCCGCCAAAAAACGCAACGCACCGATCGCACTGGTTCTGCATCTGCACCCGCAATTTGGCGGCACGATGAACAATCAGATCGTCTATCAGATGTATTACATGTTCGCCCGGCGCGGTTTTGCGGTTCTTCGGTTCAATTTCCGTGGCGTCGGCCGCTCGCAGGGTGCCTTTGACCACGGTCAGGGTGAATTGTCCGACGCGGCTGCAGCGCTTGACTGGGTCCAGACCGTGCACCCGGACGCGCGGGCATGCTGGATTGGCGGCTTCTCCTTCGGCGCCTGGATCGGCATGCAGCTTCTGATGCGCCGTCCGGAAGTGGAAGGTTTCATCTCAGTCGCCCCTCCTGCAAACCTGCACGACTTCTCTTTCCTGGCGCCCTGCCCCTCTTCCGGCCTGATTATCCACGGCGATCAGGACAAGGTGGTGCCCCAGAAAGACGTTCAGACCCTTGTGGACAAGCTGAAGACCCAAAAGGGCATCGTGATCGATCACGAAACCATTCCGGGCGCCAACCATTTCTTTGAAAACGATATGGATGAACTTCTGGAGCGCTGCGGCACCTATGTGGACGGCCGCCTCGGCCTGACCCCGGAAGACTATGTCGAAATCGACTGAGGCAAGCCTTCTCAGGGACGATCAAAGCCCGCCCTTTGGCGGGCTTTTTTCGTTTTTGCAAGAAACTACTTCGCTGCGGCGGGATATGATCCGGAGTCAGTGGGAAATGCTTGTCTTATGGTTTTTCCGGCTCATTAGGACAGAATGAGCCAGTGCAGACCACTCCAAATGGCCAGCACTGGCGGCAGCGGGATCGACCCGGGCTTGGTCGTTTCGGACCGTTCTAGAATCTGTGGACATATATGACTCACAGATCGTATTTTTTGTGATACATATGTGGACGCCCCCTATAGCAAGAGCTGTTTTGTCTTGTTGCAGTGATCGGTTGCTTTGATATGTCCGGCCTGTCTGTCAATCGGCATCCAAACGTGACCCCTTATCGGCGCCCAATTTTGCCCCCCTTGGTGATGAGCTGGCCCGTCGCTGCGTAGTCCCCATTTAACGCAGCGGCGGCGGGCCA
>NZ_JBSWYG010000023.1:0-86531 GCF_056160985.1 Roseibium sp. AWQ4_290
TCCGCCGCTTTCTTCGCTTACTCATTAAGGGCCCTTAAATGTCCATTTAATTAAGCGGACACTTAACGCACCAAATCGAAAAGCGGCAGGTCGGGTTCAACGGACGCTCACGCTTCTGCATACCATCGTCTAGCCTGACCTTCGTCCAACTTTGTGCGCTCACTTCTATGAGTTGAGATCAATTGCTTGCGCTCGTTCTCAAGTGCTGCACGTTCGATGGTCAGATCATTCCTTGCTTCACCAGCCATACGGACGAATTGGCGGCGGACGTTGTTTCTATGCTTTGCCATGGCCTCTTCAACGCTTGGCAGGCCGTCAGCTTCTCCCAGTCGTTCGCGAACGACCTTCGCTTTTTTCCCAACCGCTCGAGCAACAGCCAAAACTTCACCGTCATGGCAAACAACCACATGACCGCGCCTATCGCCTTTGGCGAGAATGTAACCATGATCTTTGAGCGCTGCTTCCAAACCTGAACGGCTATCGCTGACCATCCAGCATTGTTGAATGAGTTTTTTCTGGTCGATTGCGTTCTTGCCGCGCCGCTTGGCAGCTTGCCATTCTGCAAGCGTGACATTGGTGGGAGATTTGAGGGAACGATCACGTAAACCCGCAGGCATCTTCCATTGATGCTCAAAGAAAAGATCTCGACTGAGAGACATCAACCGGTTTTTGAAATGCGGTAGGTTCTTCGCTGTCATGGTCTGCGCATCAATGCGGGAAAACACCACATGTGCATGCCGCCTCCCGTCTTTCTCATGAAAAATGAGAACGCGAGGTTGACCGACGAGGCCATTGACTTCAGCAATCCTGTCCGCAGCTTCTTCAAACATCTCAACCGTGACGGATACATTGGCAGGCGGGTTTATACTGACGGAGAAAAACGGCTGGCTACACTTGGTACCCTTGGCAATCGCCTGGACTTCCTTGAACGCGCCAGTGACATCATCGGATACGAACCCTGAGACTTCATGCACCTCAACAAAATCATTGTCGTTTTCATTGAGCAAGTGAATCGCCAGTTTTTTGGCATTGCCGCGCTGTGCCCCCTTGAGCATCATCGCTCTGCTACCCCAAGAGCGCACATCAATAACTTACGAACTCTGGTCAGAAGATCATGGCACTGCACGAGAAGCGCTTTGCATTCGTCATCTGCTGGCTGAGTGCCATCCTCAATGTCTTCCGAAGCTTTTTTGAATGCGAGAACCAGATTGTTCTGACCGAGCAAGGCAAGAATCTGCGCAAGAACGCGATGGTCCTTTATCGGTGCAGCTTTGTGTGCCTTGCGCTGCTCTGCGGCTTTCTCCAGAACAAGTTCGCGTATGAATGGAGCAAGTTGCTTGTCACCCGCCTTTGCCTTCACAAGCGCATACTCGTCCGGCTTGAGCCGAATCGTGATGCGGTGGTCAGGCGGGTTAGGCATTGTAGGCGCGCAGGCTCCCCAAAAAAAGAAAACCCGCCGCTCATAGTGAGGGCGGGTGCAATTGAATTTGAATGTAGGAAAGGATCAGCGCGGGCTTAGATCGGGCGGATCACTTGGCGGAGAAGTTTCATCCACATCGAAATCTGGAAGCGCATTCAATATCGCTTCCCATGTCTCAAGCTCTTTGAAAAGATCATCAATATGGTTCGAACTTTCTCCCAGAAGGTCCGCCATATTTGCGTCTGCGGTAGCGCTCAACCCGAAAAAGGCAAATTGGGTTGTGCGAAGACCCATTGGACGCCATCTTCAGGCCGTTTCTACAAACATTCTGATGCAACTGGCCCGGTAAAACCAACCTTACCAAATAAGACCCTCTTCGACCGAGACATGAGCGCGTTCTGCAAAGCGCATGTTACAGGGCCGTATGGGATATCGTCCAGGGCGCGCGACAGGGCGCAACGCTCTCATGTCGTGGCCTTTGGTGGCTTTTTCAGGCCTGCCACGCTGTGTCACACCGCTTACCCGGCCAACAAGGCCAGCCTGCTCGCCTTTCCTTGGCGGCGAAGCTGAAAAACCAGCCAATAGGGTCTTGTTTGGTGAGGTTGATATTAGGCCAAATCTGACCAGATTGCGAAGAGCACTAGAGTGTGGCTAGCAAGCTTATGTTTCTATTATGGTTTTCGAAACTGAAATATGCTCCGGTGCGCGCTGCATAAAAGAGGCGTATTTTAATTCAACCACACTAGGTCAAAGCGGCTTGAAGCCGAATACCGGCATATGCCTGGGGCTCGACACGGCCAGCACCGCATTCCCTCTTCTTCCCGGTCTTCATGGTCTTTGGCAGCATCTGCATCTGTTTTTTGGGCATTTGCTTTAATTTTTTGCAATTTCCGGATCTGGTGCAGAAGGGGCTCCGGCAAAGATTGACTCTTTGGTCAAAAATGATTGTCCTAGTCCTCAAAAACCAGAGGACACATTATGTCAAATGCGCTTTCGACACATTTCACCGGCCTTGAATTCGTCAATCCATTCGTTCTGGCTTCTGCGCCGCCTACGGAAAGCAAACGCAAAATTCTGAGGGCCTTTGAGGCTGGATGGGGAGGTGTTGTCACCAAGACGATTGGCTTGCACCCGGTTGAAAACGTCGCAGGACCCAAGACGATCTTTCAGCGTTCCAGCGAAGCCAAACCTTACGTTTCGCGCACAAAACGGCCAGACACGGTGGCCCATTCCTCTTGGAACTGGGAGCTGATTTCCGATCAGCCGCTTGATTTGTGGCTTCCTGATCTGGAGGAGATCAAGAGCACCTATCCCGACCGCATGCTCATTGCCTCCATCATGGCCGGGGCGGGCGGTGAAGACGAAATGAACAATTGGCGCAAGCTGGCAACCGCTTGCGTGACCGCCGGGTGTGACGCGCTGGAGCTGAACCTGTCCTGCCCGCATATGGACCGCAAAGACATGGGCGCGCATATTGCCAATGATGAAGACATCATCCGCTCGATCCTCAAGGCTGTCACCGGCGTGGTCAGCGTTCCGGTGTGGGTGAAACTCACGCCCTCAACCTCCTCTCTGGTGGAGGCCGCCGGGGTCGCCTATGAATCGGGCGCCGCCTCCATATCGCTGTGCAATACGTTTCCGTCTTTGCCCCTGATGGACCCTGAAACCATGAAATTCGAGGTCGAGGTCGACGGCCTTGTCACTTCCGGAGGCCTGGGAGGCGCGGCTATTCTGCCGCAAGCCCTGCAACGTGTGTCGGACATCTCACGGGCGTATCCGGACAAGGCGATTTCCGGCATTGGTGGCATCCGGGGGTTTCGCGAGGCCTTCAATTTTATTGTCCACGGGGCGGGGAACCTGCAGGTCTGCACGGCCGCCATGGAAGAAAAAGGCAGCGGTGGGATTGGCGTTAAGCTCATCCAGGAACTGACAGAGGATTTGCGCGATTACCTGCAGCGCAAAGGCCTGTCGTCAATTGAAGAGTTCCGCGGGATCGCACGCGAACGCATTGTAGAGCATTCCCAGATCCGCCGGAAGAGCGAGGCCTATAATGGCGGCTACCGGACCGCGTCCTAAGATCGCCCCGGACCATGGATCCAAAATCCGCGAGCGCCGGAGCTGCTGACTGCGCAACAAGAGGCGCCCGCTCAGCGTCCCTGCAGCCGCAGGGAAAGGCCCGCCACCAGCGCCATGTCCCACGCGCCGCAGGGGATCAACTCTCCGGTTTTGGTGCCCCGCGTTCCCTCGGCCCAGAATATTGCCAAACATCTGACGAAGTCCGTTGCCTGCCGACAGCGGATTTCCGGAAAATCGGCTTTAGCGTCAGCGGGAGGCGCAGCTGCAGCGGGGTCAATGACACGGATGGCGGCATGGCAACCAGCTCCCGCCCGCGCCACCCTACCCTGCGCAATCGGCGCTCTGGGATTGTGCATTGCGAGGTTCCGGTCGCATGGTTTTCCGCACGCCAGTCACCAGCTTTCGATTTGAGGGATGGGCGCAGCCTCTTCCCCTAACTCTGCCCCAATCGGCCGCTAGGTTTGCGTTCTCAAAAGACTGTCAAAGACCCAAACCACACACCCCTCTCAGGCGCAGGCTCAGATACGCAGATCATGCACGCCCTTCCCAAAACATCCCGCTGCCCCGGCTGTGGCGCCACACTTGATGTCATGGAAGGGCCAGTTCATGCCTATATGACCGCGTCACCGGCCTGTTTCGATCTCTTCAACAAGGTTCTGGCCATTGAGTACAGCGCCCCTCAATTTGCGGCCGCCCACCGCATGACGGTGGACACCTATGCGGTTCAGCATCCCGGCACGGAGAAGAGCCGACGGCAAATCCAGTCGGTGGGGCTGCATCTGGCGCGGCTTCATGTCCAGCTGACAACACCCTTGCCGCCGCAGAAAACCAACGAGGTCATGCTTGGCTTTTCCAGACATAAGGCCAGCCTGATCTTTCTGGAGCCGCCAAGCCGTTTTTCCATGTGCATCGCCGATGTGGCGCCCTTTGCCGGAAGCCCGGATCATAGCACCAAGATCCGGGACTGGGCGGCGGCCACCTGGTCCGATTGGGCGGACCACCACACCTACATTGAAGACTGGGTCAACAGCCACACCAGCGATAGGCTGGCCCGGCAGCGATAGCGGCGCTTGCCCCAAGCCCCCCACGCCGGACAGAGCTCTATTGCCGGGCAAGCAGTCAACAATGCAACAGGCACCGGAGCGGCCGGATCTGCCCCACGCTTGCGCGGAGCACAGCTTGATGCCCAGGACGGAGACGCTAGACTGCAGAGGCTGGCCCACCGGCCCACCTCACACACGAAGGACCCGTCATGCTCACGGTTTGGGGCCGCAAGACCTCGTCGAATGTTCAGGCGCTGATGTGGTGCATCGGCGAGCTGGACCTGCCCTGTCAGCGCCATGACATCGGCCACCGCTTTGGTGGGACCGAGACGGATGCGTTTTTTGCGCTCAACCCGAACCGGACAGTGCCGGTGCTTCAGGACGGCACCAACCCGCCTCTTTGGGAGACCGGTGCCATTTTGCGCTATCTCGCCAGCAGATACAGCCAGGGCCCGTTCTGGCCGGAGGAACTTATTGCCAGAACCGAGGTGGACCGGTGGGCGGAATGGTCGAAACTGAATGTCGCCCTCGCCTTTACCGCGCCGGTATTCTGGCGGGTGGTGCGCACACCGTGCGCCAGCCGGGAGCCGGAGAAAATCCAGGCTGCTGTCCGCGCCCTGGAGGCCAAGTTCAAGATCGCCGAGGACCGGCTCCAGTCACAGGCTTTTCTTGTCGGAGACGGGTTGACCCTCGCTGACATCCAATTCGCCCATGTGCTCTACCGCTACTATGATATCAGCATCGACAGAGCGCCCCTGCCCGCGCTTGAAGCCTATTATGAGAGACTGACCCGCCGCCCGGCCTACCGGCAGCATGTCATGGTGTCTTATGAGGATTTGCGGGCAGAGTAACAGCAAAAGGCAGCGCTTTACGGCTCCCGCGCCGGACCCAGTGTCTTGCGCATGCTTATGGATGTGGGCAACTCGACGCTGTCCGGCCGCCCGCCCCCAAGCGCCGTCAGCAGCGCCTGGGCTGCATATTGGCCCATGCGGCGGTGGGGCACATGGACGGTGGTCAGGGGAACCGGGGCAACACTGGCCAATTCAATATCGTCAAAGCCGGTCAGGGAGACCTCCTCCGGCACTTTCAGACCCAGGGCTCCAGCCGCCCGCAAAGCACCAACAGCCAGAACGTCATTGCCACACATAACCGCCGTTGGCCGGACCGGGGCAGACATGAGGGTGCGGAAGGCCCTGTCCCCGTTTTCAATCGAATAGTCAGCTTCCACGAGCTGAAGACCGTCCGGGTCAAGGCCCATTTCCATCAAGGCCACGCGGATCCCCTCCACCCGGGCCCTCGCCCGGTCATTGTCGGCCGTTGGCGCTGAAATGCAGCCGATGTGCCGGTGCCCTTCCGCCAGCACCCGCTGCGCCAGGGCGTGCATCGCCGACTTGTTGTTGAATCCCACGGACAGGTTGCTGGAGTCCGGATCGGACACCCAGGTCAGAACCACCGGAATGTTGCGCTTTTCCAGATAGGTATAGATCTGAGGGTCCCGCTGATATCCGATCAGAAGCAGAGCATCCGCTCCGCGCACGGTTAGGGTCCGGATCTGCTCTTCTTCCAGCTCCGGCCGGTAAGAGGAACTGGCCACCAGCAAGGTGCAGCCGTTCTTGTGCAACTCCTCCTGAAAGGCCTGCAGGCCCCGGGCAAAGATAGCGTTTTCCATGGTCGGAATGATCGCACCGATGGTGTTGGTGCGGCCGGCAGCAAGAGCCCGGGCGCTGTAATTGGGCGAATATCCGAGCCGGTCAACAGCATCCATCACCGTCTTCAAGGTCTTTTTCGTGACCCTGTCAGGCAGGTTCAGACATCTTGAAACAGTGGCCGTTGAAACACCTGCCGCATTGGCAACATCGGCCAATGTGGGCACGCCGCTGATCTTGTGTTTGGGTTCATTTGCCATAAGTCCGGCGTACCGCTGCTCCCCTTTTCTTATCGTCCCTGATCCTGCCTTACAGATCTTTTCAGACTGCGGGAACCGTTTTTTCCGCTTGCAATGCATAATGTAAGCGCTTACATTTTTCAATGCCGGGGGAATTGATCGTTGGGAGGTGATCATGTTTTTGGCTCTGGCGGTGCTTTTCTTCGCCGTCTTCGTGATCAACGTTTCGGTCGGTTCTTTTGGCGGAATGCCGTTTTTCGGAAATGCCGGTGAGATGCTTTGTTTGTTGGCAGTGTCGGTTGCGTTCACGGCGGCAATCCTGAGGAAGGAAGCGGACAAAAAAGCCGGCAAATAACCGGTCAGAACCGGATTTTGGGAGGAGACTATGAAGAAAACTGAAGACCTCGCCTCGTGCGAGCGCCGGACCTTTTTAAAACTGGCCGGGGCCGGAAGCTTTACCGCTGCCCTTGTGGCAGGTGCGGCCGGCACGCTCTGGTCCGAGCAGGCTGCAGCCCAGACCGCGCAGGAGGAGCGCGCACGGGAACAGGCCGCCGACCACATCATGACGCTGGCCACCGCCTATGTGCTGGGCGCTTCGCGCAGCTACCCGATCATGCAGCTGGACCTGAAGGAAAACATCCAGAATGCCACCAATGGCAAAGTCTATGTGCGCCTGGCCCCCGGCGGTCAGCTTGGCGCTGGCGGGGCTCTCGCCCAGGCGGTCCAGGGCGGCACCATTCAGGCCGCCCAGCACTCACTGTCGAATTTCGCCCCCTTTGCATCCGCAGTTGACCTGATCAACATGCCGTATTTTTGCGGCTCCAATCAGCGTTTCACCAATCTTGTCACCTCAAAGGCCTGGAAAGAGGAGGTTCATCCCAAGATCGAAGCCTCCGGTTTCAAGGCGCTGTTTTATGTTGTGATCGACCCGCGCGTGGTCGCCGTGCGCAAGGGCGGCAACAAGGTCCTTACGCCGGCGGATCTGGATGGCGTCAAATTCCGCGTTCCCGGTTCGGCCATGCTGCAGCAATATTACCGCATGGTCGGTGCCAACCCGACCCCGGTCGCCTGGGGCGAGACCCCGTCCGCCATCAAGCAGGGGGTCGCAGATGCGCTCGACCCCTCCGTCGGCGCCCTCTATGTCTTCGGGTTCAAGGACATCCTGAGCCATGTCACCTTCACCCAGGCGGTGCCGGACAGTCAGGTCTATTCCATGAATCTGGAATGGTTCAATTCCTTGCCCTCCGACGTTCAGGAAGGCATTGAATTTGCCGGTGACATCACCGCACAGCAAAACCTTGCCAAGGTCCCCGCCGCCCGCTCCTACGCCATGTCGGAACTGGTTAAATCGGGGGTGGAGTTCCACTCCCTGACCCAGGACCAGCTGGCCGAATGGCAAGCCGCCGGGGGCTACCAGCGCGAGGAATGGGATCCGTTCAAGGTTGAACTGGCCGGATCCATGGAGGCCTTTGCGCGGCTCGAAGAAGCCGCCGCCTCCCAGAGCCGCTACTACGTGCACGACGCCTGAGCCCCAAAAAGACCACAACGGACCGGCGCTGACACAGCGCCGGTCCGGACCCGCCCGACGTTTTCCATTCCGCAAGACCGCCGCATCAGACCCTGTCTGATGGGACCGGTGAAGGAGTGCCTATGCCGACTGTTCTCAAAGCCGTCGACCGCAACGGTGAACGCTGGCTGCTGCTGGTGTTCTATGTGATGCTCGTCCTGACCATGTTTGTCGAAGTGATCCGGCGCGAGGTCTTCGCCTATTCCTCGATCTGGGGGGAAGAAATCGTCCGCTACTCCTTCATTTATCTGGTCTGGATCGGCGCTGCCGCCGCCGTGAAGGAACGCGGCCACATCCGCATTGACGTGATCATGCAATATGCCGGACCGCGCTTCAAAGCCCTGCTCTATATCTTCGGCGACCTGGTGATGGCCGCCGTAGCGGTGATTGCTCTCTACTGGTCTTTCGAAACGGTTCTGGTCTCCGCCAAATTCGGGTCCGTCACCCATGGCCTGCGCATCAGCCAGGTCTGGTTCCTGATGGCCGTGCCGTTCGGCTTCGCCCTGGTCCTGTTCCGCCTGGTCCAGTCCTTCCTGCGTGATCTGCGCGACCTTCGTGACGGGCGCCCCGTCTATGAAGGCGACAAACTGTTCGACTGAGGGAGGTCGCGATGCTCTGGCAACATCTTCAGCAACAGACCGTCGAACTGGGATGGTCCTTTTACGGCCCGGTTCTCATTTTTGTCGTCCTGGTCGCCCTTGCGGTGCCGGTCTGGGCCGCCATCGGCGCCGCCTCGATCGCCATGCTGGTGATCTCCGGTGCCCTGCCGCTTTCCCTGGTGGGCGAAAGCCTGTTTCACGGCATCGACCATTTTGCCCTGACAGCGGTGCCCCTCTTCATCCTGACCGGCGACGTTCTGGTGCGCACCGGGCTCAGCCGCAAGTTTCTTGACGTGGCCGAGGCCTTGACCTGTTGGGCAAAGGGCGGGTTCGGCTCGGCCACCGTTCTGGTCTGCGGCATGTTTTCCGCAATTTCCGGATCCGATGCAGCCGGGGCCGCAGCCGTAGGGCGCATGACCATCGATCGGCTGGTGGACAGCGGCTACCCGCGCCCCTATGCCTGTGCCCTGGTGGCCGCAGGCGCCTGTACCGGCATCCTGATCCCGCCCTCCATCGCCTATATCATCATCGGTCTGGTGCTGGGCATCTCCGCCTCCACGCTGTTTCTGGCCGCCGTGGTCCCAGGCCTGGCCATTCTGGTCTCCATCCTGGTCACTAACATCGTCATGAACCGGATCTACGCCTATGAGAGCGGCGAGCTGATGACCTTCGGGGAATGGGCCAGCAATCTCGGCAAGGCGCTGAAATCGGGCTGGTATGCCTTCATCGTTCCCGGCGTGATTTTCTATGGCATCTTCTCTGGCCGCCTGACCCCTACGGAAGCCGGTGCGGTTGCGGTGATGATTACCATTGCGATGGGCTTCCTGCTCGGCACGCTGAAACTGTCGGACTTTCCGGCCATGCTGGTCAGCTCGGCAAAGGTCAATGGCGTGATCGTGCCGATCATCGCCTTTTCCCTGCCCCTTGCCCAGGCACTGGCGATCCTCGGCGTGCCCCAGGGATTTGTCTATGCCGTGACCTCGCTCACCAATGAACCGGCCCTTTTGATCCTGCTGATGATCGTCATCCTGATTGCGGCCGGCTGCGTGATGGAGACCACACCCAACATCGTGATCCTGGCACCGATCCTGAAGCCGCTGGCCGACAATATCGGCATGAACGAGATCCAGTTCTGCATCATGATGATCACCGCCCTCGGGGTTGGGTTCATCACGCCGCCCCTTGGCCTCAACCTCTTCGTGGTGTCTGGCCTGACCGGGGAATCGATCCTGAAGATCGCGGCCCGTGCCATCCCCTTCGTCTTCTTCATGCTGCTCGTGACCCTGCTGATCGCCTATGTCCCGGCGATCTCCACCACGCTTCTTCCCGATATTTACAAGTAGGACCCGCCATGACTGTCGACTATCTGAAAAAAGCGGTGCGCACTTCCAAGACAGACGCCTCTGAAACCACCCGGATCGTGCAGGAAATCCTGGATACGATCGAAGCGGGCGGTGATGCGGCCGCCCTCGACTATGCCGCACGCTTTGACAAATATGACGGCGCAATCCTGCTGGACGAAGCCGCGATTGAGGCCGCAACGGCAAAAGTGCCGGATAAGCTGAAGCGGGATATCGAATTTGCCCATGCCAATGTGAAGCGCTTTGCCGAAGCCCAGAAGCAGACCTGTGTGGATGTGGAGGTGGAAGTGGTGCCCGGCCTGACCGCCGGCCAGAAGAGCATCCCCGTGGAGACTGCCGGGTGCTACATTCCCGGCGGGCGCTACAGCCATATTGCCAGCGCCATCATGACCGTGACCACCGCCAAGGTGGCGGGCTGTGCGAACATCATTGCCTGTTCGCCACCGCGCCCGGGCATCGGCATCAATCCCGCCATCATCTATGCGGCCAAGGTCTGCGGCGCTGACAAAATTCTGGCCATGGGCGGGGTCCAGGGCGTGGCCGCCATGACCTTCGGCCTGTTCGGCCTGCCGAAAGCCAATATTCTGGTCGGCCCGGGCAACCAGTTTGTGGCCGAGGCCAAACGCATCCTGTTCGGCCGGGTCGGCATCGACATGATTGCCGGGCCGACCGACAGCCTGATCCTGGCCGACAGTTCGGCGGATCCGGAGGTGGTGGCCTCCGACCTCGTCGGCCAGGCCGAACATGGCTACAATTCTCCGGTCTGGCTGGTGACCGACACACGCTCTCTGGCCGAAGCGGTGATGGCCAGGGTGCCGAAGCTGATCGACGATCTGCCCGAGGTGAACCGGGACAATGCGTCGGCCGCCTGGCGCGACTATGCGGAGGTGATCCTGTGCAGCAGCCGGGACGAAATGGCGGCAACCTCCGACGCCTATGCGCCCGAACACCTGACCGTGCAGGCCCGGGACCTTGACTGGTGGCTGGAGCGGCTGGCCTGCTACGGCTCGCTGTTTCTGGGCGAAGAGACAACGGTCGCCTTTGGCGACAAGGCCTCCGGCCCGAACCATGTGCTGCCCACCTCCGGCGCAGCCACTTATACCGGCGGCCTGTCGGTCCACAAATACATGAAGATCGTCACCTGGCAGCGGGCGACCCGAGAGGGGGCAAAACCGGTGGCGGAAGCCACGGCCCGGATTTCCCGCCTGGAAGGCATGGAGGGCCACGCCCGCACTGCCGATATCCGGCTCAAGAAGTACTTCCCCGATGAAACATTTGACCTGAACGCCGAGGCCGGGATCTAAAGGATGAGCGGCCTCTTTGACATTTCCGGCAAGGTAGCCTGCGTCACCGGCGCCAGTTCTGGACTTGGTCGCCGCGCGGCGACCGTACTGGCCTCTGCCGGGGCAAAGGTGGTTGGCGTTGCCCGGCGCGAAGCGGATCTGGAGGACTGGCGCCGGACCGCCGGAGGCGCCACAGCGTCGGTTCCGGCGGACCTCAGCCAACAGGGCAGCCTCGACGAAACAGCCAATCGGATTGCCGCGCCGTTCGGCTCACCTCAGATCCTCGTGCATGCGGCCGGGATTAACACCCGTCAGCCCGCCGATGACGTCACCCGGGACGGCTGGGAGCTGACCCTTGCCCTCAACCTCACGGCGCCCTTCTTTCTCAGCCAGGCCCTTGTCCCGGCCATGCGGGCCACAGGCTGGGGCCGGATCGTGACCTTTGCCTCCCTGCAAAGTTTCCGGGCCTTTCCAGGCGGGATCGCCTATGGCGCGTCCAAGGGCGGGGTCGGGCAGATGACGCGGGCCATGGCCGAGGCCTGGTCGAAAGACGGCATCACCGCCAATGCCATTGGCCCCGGCTTTTTTCCAACGGAACTCACTGCCGCCGTTTTTGAAGATGACGCAAGGGCGCAGCGCAACGCCGCACAGACCTGTGCCGGGCGCAACGGCAGGCTCAGTGACATTGATGGGCCAATTCTCTTTTTATGTTCAGAAGCTTCCGCGTATGTAACAGGGCAGATTCTTATGGTTGACGGAGGTTTCACCGCAAAATGAAAGCACTTGTTTACACCGGCCCGCAAACGCAATCCTATCAGGACACCGCCGATCCGGTGCCCAGCCCCGCAGAATCGCTGGTCCAGGTGGCCCAAAGCGGCATTTGCGGCTCGGACATGCATGCCTTTCTAGGCCATGACGAACGCCGCCCGGCGCCACTGATCCTGGGCCATGAAGTCTCGGGCACCGCCCTCTCCGGTGCCTTTTCAGGCCAGCGGGTGACCGTCAATCCGCTCGCCTCCTGCGGCACGTGCGAGTTTTGCCTCTCTGGCCGGGACAATCTGTGTCCGGAGCGCAAAATCATTTCCATGCCCCCACGCGAAGGCGGCTTTGCAGAGTTTGTCACTGCCGCAGATGGCAATCTGGTGGCCGTTCCGGACCATGTCAGTGACGAACAGGCCGCCCTTACCGAGCCGCTGGCCTGCGGCTGGCATGCGGTGCGGCTCGCCATCAAGGCCCTGTTCAAGGGACCGGCGGACGCAAAAGCCCTTGTCATCGGCGGCGGCACCATCGGCCTTGGCGCAGCCTTGTGCCTGAGGGCGCAAGGGGTCAGCCAGATCCGCATTGTCGAACCCCATGAGACCCGCGCCCGCTACCTGAGGACCCGGTGTTCCCAGGAGGTGCTGACGCCTCAGGAGAGCGAGGCCAGCGGGCTCTATGATCTGGTGATCGATGCGGTCGGGTTTGAGACGACCCGTGCAGCCGCCTCCGCCCGGATAAAACCGGGTGGCGTTATCGCCCATATCGGACTGGGCTCGGCGGAAGGCGGGCTCGATATCCGGCGCATGACCCTTCAGGAAATCACGTTCATCGGCACCTATACCTATACGGCCCAGGACTTCCGCGACACTGCCAGAGCCATGTTCGAGGGCCACCTCGGCCCGCTCGACTGGGTGGAGGTTCGGCCGCTTTCCGAGGGGCTGAAAGCCTTTACCGACCTGCGGGACGGCAAGGTCGCCATTCCCAAGATCCTTTTGAAACCCAATCCATAAGGAGACGCTCCATGTCCGAAATTCCTCACCTGCTTGTCCATGAGCACGCCGACAATGTCGGCGTGGTTGTGGTGGAAGGCCTGACCAGCGGCACCGATATGCTGTGCTGTGTCACCCATGACAATTCCACCTTCCGGCTGACCGCCGGCGCGGATGTGCCCATTGGCCACAAGATCGCGCTGAAGGACCTCAAGGAGGGCGATACGGCCACCAAATATGGTGAGGACATCGGCAAGATCATCGCCGACATTCCCAAGGGCGGCCACGTGCACACCCACAATTGCAAAACAAAGCGCTGGTAAGGAGCCGTGACCATGTCTTCCAAATATTCCAACATCACGGTGAAAGCCTACCGGCGCGAGAATGGCCGGGTTGGTGTGCGCAACCATGTGGTCATCCTGCCCGTGGACGATATCTCCAACGCAGCCTGCGAGGCGGTTGCCAACAATGTCAAAGGCACGCTGGCCATTCCCCATGCCTATGGCCGCTTGCAATTTGGTGAGGATCTGGATCTGCATTTCCGCACCATGATCGGCACTGGCGCCAATGCGAATGTGGCCGCTGTCGTGGTCATCGGCATCGAACCGGGCTGGACCAGGCGGATCGCCGACGGCATCCGCAAGACCGGCAAGCCGGTGGCCGAATTCTCCATTGAGCAGAACGGGGACTTTGAGACCATCCGCGCCGCCTCCTGGAAGGCCAAGGAATTTGTCCATTGGTCGAGTGAATTGCAGCGGGAAGAATGCCCGCTTTCGGACCTTTGGATCTCCACCAAATGCGGTGAGAGCGACACCACCACCGGCCTCGGCTCCTGCCCGACCGTTGGCAACATGTATGACAAACTGCTGCCGGAAGGCATTACCGGCTTTTTCGGTGAAACCTCTGAAATCACCGGCGCGGAACATATTTGCCAGAAGCGAGCGGTCAACGAGGAGGTCGGCGAACGCTGGTACAAGATGTGGAAGGCCTATCAGGACGAAGTGATCTTTGCCCACCAGACCGACGACCTGTCCGACAGCCAGCCGACCAAGGGCAATATCGAAGGCGGTCTGACCACCATTGAGGAAAAGGCCCTCGGCAATCTGGAAAAGATCGGCCGGACCTCCTGCTACATCGACATTCTGGAACCGGCGGAAGAACCCACCTCCGGCAACGGCCTTTATTTCATGGATTCCTCTTCGGCGGCAGCAGAATGCGTGACGCTGATGGCCGCAGGTGGAGCCGTCATCCATACCTTCCCGACCGGCCAGGGCAATGTGGTTGGCAACCCCATCGTACCGGTCATCAAGATCACCGCCAATCCGCGCACGGTGCGCACCATGAGCGAGCATGTGGATGTGGATGTATCCGGCATCCTGCGCCGGGAGATGACCATCGATGAGGCCGGTGACGCACTGATCGACATGATCCGCCGCACCGCCAACGGGCGTCACACCGCCTCCGAGGCTCTCGGCCACCGGGAGTTTTCCATGACAAAACTCTATCGCAGCGCCTGATACGGGTCAGGGCAGCCGGGCAGCCGGTTGCCCTGTCCTGCCCGTTCGGCAAGGATGGGACCATGACGCAATCAGAACGCCTGACCCTGGAGCAGGCCACCCGGCTCCTGACATCGGTTTTCACTGCCGCCGGAGCCAACCTACCGGTGGCCCATTCCGTTTCGGCAGCCCTTGTGGCGGCAGAGGCGGAAGGCCAGAGGGGGCACGGGTTTTCCCGCGTCGCCGACTATGCTGCCCAAATGCGCAGCGGCAAGATCCGTGCGCAGGCCGAGGTCAAGATCCGGCAGACCGGCACGGCCAGCCTGTTAGCCGATGCGGATGGCGGCTTTGCCTATCCGGCGCTGGATCTGGTGATCCGCGAGGGGGCCGATCTTGCCCGCGCCCATGGCTGCGCAAGCCTGGGCGTGACACGCTCCCACCATTGCGGCGCCCTTTCCGTGCAGGTGGCCAAATTGGCCAGTCATGGCCTGGTGGCGCTGATGGTTGCCAACACCCCGGCGGCCATGGCCCCTTACGGGGGCAGCACAGCGTTTTTCGGCACCAACCCGATTGCCTTTGCCGCCCCGCGCGAAAACAGCGACCCGCTTGTCATCGACCTGTCCCTGTCCAAGGTGGCGCGCGGCAAGGTGATGGCGGCCCACAAAGCCGGAGAGCCCATTCCCGAAGGCTGGGCGCTGGACCGGGAAGGCCAGCCAACCACGGATCCGGCCGAGGCGCTGGCGGGGACCATGCTGCCCATTGCAGATGCAAAAGGCACTGCCCTTGCCCTGATGATCGAGATCCTTGCCACGACGATGACAGGGGCTGCATTCAGTGCGGATGCTTCGTCTTTCTTCACCGCCGAAGGGCCTGCGCCCCATGTCGGCCAGTTTCTAATTGCCATGACACCCCAGGACGCGCATTTCAGCCGTCGGCTGGACGTCCTGCTCGACCGACTGCAAGCCCTGGAGGGTGCGCGCCTTCCCGGAAGCCGACGCGCCGCAGCCCTGCGCGCGGCGCATGCTAACGGCCTTGAGGTGGCGTCGCTCCAGCTGGAACATCTCAGGACATTGGCACGCGGCGTGTGAGCCTCGCGAAGCGGGTTTGACCCTGCCGGTACCGCGACGCAGATTTTTCAGGCGGCGTCGGTCTTTTGCGCAAGATCCGCATTGGCGGCCCGGTTGCCTTCCTCGATATTCTGCAACACGATTTCCATCGCATGTTCCGGGGTCAGCCGGGTTTCGTCCTGCAGGGCAATCAAGCTTCCGACAACCTGACTGGCGACCGCCAGCAATTCAGCCGGACAAAGTTTGTCCTGATAGGCGCACAAGGCACCGACCATCTCCCGGCGCGCTTCAAGATGAAGGGACTTCGGCACAACTCGTCTCATGACAGCAACCTCATCAAAGTTCGGCAATATTCTGATTTAAAATCACGTTCAAAAACCGGAAAACACGCATCAAATCCCAAAATGCTTAGAACTTGAAATATTCAAAACACCTGTTCATATTCTCATTTTTCGGACATAAATCTCAAACCTCGCATTTGCTTCAATCTTTACTCTAATCGAGCCATCATATTACGTTGCCTAACACAATCCAAGGCGAAGCTCGCATAAAGTGCATTGACCCTTACGACGCCCCTATAACGAGCACCCTTGCCGTGATGGGCTGCGGGTCGCCCTGTTTCCAGCCTCTCCCGCCTGCCGCTGATACCGGTCTGACACGACAAGAGACGTGACCGGTGACAGGTCCCTCTGTATAAGATGCGGGAATGACGAGTGAGACCAGATGCCGAAAGATTGGCTTCCTGTTGGTCGACGGGTTCGCCCTGATGTCGATTGCAGCGGCAGTCGAGCCCTTCCGGGCTGCCAACCACCTCGGGACCGGGGATCATTTCACCCTGACCTATTATTCGCTGAACGCCGGTAAGGTGCGTGCCTCCTGCGGCGCGCAGTTCGAGACCGAGCCCCTCGGTATCCTCAGCAATCAGGTGGATATTCTGTTTGTGGTGGCAGGCAGCCGCCCCGTGTCTGCGGCCTCTGGACCAATACAGGCGGCGTTGCGCAAGCTGGCCGCCCATGGGGTGGCCCTTGGCGGAATTTCCGGCGGCGGTGCCCTGCTTGCACGGGCCGGGCTGATGGACGGCCACCGGTTCACCGTACATTGGGAACATTTTGAGGAACTCAGCGCCCATTCGGACCGCTATTTTCTGGAGCGGCGTCTCTTTGTGATCGACCGCAACCGCTATACCTGCGCGGGCGGGGTTGCCGCGCTCGACATGATGCTGGCGGTGATCACATCCGAACTGGGCCTGGAGCTGGCCACCACCGTCAGCGACTGGCTGGTCCATAGCGGCATGCGCAGCCCGGAGGAGCCCTTGCGCTCGCGCTATCTGGGCAGTGCAGCAAGCCTCAACAGCTGCGTGGTCGCTGCTGTCGATCTGATGGAAAGCCATGTGAGCGACCTTCTGACTTTGGACCAGATCGCCATGCTGGCCGGGGTGAGCCCGCGCAAGCTTCAGCGCAATTTCAAATCCGATCTCGGCATCAGCGTGATGCGCTGCTACATGGATATCCGCCTGCACAAGGCCGATGACCTGTTGCGCAAGACAAGACTGGCCGTCGCCCAGGTGGCCTTTTCAACGGGCTTTGTGGATCAGGCCCATTTTGCCAGCGTCTACCGGGAAAAATACGGCCTGTCCCCGACCGAGCGCCGCAAGCGCAGCCGCCCGGCCTCCCTGACAGAGGGCCGGAGCGGACCGGTCAGCGCAGCCCCGGCCGATGCAGAGCAGCACAGTCCCGTTCTGGAAACGCAGTAGATTTTCTCCCGCCGGATCAGGGATTGCTTGCCTTTTCCCGCAATTGGCCGTATTCAGCGCGGCCATTCCAGTTTCGCGACAGTCTCCTTCACCGGCCCTTTCAGGCACCGGTCCTCCCGCGCGCTGCCGTGAATAGCCAAAGGTGAGTTGAGATGAGAAGAACAATCGGATTGGATTTCGGAACATCTAACACCGTTGCCGTGGCTGCAGAAGACACGGGCAGCACCCGGCCCGTTGCCTTTCAGGACCAGGAGCACGGCTTCACCTCCCTGCCCACCGTGCTCAGCTTCCTGGACCGGGGGGCCGCGCGGGCGCTTAATCCGGAGGTCGGGCCCTGGGCGATCCGGCAGTTTCTGGAGAGCTTCGGCGATGTGCGCTTCATCCAGTCGCTGAAAACCTTCGCCGCCAGCAGCCTCTTTAAGGGCACCGGTGTCTTCGGGGTCCGCTTCGAGTTCGAGGACCTGATGGCCACGTTTTTGCGCTGCGCTTTCGAGCGCGCCGGAACCAGCTTCGATCCCTCCGCAACACGACTGGTCGTGGGCCGTCCGGTTGAATTTGCCGGGCACAATCCGGACGTGAAGCTGGCCATGGACCGGTACCGCAAAGCCTTCCGGAAAGTCGGCTTTGAGGATATTTTATTCGTGATGGAGCCGGTCGGCGCCGCCTTTTCCTACGCACAGACCCTGACCCGGGACACCACGATCCTGGTGGCAGATCTGGGCGGCGGCACCACTGACTATTCCCTGATGCGCTTTGAAAGCACCGGCGGCCACATGACGGCTTCGCCGCTTGGGCGCGGCGGTATCGGCATTGCCGGGGACACACTGGACTACCGGATCATCGACAATGTGGTGTTGCCGAAACTGGGCAAGGGCTCGACCTATAAAAGCATGGGCAAGGTGCTTGAGATCCCGCCGAACCTCTTTTCCAATTTCGCCCGCTGGCACATGCTGTCGATCTTCAAGACCTCGGATGATTTCAAGGAACTGAAGAAGCTGCTGCGCTGGTGCCAGGATCCGGACAAGATCGAGCTGTTCATTGAGCTTGTGGAAGAGGACCAGGGCTATCCACTCTACAAGGCCGTGTCTGAAACCAAGGCCCTGTTGTCGTCTCAGGACGAAGCGGACTTTGCCTTTGCCCCGCTCGGCGCCGGCTTCAAGGCCGCGGTCACGCGGGCCGATTTCGAAGGCTGGATCGCCGGGGACCTGGCCAAGATGAACAAGGCGCTTGATGCCACGCTGGCAAAGGCGGGCCTCAAGGAGACAGATATCGACCGGGTATTCATGACCGGTGGCACCTCTTTTGTGCCTGCCGTGCGCCGCCAGTTCGCGGCCCGCTTCGGGGACGAAAAGATGTCCGGTGGCAACGAACTCACCTCCGTCGCCAATGGCCTTGCGTTGATCGGCGCGCGGAAGGACGCGGAAGACTGGGCTGTTGCGGCGTAAAACGGACGCTGCCGCGTGACCGGCAAAGACTGCGGTCACATGCCCGGCGTTCGCGGCCAGGCTCCCAGATCCGGCCAAGATTGTCAGGTCAAGCTCGCCCCTTCACTCTGGTATTCGGCATGGGGCTTTGCGTCTGCCGTTTGACACAAAGAAAGAAGAAAAAACGGGCACTGACAGGGCCAGCGCCCGGGGACCGTGTCAGCCAAAGGCCTTGCGCAGGCTCGGAATGCGTTTGACGAGCAGATAGTCGAGCGCCAGAACGGTAAGCAGAGTGATGCCCACAAGCGGGAATGCCAGCGACAGAAACAGCATCAGGATCATGGCGCCGCGCCAATGGGGCAGGTCGTTCGGCGTCTTTGGGGCAAAGACCCTCAGCACCACGCCCTTGGGCCGACGCATCCACCACAAAACCACGCCGGAGACACACAGGAAAATCACCGACAGGCACACAAGTGTGTTCAGCAGCAGGTTCCAAAGGCCCATAAGCCCCATATGGAACGGAATGCCCACCGCCATGGCCTTTCCGGCCAGCGAATAGTCGGCGAAGGCCACGTTGGCCAGCACCTTGCCGGTATACTGATCCACATGCACGGTCCTGTCGGCAAAGGGATCATCCGCATCCGAACTCATCGTGTCCTGATTGATGGTCCAGACCCCCGTTTCACCGCGCGGGAAGGCAATTCGGTAACGCGCGGTGAAACCAATAGCCTTGGCAAGGTCGGAGATGCTGTCCAGCGTGACCGGCACACCGGGTGTCGTTCCGGCCACACCGGCGTCAGACCCGGAGGCCGGCATCGGCGTCTGTTCCAAAGCCCAGGGCACATCGGACACAGCGCCGTGGTTCATGGAGGCATGGGTAACGTCCGACAGGGGCACATTGCTCCATTTTTCCGCCGGGAAGGTGTTCCAGGCCTGCACAAGCTTGCCGCCCCAGACCCCTGTCCAGGACATGCCGGTGATCAGGAACAGCAGCAGCAAAAACGAGACATAGATGCCGACGGTCACATGCAGCGCCTTCCAGAGCTCCCGGCCCGTTCGGCGCAGATCGGGAATGAAGGCCTGTGCCAGGGCTCTGTCCCGAGGCCACCAGAGATAAAGACCGGTCACGATCAGAATGAAGGCCAGGCCAGCGGCGATTTCCAGCAACCGGTCGCCGGGCGTGCCGAGCAGCAGGTCGCTGTGAATGTTGTCGGCAAAGTCATACCAGCCCTTGCGCCGGTTCCAACTGTCGATAGTGTCCCCGGTATAGGGATCGACCGCGACCATGGTCTGGACACCCTCATGCTTGATCCGGAAGACGGAGACGCTCTCCGCCGACCGGCCTTTCAGCCATTCCACCGGGGTGCTGCCGGGCTGGCTTTGAAGGGCGGCTTCGGCCTGCTGCGACACGCTCAGTGGCGCTGCGTTCTCAGGCACGGAGACCGTTATTTTCTCGCCATCCCGGCCATCGATATAGCCGATATACATCATCGTCATGCCGGTCGTGGCCAGGGTGAGCAGAAAGGGGATGACAAACAGACCGGCGTAAAAATGCCAGCGCCAGGCCGCCAGATAGAAACGGCTGGGGGAAGACGCCTTCGCGGCGCCGTCAGAAGACAAGCTCATGGAAACTCCAGTGCGAACCGCAACCGGGATCAAACCGGTCCAGCTCAACTCGTTTGGGATCTTGGAATGCGAACGGAGATGTCAGCTTCCATGAGGCGGCGCGCGCGCGCCAAGCGGCCCAAGGCCGACCGGCATCCAGGCGGTCTCTTGCCAGACCGGGACCGGTTGGGGAGATGGCGGGGGAAAAGCAGGTTCCGGCACCGTTTCGGCAGCCAGGACCGCGCCGATCCCGGCAAAGACGCAGGGCGTATGCGTACGGTCCTGATCGTCCTGCGGACCGGCCGGGGCCGGTCTCTCCCGGCCCTCTGCGTCCAGCGTGACGGTTCTGATGCCATCTGCGGTGCACAGCGTCACTGTGAAGCCGCCATCCGCCGTTTTGCCGGGCATATAGCCCTGTGGCATCAGGGCGGTCAGCACAAATGGGATCAGCAGCAGCGCGATAGCTACCGCCCTGACATTCACCCGCCTCACGCCTTGAAATCTGTGCCGGAAACGCTGCACGCGCCAGCTGCTCCTCAAACCCTCTGAACTTCTGCTTGTGTCAATATCCCAGTCTCTGCGGAAAAACAATCTCCCGGGCCGCCTTCGGCCAGGCAGATGTTGAGCGTGGCGCAAGGACGCCGCATTCGCGCTTGATCCGCCGCATCCCCTCCCCTAGATTGCCGCAACCTGACGGCGTCCCTTGAGGGACTGAAAGCGATTCCGGATGCGGTTGACCCAACCAGGGGACCAAGGCCGGAGCTGTTGACGGCATCTTCTGACGGACCGGGCAACCGGACCGCCTTTTGTGTGTTTGCTTTCATCTTCTCCGTTGCGCCGTTACCATTGTGCCTTCACCGGCATCTGCCATCGGGAGAGACCATGCCCCACCGGATTATTCTTGCCGGCCTGTTTGCCGCCGCCTTGCCCGCCAGCGCCTTTGCCCATGGGGGCCATCTGGGCGAGCTGGCTGGACATTCCCATTGGATCGGCGCAGCCGCACTCGCCGCAGCCGCGCTCGTGGCCGGTCTTGTTGCCTGGAAAGACCACAAGAAAAAAGCTTCAGAAGACGCGACGCAAACGGACAAAGACGCTGAAGGGGACCGCAACGCAGAGCCCGAGGCCGCCCAATGAGCGAGAAACTTGGCCTGATGATCTGCGGCCATGGCAGCCGTAACAAGGGCGCGGTGAAGCAATTCGCCCAGCTGGCGGAAGGCCTGACCGCCCGGTTTCCGGACTGGCCCGTCGAATACGGCTATCTGGAATTTGCCAATCCGGTGATCCATGACGGCCTCAACAAGCTGCGCGAACAGGGCTGCACCCATGTGCTGGCAGTCCCCGGCATGCTGTTCGCAGCCGGTCATGCCAAGAATGACATCCCCTCCGTCTTGAACACCTATCAGGCCATGCATCCGGAGATGAAGATCTCCTATGGACGTGAGCTGGCTGTTGACACCCGTATGGTCAAGGCGGCGGCCGCGCGCATTCAGGAGGCCATCGACGCAGCTGGCACCGAGGTGCCCCTGCACGAGACCCTGCTTATGGTGGTCGGGCGCGGCGCGTCGGACCCCGATGCCAATTCCAATGTCACTAAGATTACCCGCCTGTTGTGGGAAGGCTTCGGCTTCGGCTGGGCGGAGACCTGCTATTCCGGCGTGACCTTTCCGCTGGTGGGTCCGGGCCTCGAACATGCGGCCCGGCTTGGCTACAAGCGCATCATCGTCTTCCCCTATTTTCTGTTCACCGGTGTTCTGGTGCAGCGGATCTACAACACGGCGGATGAGGTCGCGGCCCGGCACCCGGAGATCGAATTCCTGAAGGCAGGGTATCTGAACGACCATCCGCAGGTGCTCGACACCATGGCCGACCGGGTGCAGGAAATCCTGCAAGGCGCCAACCTGATGAATTGCCAGATGTGCAAATACCGGGAGCAGGTGTTGGGATTTGAAGCCGAGGTCGGACTGGCCCAGGAAAGCCACCACCACCATGTGGAAGGCCTGGGGGCGGAAGCCGAATGCAAGCTGTGCGACGAATTGTGCACCGGCGCCTGCGAAAAGCAGGTGCAGGCTGGCGGCCACCACCATCATGATCATAGCCATCCCCATGACCACAGTCACGATCATGGGCACAGTCATGGCCATGGTCAGGGGCACAGCCATGGCCACGGGCAATCCCATGATCACAGCCATGACCATGGCCATCACCACCATCCCTACCCGCATGCAGATCACCCGCACGGACCGAAATCCATGAAGCGGCCAGGTTAGGAGCCGCAAAACGTGAACGACCGGCAGCCTTCCCCTTATGCCTATGAAAAGGATCCAGCGGAAATCTACCGCCAGTCCTTTGCGATTGTACGGGCCGAAGCCGATCTGACCGGCCTGCCGGAGGCCTTGGCCCCTGTGGCCGTCCGGCTGATCCATGCCTGCGGCATGACGGATCTGCCCCGGGACCTGGCCTGGTCGGGGACGGTTCTGGACGCAGCCCGGAAGGCCTTTGCCCGCCGGGCTCCGGTGTTATGCGATGTGGAAATGGTGGCCCATGGCATCATCCGCTCCCGCCTGCCAGAAGGCAGCCAGGTGATCTGCACGCTGAATGATGACCGCGTGCCGGATCTTGCCCGGCAGCTGGGCACGACCCGCTCTGCCGCTGCAACCCATTTGTGGCAGGATCATCTGGAAGGTGCCATCGTTGCGATCGGCAATGCCCCGACCACCTTGTTTCAGCTGCTGGAGACCCTTGCACAGGGCGGCCCAAGGCCTGCCCTCGTACTCGGCTTTCCAGTCGGTTTTGTCGGCGCGGCAGAATCCAAACAGGCGCTGATTGAAAATGAGCTGACCCTGCCGTATCTGGCCCTCAAAGGCCGCCGCGGCGGCTCTGCCCTTGCAGCAGCAGCCGTCAACGGGCTGGCGGCAGGCTTGCCGGAGGAACGCTGACATGGCTCCAGATCGGGATAAAGACAAGGGCAATAGCAACGCAGCCGCTGCCAGGGGGCGAAAGATCGGGACCGGCAGCGGACCGGCTCTGCGCTCCCGCGGGTTCCTGGCCCATCCTGGCGGTCCCGCCACAGGAGGGGAGAACCGGCCGTCCTCTGCACCCGGCGATAGCCAGACGCCTCCAGCTTCCAGATCCAGAGGCACGCGCTCTGTGGCTCCCTCATCGGATGGCAAGCCTGAGGCCCTGTCTGAGCCCAAACCCGTCAAACCCTACAGGCTGGACAGCGCATGACCGCGCCCTGGCTCACATTGATCGGCATTGGCGAGGATGGCGGCCTGTCAGGCGGCGCGCATGCGGCCCTGGAGCGGGCCCGGATCGTTTATGGCGGCGCGAGGCATCTGGAGCTGGCCGGTCCGCTCGCGGCCGAAAAAAGACCCTGGCCATCACCCTTTGCCGCAGTCTTTGAGGAGCTTCGGAACCTGAAGAACCAGCCGGTTGCGCTCCTGTGTTCGGGCGACCCCATGTGGTACGGCATGGGGTCTTCGCTTTTGAAGCATGTTTCCGCCGGGGAGTTAGCGGTGCTGCCGTCCCCTTCCGCCTTTCAACTGGCCGCCGCGCGCATGGGCTGGGCCCTGCAGGACTGCGACTGCCTGTCGGTCCACGGGCGCCCGCTGGATCTGCTGCGCGCTGCGCTTTACCCCGGCGCCCGGCTGCTGGTTCTGACCAGCGGTGCAGAAACCGCGCGACTGGCGGCCGGTCTTCTGAACGAAGAAGGCTATGGCCGCACCCGGATGACGGCTCTGGAACATCTCGGCGGTGAGCGGGAACAGCACCTGAGCGGCACCGCCGACAGCTGGGAAGTCGAGACCGCCGCACTCAACACGCTTGCACTTGACATTGCCGCCGATCCGGGCACGCAGGTCCGGCCCCGCACGCCCGGACTGCCGGACGAGGCCTTCCGCCATGACGGCAAGATGACGAAACAGGATGTAAGGGCCATCACCCTTGCGGAACTGAAACCCTATCCAGGCGCCCTCCTGTGGGATATCGGTGCGGGCTGCGGCTCGGTCGCCATTGAATGGCTGCGCGCCGCCAGCCGTACCCGGGCAATCGGCCTGGAACCGGTGGCCGCCCGCCGGGAAATGGCGGCGGACAATGCCGTGGCCCTTGGGGTGCCCCAGCTTGAACTGATCGATGCAGTTGCCCCGGAGGGGCTTGCGGGACTTCCGAAACCTGACGCCGTCTTTATCGGCGGCGGCTTAACCACCCCCGCATTGGTCGAGACCACCTTGAAGGCGCTTTCCCCCGGCGGCCGGCTGGTGGCCAATGCGGTGACCCTGGAAAGCGAAGCGGTTCTTCTGGCGGCCTATCAGCACCATGGTGGCAGTTTGAAAAAGCTGGCCGTTCACCGGGCCAGTGCGGTGGGAGGCCTGACCGGCTGGCGGCCACACATGCCCGTGACACAATGGAGCCTGATACGCTGATGAGCGGCATTCTTTACGGAATTGGCCTTGGTCCGGGAGATCCGGAGCTGATGACCTTGAAAGCGCATCGGCTGATTGCCAGCGCCCAGGTCATCGCCTATCCGGCGCCTGACAGCGGCCCCAGCTTCGCCCGGTCCATTGCGGCCGGTGTCATTCCCGATGGGGCCCGCGAGATCCCGATTGTCGTGCCCATGCGCGTTGACCGTTTTCCCGCGCAGGAAATTTATACCAAAGCCGCGGAGGAAATCGCCGCCGTTCTGGAAACTGGTGCGGATGTGGTGACCTTGTGTGAAGGCGATCCGTTCTTCTATGGCTCCTTCATGTATCTTTTTGAGCGCCTGTCCGGGCGGTTCCAGGTGGAGATCGTGCCGGGCGTAACCTCGCTCACCGCCTGCGCCGCACAGCTTCAGCGCCCGCTGACCGCACGCAAGGATGTGCTGACCGTCCTGCCCGGCCCATTGCCGGATGACGAGCTGGCCCGGCGGATCGAGGCCTCCCAGGCGGTTGCGATCATGAAGGTCGGCCGCCATCTGCTCCGCCTGAAGGCCCTTTTGGAGCGGATGGGCCTGCTGGATCAGGCCGGCTATGTGGAGCGCGCCAGTTTACCTGAGCAAAAAGTCTCCCGCCTCATTGACCTTAAGGCAGAAACAGCCCCCTATTTTTCCATGATCCTTCTTTACAAGGGAGACGAAGCGTGGACGCTTCCCCCATCCTTTTTGTCCTGAACCAGGCGGGCCTCGACACAGCCGAGGATGTCGCCAAACGGTTTTCGACCGCCCGCATTCACGGCCTGGCGGGCCGGGTGCCGACGGCGGACACCCAGTTCAACGAAACCATCGAGCACCTGCAGCTGCTCTTCAAGGCCGGGCATCCGATTGTCGGCTTTTGCGCCAGCGGCATTCTGATCCGGGCGCTGGCGCCGATCCTGTCGGACAAACATACCGAGCCGCCGGTGATTGCAGTGTCGGAGGACGGCTCCAGCATCGTGCCGCTTCTGGGCGGCCATCGCGGTGCCAATGAACTGGCCCGGATCCTGGCCCGGGCCCTTGGCGGCCATGCGGCGGTCACCACCGCCGGAGACACCAAGCTCGGGATTGCCCTTGACGTCCCCCCCAAGGGCTGGCGGCTGGCCAACCCGGAAGACGCCAAGCCGGTGATGGCGGAGCTTTTGTCCGGTGCCGAGGTGCGCCTGGAAGGGCGCGCCGACTGGCTGAACGATGCAAAGCTGCCGCTTGCGGACGACGCTGCCCTCTCCCTGGTGGCCAGTGAAAAGCCGGAGGCCAGCGGGCCCACCCGCCTTGTCTACCACCCGCAGAAATTTGCGGTCGGTGTGGGCTGCGCCCGCCATTGCGACCCGCGGGAACTGATCGATCTGGTGGAAACGCAGCTGGAAGACGCCGGAATAGCAACAGGCGCCATAGCCTGTATCGCCACCATCGACCTGAAGGCCGACGAGGCAGCGGTGACGGAGCTGGCCGCCCATCTCGACGTGCCCTTGCGCGTTTTTTCCGCCGAGGAGCTGCAGCGCGAGACACCGCGCCTCAAGAACCCATCCAATGTGGTCTATGCGGAAGTCGGCTGCCATGGCGTTTCTGAAGGTGCCTCGCTGGCCGCCGCTGGTGCGTTCAGCGCGCTGGTGGTGGAAAAACAGAAGACCGAGCATGCCACCTGTGCCATCACCCGTGCACCCCAACCCTTCGATCCGCACAAGGTGGGCCGGGCCAGAGGCCATCTGGCGGTGATCGGTATTGGTCCGGGCAAGGATGACTGGCGCACCCCGGAGGCCACCCGGCTTCTGTCCGAGGCCTCCGATGTGGTTGGCTATTCGCTCTATCTGGATCTGGTCAAGGACCATATCACCGGCAAGGCCCATCATAATTTCCCTCTGGGCGCGGAAGAGGACCGGGTGCGCTTTGCCCTGGAAGAAGCGGGCAAGGGCAAGACTGTTGCTCTGATTTCCTCCGGCGACGCGGGCATTTATGCCATGGGTGCCCTGGTCTATGAGCTGCTGCACAGAAATGAGGAATTTGGCGGTGTGTCGGATGCGGCAAAACGGGTGCAGGTCACCAATGCGCCGGGCATTTCCGCGCTTCAGGCCTGCTCCGCCCGCATCGGGGCCCCGCTCGGGCACGATTTCTGCGCCATTTCCCTGTCCGACCTGCTTACCCCCTGGGAGGCGATTGAAGCCCGGCTTCACGCGGCCGCAGAAGGGGATTTCGTGATCGCCTTTTACAATCCGGTCTCCAAGCGCCGCAGGACCCAGCTGGCCGCTGCCAGGGAGATCCTGCTGAAGCACCGGCCGGAGACAACACCGGTAGTGCTGGGCATCAATCTGGGCCGCCCGGACGAGACCTTGCGCGTGACCACCCTCAAAGCCCTTTCGGTGGATGATGTGGACATGCTGACCACCGTTCTGGTGGGCTCGTCCAACACACGGGCGATCATGAAGGGGGATGGCAGCATCTTCGTCTACACGCCGCGCGGCTATGCCAAGCGGATCGATGCCCTGAGACCAGTGTTTCATGCCGCTGACCCGGCTCCGGCCGCCCCAGACTTTCCACAAACCCCAGAGCCTTCAGTCACAGACAGTCCGGTACCATCCGCGCCGCCTCTGCCGCCAGCCGGGAGTTTGCCGGAGCCTGAAACGCTGCCCGGCAGCCCTGCCGAAAAGGCGCCGGAGACAGGCCTGCCCCCGCTGCCCGATGCGCCTTTCGACGCCAAGTCCACTTCGGTTGCAGATGCGGAGGCCGATGCCCTGTACGAGACGCAGCCGGACCCGGCTCCCCAAAAGCACGCCAATCCTCTGTTTGAGGCGCTGCGCGAACGTGTGCCTGAGCTCCTGCCGGACCCGACCCCTTCGGTGCCGGACCCCCAATCCGACATGCAGGCGGGCATGCTGCTGGAATCCCTGCTGGAGCCCCTGCCCCGCACCGCAGACCAAACGCCCCCGGCAGAAGGACCGCCGGAGCCATCTGCCCCCCGGAGCGCGGAAGTGTCCGGCCAGTCCCCGTCAAACCGTCCCACTCCAGAGACAGATAAAAATTCATGACCGTTCATTTTATCGGCGCCGGGCCCGGCGACCCGGACCTCATCACCGTGCGCGGTCTGAAGCTGATCCAGTCCTGCCCCGTTTGCCTTTATGCGGGCTCGCTGGTGCCGGAGCAGATCGTAGCGGCCGCTCCGGCAGGGGCCCGGGTAATCGACACCGCGCCGATGACCCTGGACGACATCATCGCGGAGATCAGCGCAGCGCATGACAACGGGCAGGATGTTGCACGGGTCCATTCCGGCGACCCTTCCATCTACGGGGCAACGGCGGAACAGATGCGCCGGTTGGACGCGCTTGGCATTGCCTACGACATCACTCCGGGCGTGCCCGCCTTTGCGGCGGCGGCAGCGGCCCTCAAGACCGAGCTGACCATTCCCGAAGTTGCCCAGACGGTGATTGTCACCCGCACGGCCATGCAATCTTCCGCCATGCCCAACCGGGAGGATCTCGACACGCTTGGCCGGAGCGGCGCCACCCTGGCCATCCACCTGTCGATCCGCAATCTGCGGGAGATCGAGCGCCAGCTCACTCCCCATTACGGTCCGGACTGTCCGGTGATCGTGGCCTACCGGGTGGGCTGGCCGGATGAAGCGTTCATCCACGGCACGCTGTCAACAATCGCGGGTCAGGTGCGCACCTCCAAGATCACCCGTACCGCCCTCATCTTCGTCGGCCACGCCCTGACCCCCGGCAGCTTCCGCGACAGTGCGCTTTATGACGCCAACCATGTGCATGTGCTGCGGCCGAAAAAGGCGGGGGATGGGTGAGGCCAGCTCTGAAGCCATAGCGCAATTGCGGTCCCAATTTGCTGCGGCCTCAGACAAGGCCGAAAGAGACGGCAAGCACGCCCTCAAACCGTGTGTCCGAATCGGCCGCGCCGCACTGCCCCACGCAAAGATGCTTCGGCCAGATCACCCGTTCAAGGCCATGAGGCGACAGACCATGGAAGCCGGTCCAGGCTCCGGGTCCCGAAGGGCGCCACAAGAGACCGCCCGGCCCCATGCCGCCATGAAGCAGAATGTCCAGATCAAACGCTTCATCATCGTGCAGACAAGGCCCCAGCCACTGATGAGGGCTGCGACCCCGCTCTGGCTGTAATACAAGTGTCAGCTGCCGTTGCCGCCCGGTGAGACCGATCCAAAGCGGGCGGGACCCGTCGTCCTCAACGGCCGCCAGAAGTGTCTGTCTTGCGCTGCTTCCCTCGATACGGCCCTGAAGACGCACCTGTGTTACCAGATCGCTGCCGGTGCGCCCGCCCCAGGGACAGGACTGCATGCCCTGCTGCAACGGTGACAAAGCCTCAGGTTCGTCCGGAGGCCAGCACAACTGCTCGCGGAGCTGGCCGTCTTCATCCAGGACCTGATACCGCAGCCCGTTCTGATCGACCGCCATCTGAACACAGTGAAGATATTCAACACCGTCCGGCATTCGGTGCGCGGTGCCCGCACCGGCGCTGGTGATTTGCAAGACACCCTTATGGCACTGGACATCAAAGGCCAGGATATGGCTGCAAAGATAGGCAGTCACACCATTGCCGGTCAGGATCTGCCAGAACTTTCCGGCATATTCCGGGCCTATATTGCGCTGATAAGGGCCACCATAGCCGTTCACAGTGAAGGCGGGATGGTGGCCAACCACAAATTTCCAGCGCGCATCCGCGTGGGTTTTCAAGGTTCCTGCCAGCCAGTCCAGCTCCAGATGCCCTTCCCCGCCCAAACCGCTCCAGAGCGTGTTCACAAACACCATCACCACATCACCCCGGCGAATGACATAGGAGAGACCATCTTGTCCCTCAGGACCGTTGCGCGGAAGGTGCGCCATGACTGCGGCGAACACACGCTCGCTCATCTTGTCATAGACCGTATGGTTGCCGGTCGTATGGTAATGCGGAATACCAGACTGGCTCAGCCAGGCCATTTCCACATCGAAAAAATAGGCCCATTGCTGCCGAAGTTCCGCTTCTCCGGGCACCAGACCAATGATTTCGTCCCCCGGAAAGACAACCCATTCCGGCGCTGGGTCCAACCGCTGCACGACCGCATTCACCCTGGCCAGCTTTTGCGCATGAAGCGCTTCCGCAATACCGGAGCAGCTGTCCCCGTAAAAAACAAACTGATGCCCCTCCCCCTCCGGGGTCAGGGCCTTTATTTTGCTGTCCGCCATCGCCTCCCCGCTTTCCGCCTTTGACCAGACCACCGAATGCGGCTGGGTGTCTGTCTAGTGTCGTGGAATTGAAATACGCCCGATTTGTGCAGCGCGCGCCGTCGCGTATTTCGATTCCGAAAACCACATTAGAAACATAGACTTGCTAGTCACCTTCTTGAATCTGAAGTTCGTTCGGGTCGTGCCGGGAAATGTGACGAACTTGAGATTCAGGTGACTAGCAGATCCTAGGCCTGCCCCAATAGATCCACCAGCACAAGAACAAAGGATTGGAAAGCCCTGAGCTTTCGTCGTAGCTGGCTCTCCGCAATCTCACATTGCAACAACCCCAGCAAAAAGAGCGCCTATCAAAATTTAAAAACATTTCAAAAATTATTATTATTATTAAATAACATATTACTCTCTATATATTTTAATATCTTATTTATAACAAATATCACTATATTATATTGAAAATTATTTTAATATATATACGAGATACTTCAAGGAAAACTTCGCAGCAGTGCCGTAAACCTACCAGTTGAAAAAGCAAATCCTCCCTTACCCCGCCACCTCCTCCCGCAGCCAATCGGCAAAGGCGGCGGCCGGGGCCGTCAGACCCGCGGAGGGGCCGGTGAGCCAGTAGGCGGCGCGGGCGGGATGCTCAAGGCCGAAAGGACGGACGAGACGGCCCGCGCGCAGGGCGTTGCCGCAGGTGACACCGTCGCCAAGACAAAGGCCAAGGCCGGCTTCCGCGGCCGCATACATGGCCAGCAGGCCGGTAAAGAGCGCTCCACCCGTGGCCAGATCCGGCGTAAGTCCAGCCGGTTTCAAGCCTGCCTGTGTGCCTCTCTCCGGCCCGGGGTCCGACACCTCCCCATGTGCTTCCAGCCAAAGCTGCCAGTCGCGCGGCGTGTTCAGATGGAGGAGCGGCAGCGACGGGAACCCGGAGAGGGTGAGCGGACCATTCCGGCTCAAAAACCCGGGGCTGCAGACCGGAAAGAAAGACACGTCCTGAAGATGGTCCGCCCCCTCCGGCGGCTGATCGGTGAACACTATGCCAAGATCGCACTCGGGCAGCTTTTCCCCGGCTGCAACACTGCGCAGCTTCAAGGACACTTCCGGATAACCGCTCAGGAAACCGGACAGGCGCGAAGCCAGCCATGTCGCCGCAAACCCTGAACTGACAGCGATATCCAGGCTGCCCCGGGCCTGGTCCCGGCCGCGATGGGCTGCCGCAACACAGCAAGGGCAGGCCGAATGGCCTCCACATAGCGCCGGGCCTCTCCGGTCAGCACTACGCCGCGCCCCTTCGCCCGGGTCAGTTGGAAACCCAGCCGGGTTTCCAGCGCCTTCAGCTTGTGGCTGACCGCGCTTTGGCTGAGTTTCACCTCCCTGGCCGCCTCCCGCACAGAGCCGGTGCGGGCAAGAGCGTCCAGAACGGTAAGCGCAGAAAGAGAAGGCATATTCATGCATGAATTGCAGCATTAAGCGCCGGAAATATCAATAGACCTGCAAAAACCTAATCGGTACGATTTTCTGCGTATGAGGCGCTCCAGCACCATCTGCCGGAGGCCTCATGAAGAGATATCTGGCTGAGAGGGCCTTTTATGGACGCGCAATTTTCCCGCCGCAAATTGCTGGAGCCTGCCGAGCTTCACGCGCTCAACAAACGCTCGGACCTGCGCGGCTGGGCCCAGATGCTCAGCCATATCGGCGCCATTGCCGCTATTGGCGCCCTCCATGCCGCTGCCATGGGCACCTATTGGGTGCTGGTGACCGGCTTCTGCCTCGGTGTGCTGTTGAACTTCCTTTATGCTGCCCAGCATGAACTCTCCCATGGCACGGTGTTCACCGCCCGCCGGGTGAATGAGATCTGGGGCCGGATCATCGGCTTTTTGATGCTGTTTCCCCGGGATTTCGACCAGGTGATGCACTTTGCCCATCACAAATGGACCCAGGACTGGGAGCGGGACGGCGAGCTGGTGCGCGAACCCTATACGCTGGGCACCTATCTGCTTTGGGTCAGCGGGATCACCTATTGGCGCAACCGGGTGGTGGGGCTGCTCCGCCGGGCACGGGGCATCATCGCCGAACCTTATATCCGAGCCGATGAAGAGGACCGGATCATCCGCGAAAGCCGCATTCACCTGGCGCTCTACGTCCTGATCATCGCCGGATCTGTGCTGCTCGGCAGCTGGGCCTTTGCCACCTTCTGGCTGCTGCCCATGCTTTTGACCAAACCGGTGCATCAGCTGCAAAACACGATCGAGCATCTTGGCCTCAGCCATGAGGACAATATTCTGGAAAACACCCGCAGCACCCGCGCCAACGGCTTTGTCCGCTGGCTGTGCTGGCAAATGCCCTATCACACCGCCCATCACACCTTTCCCTCCGTGCCGTTCTGGAAGCTGAAACAGCTGAACGACAAGATCGAGACCAAGATCGGCGGCGAGGTCTGGCGCATGGGCTGGATCGAGTTCCAGATCGAGGTGATCAAGAAACTCAGCCAGAAAGAGGAAAGCGCCTATCCGATGAACGAGGTCTGGGTTGTTCCGGTCAATGGCCGCCAGATGCGGATTGCCGCCGAATGAGCCGGTCGCTTGACGTCTACACGTCCCTTTGGGCCCTGCAGCCCCATGACCCGAGCGGAGTGAAGCTGCCCTTCGAACAGGTGATCGAGAAGGTGAAAGAGGCCGGCTATGCCGGCATGGCGCTGGATTTCGGCGCGACCCCGCAGGAGGATATCAAGCGCATTCAGCCCATGATGGCCCGGGCCGGGCTGACACCGTTTCTGGTGGACTTTCCCAAAACAGTTGAGGGCCTGCGCCCGACGCTGAAACTGGCCAGCGACTTCGGCGCCCCCTTTGTGGTGGTGATCGGCCAGGTCATGCCGCTCAGTGTGGACGCCATGATCCCGGTGATCCGCGCCTGGATCGACATATCGAAACAGGAAGGCATGCCGATCCTGTTTGAGACCCACCGCGACTGCATCACCAATGACCTTTTTGCCACCCTGCTTCTTCTGGATGCGGTTCCCGAAATGCGGCTCTGTGCGGACTTGTCCCACTATGTCACGGCCAGGGAAATGGCCTGCCCCCTGCGTCCCCGCGATGCGGCGCACATGAGCCGCATCCTGGAGCGCTCCGACAGTTTTCAGGGCCGGGTGGCCAGCCGCAGCCAGATCCAGCTGCAGCTGGACTTTCCGCAGAACCAGAAATGGGTGGAGATGTTCAAGGGGTGGTGGCGCGAGGGTCTGGCCGGGTGGCAGGCCCGCAACACGGACGGCACCTGCATCTTCTTATGCGAACTTGGCCCGCCCGACTATGCCATGACCGGCCCGGACGGACGCGAACTGTCCAACCGCTGGGACGAAGCCCTTCAGATCAAAACCTGGGTGGAAGATATCTGGCAGGATCTCTTGAAGGTAGACCTTGCAGAAGACCTCTAAAGCAAATCGCGTTTCATCCGTCTGGTCTCCCGGCTTTCTTAACCGGCCCCGGGGCCAGATGCGGTTTCTGGCTCGGTTCCCGGAGCCAGCCCGGGTGCGGAACCAAGGCGCTGCGGGCGTGCCAGGGCGTTTTCGTCTTCCAGATTGTCGCCCCAGAAACCAGCAACGCTTGGCCCATCCTTCACCCTCTTGTCCTTGAAGAGAAATCCGAACACCTCATGGAACCACACCCGCTTGCCCATCTGGTAGTACCAGGCCTGACCGTGGCGCAGCTTCCTGTCTTTCAAGGTGAAGAGCCGCCACAGAGCCCTGGGGCGGGACTGGACGATAAACTCGATTGCCTTCACCCATAAAAACACCCGCCAGGGCGGCACATGGCGGGTCGCCAGGACCTGGTGTTTGTAATCCCATTTGCGCTGGTCAAGCTGGATCACCTGCCGGTGGCTGATCTCGGCAAACAGCGGTGTCCAGCGGTGCGGCGTGACATAGAGCGACTGGATCTGATCCGGGTCATACACCAGGAGAAGACGCAGCACCCGCCAATAATCCCGGTCCCGTTCCTCCTCAAAGCCAACCACCCAGGTGGCCATGGACAGCATGCCATGGCGCCGCATCAGCCGGATTGCCTCGCGGTCGGTGCTGGTGGCGCCACCCTTGCGCACCTTTTTCAAAACGGCCTCATCTGTGTGTTCCATGCCCATCAGGAACCGTTCGACACCTGCTTTCTTGTAAAGGTGAAGATGATCCCGGTCCCGGACGATATCGTCGGCCCGGGTGGACCCGACCAATGACACATCGATGTTTTCCGCTATCAGAGCCTCCAGGAACCGGCGCCACATCTTTTTTGAAGACGTCGGGTTTTCATCGGCAAAATTGAAGACTTCGACCCCATGCTTCCGGTGCAGCCAGGCAATCTCACCGGCAAAACGTTCCGGATTGCGGTGTCGCCATTGGGTCCAGAAGCCGCGCTGGCCGCAATAGGTGCACGGATGCGGACACCCCCGGGAGAACTGCACCACCACGGCGCGCTTTCCGCCCCAATAGGAATAGTCGGCAAAATCGATCAGCTCCCAGGCGATCCGGTAGGCATCCAGATCCCGGATCACCGGCTGTGGTGCAGTTGAGGTAACTTTGCCCTCCTTCCGGAACGCAAGGCCGCGCACCCCGCTGAGAGGCTGCCCCGTTGCGAAGGCCTGAACAAGCTGGCGGCAGGTTTCCTCTCCTTCCCCCCGGACAATGATGTCGAATTGCGGCGCGTCCTTTAGAACCTCGCGCCAATGGTAGGTGGGAAAGACACCGCCATAGATCACCGTCAGCCCAGGGCAGAGCGCCTTGGCCTCACAGGCGATCTTAGCGGCAGTCGGATGGGCCGAGGTTGATCCGGAGTGGCCGATCAGCAAAAGATCACAGCCGCTCTCCGCAATGTTCCGGGCAATCTGGTCCGGGGAAAGCGGACCGAACTCGGCATCAAGCAGGCGAACCTTGTGCCCGTCATCCAGAAGCGGCCCTGCAATCGACAACAACCCTAGAGGCGGCAGATGATCATCCGGAATCCGGCTGCCGATGGCCGTGTGCGGCGGGTTGACGATCAGAATATCCATGGGCTTCCTTTCCGGGCGTGGGACCACGGCAAGAAAGCCTGCCCGGCTTGCAGAAACTCAGGAGAGCCTGTGCGGAACGGGCTGAGTTCGGTTTGAAATCTTAAGGGTGCCTGGAAATCACATGGGCAAAGGAGCCCATTACGGAGCCGGACTTCAGGCCCATATCGGGCAAGGCTGTGCCTGCTGCGTCCTGTGCCGCAAACAGCCGCTCTGCCGTGCCTTCCGACTGGATCGAGGCATAGTGGAACTCATGGGCTGCCAGCGCGCCCTGCCAGGGATGCCCGTCAAGCGGTGTGAGCCTGCGATAGCCCAGATGCCGTTTGCGGGCTGCAAACGAGGTTTCCAGCGGCAACAGGCCCAGCATCCGGTGACGGAGGCCCTTGGCATCGGTGAGGCCGGTGCCAAGGGTCATATAGCCGCCGCACTCCCCGTAGATCAGCGTGCCGGAAGCGGCCGCCTTTTCCATACCAGATCGAAAACGCTCCGCCGCTGCAATCCGGCCCGCATGAAGCTCCGGATAGCCGCCGGGCAAAAAAACCGCGTCGGCGCTGGGTCCGGGCGTTTCATTTGCCAGGGGGGAAAAGAAGCTCAGTTCGGCCCCCTGGGCTTGCCAGAAAGACAGGAGATGAGGATAGGAAAACGCAAAGGCGGTGTCCTGTGCAATGGCAATTCGCTGTCCCGGCGGCTGCGGCAGATCAATGGAACGCCCGCCAGCCTCCTCAAGGGGGGCTGCGGCGGCACTCAAGGCCGCCAGATCAAGATGCTGTGCACAGAGCGCCGCGGCCTGGTCCAGAAAGGCCTCCAGATCCGCATGTTCGCCGGCCTGAACAAGTCCCAGATGGCGCTCTGGCAGGATCAGCTCGTCTGACCGGGGCAGAGCGCCGAAAATGTCAACTCCGCCGGGGGCCAGTGCGGCGCGCAGCATGGCCTCGTGACGGGCACTGCCAACCCTGTTGAGGATCACGCCTGCCAGATGGATATCGGGGCGAAAGCTTTGAAAGCCATGAACCAGCGCGGCTATGGACTGGGCCTGACGCGCGCAATCCACCACCAGAATCACGGGCAGCGCCAAGCAGGCAGCCAGATCAGCGGCAGATCCGCGCCCGTTCGCCGCGCCATCAAACAGACCCATGGCCCCTTCCACCAGCAACAGCTCCGCCCCTGTCCCATGGGCGCACGCAAGCCCTTTCAATGTGCCCGTCCCCATGGCCCAGGCATCAAGATTGAAACAGGCCTTGCCGCTGGCCGCCCGGTGAAAGCCGGGATCGATATAGTCAGGACCGGATTTGGCCGAGACGACGGACCGGCCTGCATTGCGGAACGCCCGCAGCAGAGCCAGGGTGACGGTGGTCTTGCCCGAGCCGGAGGATGGGGCTGCAACAAGAAGCCCCTTTGCAGGACCAGCGATCTGATCCATCGGCAGGAGCCTATCCGGCATCGGCTGACCGCTGCCCGCGCGGATGGCCCAAATGCAGGCCCAGCGGGTCACTCACCAGCACCTTGCCGGAGAGCGCGCCCAGCCAGTCGAGCCCGGCGCGCAGGCGCACCACCTCACCGACACAGACAATCGCCGGAGGTTTGAGGCTGGAAGCTGCCGCGTCGGCCGCGCAGCGTCCAAGCGTGGTCTCCAGCACCTGCTGGCCCTCCAAAGACGCATTGCACACAATGCCCACAGGCTCGTCCACAGACCGTCCACCGGCTATGAGTTTGCCGGCTATGTTTTCAAGATGCTTCATCGCCATATACATGACGATCACCGGCGAGCCCTTGGCAATGCCTTCCCAATTGACCGCATCGGGCGTCAGGCCGGTCTGGTCATGGCCGGTCAGGAAAGTAACCGCCTGATTGCAGTCCCGGTGGGTGGCCGGAATGCCCGCATAGGCCAGCCCGCCAATGCCCGCCGTGATGCCCGGTATGATGCGGAAGGGAATTCTGGCCTCCACCAGCCCAAGCGCCTCTTCCCCGCCCCGGCCGAACACAAACGGATCGCCGCCTTTAAGCCGCAAAACCCGTTTGCCCGCACGGGCCGTCTCAATCAGCTTCAAAGTGATATCGCGCTGTTTCGGGCTGGGTTTGCCGCCACGCTTGCCCGCATAATCGGCAACCGCCCCGGGCTTCATCCAGTCCAGAATGCTGCGGTCGACCAGCGCATCATAGACCACCACATCCGCCTGGCGCAGGCCGTTGAGGGCATGCAGGGTCAAAAGGCCCGGATCTCCCGGCCCGGCGCCTGCAAGCCAGACCCAGCCGGGCTCAAACACCGGAAGGCTTCTTGGCATTGCAGTCACATGATGCGGTTCGTCCATGAAACCTGTTTATCCGGCAATCCTTCGCCCGCCAAGCCGGTCCGTGCTGGAAAAGAGAAGGAATACGACACCGCCGCGGTACCGCCGTTCCCCTTTTGCCATGGGACACCGGCAAAGAGGCCGCGCACAGGGTGGGAACATCGGCTATAGAGGGATCATGTCATCACCGGAGCCTAAAGACCTCAGACGTGGCTGGACGACCGGGGCCTGCGCGACTGCAGCTGCCAAGGCCGCCTATTACGCGCTTTTGAGCGGCCGCTTTCCCGATCCGGTGACCATTGCCCTGCCCAAGGGCGGCGAGACGGATTTTGCCCTCACCCGGCACGCCTTGCTGTCAAAGGACAGCGCCAGCGCCACCATCACCAAGGATGCGGGCGATGATCCGGATGTGACCCACGGGGCGCTGATCACAGCCACCGTGCGCCTGCTGGCACCCGGCACCGGGGTCCGGTTCTCGGCAGGGGACGGGGTCGGCATGGTGACCCGGCCCGGCCTGCCCATCCCGCCTGGGGAACCGGCCATCAACCCGGTGCCGCGCCAGATGATGGCTGAGGCCATTGCCGGGGCCGCTACAGCCTATGGAGCGCCGGGGGATGTGGAGATTGAAATCTCCATCGACGGCGGAGCGGAGCTGGCTCAAAAAACCATGAACCCGCGTCTCGGCATCGTCGGCGGCCTGTCGGTTCTGGGCACAACCGGCATTGTGCGCCCCTTTTCCTGTGCCGCCTGGATCGCCTCCATTCACCGGGGCATTGATGTCGCCCGGGCGGGTGGTCTCTCCCATGTGGTTGGCGCCACGGGGGCGTCTTCGGAAGAGGCGGTGCGCAAACGGTATCAGCTGGATGAGGCGGCCTATCTTGACATGGGCGACTTCGCGGGCGGGCTGTTGAAGTATCTGCGCCACCACCCCGTGGACCGGCTGACCCTGTCCGGCGGCTTCGCCAAATTCTCCAAGCTGGCGCAAGGCGCCCTCGATCTTCATTCGGCCCGCAGCTCGGTCGACTTCAGCTTTCTTCAGGAGCTGCTGGAGGAGGCAGGCGCATCCGAAGCCCTGATCAAACAAGCTGCGGCGGCCAACACCGCCAAGGAAGTGCTCGACACCTCGCTTGCGGACGGGCTGGACCTGAGCACGCTGCTGGCCCGGCGCACAAAACAGGCGGTCCGCCACATCCTGAAAGACGCGCCGGTGGCGCTTGAGGTTCTGGTCACGGACCGGACCGGCATGGTTCTGGGGGAAAGCGGCTTTGACAACACCTGACCACCTTTTGCTGCTGGCCGGAACCTTTGAAGCACGCCAGCTTGCCGAAAGGCTCAAGCAAGCCTTTCCCGGTCTCCGGATCACGGTGTCCTTTGCCGGAGCGGTCAAGGATCTGCCCGCGCTTGACCTGCCCACCCGGGTTGGAGGATTTGGCGGGGTTGAAGGGCTCTGCGCGTATCTGCGGGCAGAACAGGTCACGCTGGTAATCGATGCCACCCATCCCTTCGCAGCGCAAATGAGCCGCAATGCCACGAAAGCCTGCCAGCAACTGGCTCAGCCGCTGATCCGCCTGGACCGCCCGCCCTGGCCGGTGCAAGACGGCGACCAATGGATCGAGGTGGAGACGATGGCGGCTGCGGCCTCCGCCCTGCCCGCCGGGGCGAAGGCCTTTCTCGGGATTGGCCGGAAGGAAATCGGCCAGTTCACCCAGCGCACGGATCTTTCTGCGCTTGTGCGGATGATCGAACCGCCTTCAGTGCCCCTGCCGGCCCGTTGGGATCTGGTTCTGGCCCGGCCGCCGCGTTCCGCACAGGACGAATGTGCCCTCTTCAGGCACCATGGCATCACCCATGTGGTCACCAAGAACAGCGGCGGTACAAGGGCCTATGCAAAGATAGATGCCGCCCGCATGCTGAATGTTCCGGTGATCATGATCAACCGCCCTCAACTGCCTGAAACCAGGACCGTTTCAAGCCTTCAGGACATGTTGGCGCAGGTTGAAAAGGAGCTTGCCAGAAACGCCTGATCCGGGCGGGACTGTCAGGGCTGTTTGCGCTTCAAAGTCCACAAAGCGAACAGGAAGCGGGGAATACCGATGACATAGCGGCGGAACAGACGGCGCGGTTCCAGCAGAAACCGGAACAACCACTCCAGGCCGACGGCCTGTACGGCACGGGGTGCCCGAATCACCGATCCTGACAGGAAATCAAACAGAGCGCCGACGCCGACCGCGACGGTCGCGTTCAGGTGTTCACGATTCTGGACAATGAAATTTTCCTGCCGGGGATTGCCCATGCCGACAAGCAGAAGGTCCGCCCCGGTGCTGTTGATGCCCTCGCAAATGGCCACACTGTCAGCCAGATCGAAGTAACCGTTCCGGCATCCGACAACCTTGTGCTGGGGGTACGTCTCGACGATATGGCGTTTGGCCTGTGTCACCCGGTCTTCGCTTGCGCCCAGCAGATAGATACGGAGCGGCGTTCCAACTTCTGCAAGAAGGGTCGGGATCAGATCCGTGCCATTCAGGTTTTCCGGAAAGCAAGTCCCGTTCAGATAGTGACTTGCAATGTTCACTCCGACCCCATCATTCAAAAGGGTCATCTTTTGTAGTGTTTTGGCAAACTGCGGATCATACAGTGCGGTCAACGTCGTGTGCGCGTTGCAGATGGCAATATCCAGCCGTTGATGCATCAAGATCGCGGACCTTATCAGCTGAACGGCCTGAGAGCTTGTCAGCCGCGAAATCGCCAGCGGCCCGATAGTCGTGGTATCCGCCCGGACAGGAAGATTGACATCCACCTTATTCATTATCGGAAAGCCATAGTTTACTGAACGCATTCTTCATTTCTTACTTCGCCAACGACCAAATGTTTCTTAGTGGAAATAAACTTAATTTGGCTTAACGTGGTCATACGCCCCTCGTTTATCGTGAATATTTCGTTTCGTCATCATCTAAAATTTTTTCTGAAGTAAACTTTTAAGATGTTCTATCTGCGATTTGCATCCAAGAACGATCTTTGCGATGCGTTAATCATGTTTGTTTACCCTCAGGGACCGGTGCGCGGCGGTGCAACAGGCCCCCGCCCGGCACAGGCAGAACGCATGGCCTAACAACCAGCTCCAACCGGGGCGCTTGACGGCCCCCAAGTCAGAACGATGGCGGAATGATCGAACTTTCAGAGATACCGGCAATCCTGCGGCGTCATACCGTGTGGCTGATCGTGTCTCCCCTGGTCTTCGCCGCTCTTGCCCTAGGATATGCGGTTCTGAAAACCCCCGTCTATCAGACGACCACACAGCTTCTGATCCAGCCTGACGGGGTCCAGATTCTCGGCACGGACCCGACCCAGCTCCAGGGTGACCAGAGCCTGAAGGGGATGGATCTCGACAGCCAGATCTTCGTCATCCTGTCCGCAGGTGTCCTGAACGAAGTCGCCAACACGCTCCAGCTCGACGACAATGCATCCTTCCAGCGGCCCGGTCTGCGCCAGCGTCTGACCGGACTGCTCACGGGCGGGCTTGCCGGCGGGGGGCGCTCCTCAAACGACGCCCGCAATGCCACACTGGAAGCCCTGCGGGAGATCCTTCAGGTCTACCGGCTGGACCGGTCCTTTGTTTTTGCGATCACGGTCAGCCATCCCGATCCGCAGCTGGCCGCTGCCATCGCCAATGAGACGGCCCGCGCCTATATTGATCAGACCCGCAGCAGCCGGAGCGACGCACTGGCGCGGGCCAGCCTGTCTTTAAGCAAACAGGCCGGGCAGCTGCGCGCCCGGGTGGAAACTGCCGAGGCAGCCGCTGAGACCTACAAGGCCCGGCAAGGCCTGATCAGCACCGCTGGCGGCTCGGTGGTCGGCCAGCAGCTGGAAGCCCTCAACACCCAGATCACCACCGCACGGGTCGATCTGGACCGGGTCAAGGCGCTTTACGATCAGATGGCGCCGCTGACCCTGTCGGATGTGGAGGCGGGGTCCGTGCCGCCCGCAACGGGCAATTCGGTTCTCAATTCCCTTAGAGTACAATATGCCCGCGCTGCACAGCAGGAAGCAGAAGCGGCGGCAACCCTGGGCACCAACCATCCTACCTTGCGCGAGCTGCGGTCGCAGCTTGCCAATACCAAACGCGAAATCCAGAGCGAGCTGCAGCGGATCAAACAATCGGTGCGCAGCCAGTATGAGCAGGCCCAGGCCACCGTGAACGCACTGGAACAGCGGTCAAGATCCCTGCAATCGGAAACCACGGCTCAAGGCAAAGCGCTGATTGAACTGCGGCAATTGCAAAGCGAAGCAGATGCGAGCCGGGCGATCTATGAGGCCTTCCTGAAACGCTCCCGGGAGCTGGAGGAACTGCCCGATCTGGACACCAGCACCACCCGCATCCTGTCGGAGGCGCCAGTGCCGGGCGAGGCGAGCGGACCGCGCAAGCTTGTTGTGCTCGGAGCGGCCCTGGTCTTTGGATTTGCCGTTGCCGCGTCCGGTGCCGTTGGGATCACGCTCTTGAAGGGCACGATGGTCACCGAACGGCAACTTGTCACGCGGACCGGAGCCCCGATCCTGGCCAGTCTGACCGCGCCGCCAAAACCCGGCCACTCTTTTAGGGCTTTTCCCAGGCTTGGCTCTCCTGCCCGCCGCGCCCCGGAGCGCGAAACGGCCGTTGCCAGCGCGCGGGTAGCCTATGCGGTCCGCCACGCCCTGGCCGACACAAGGCCTGCGAACATTCTGGCCTTGAGCGTTGGGCGGAGTGGCGCCGGAAAGGGCTTTGTCCGCAGCCTGGCCGAAGAGCTTCACGACATGGGCGAGGATGTTCTTTTTGCCCAAACGGCAACCGGACCAAAAGCCCCACGGCAGGCCAGCCAGGTGCCGCGAAAGGGCAGTCAGCCCGGACAATCAGGACAATCCGGACAATCCGGACAATCCGCGCGCGAGATTTTCTCTCAGATGGCGACCAAATTCTCCGGTCCGGCCGAACGCGTCCAGCAGGATACAGCGGCAACCGGGGAAGGACTGTCCGGCTTTTTGCACGTGGAGCAGATCGACTCGCGGCGCAAATATGCCTCAGGCGGTGATCTGGCCACATCAACCGAAGATATTTTCCTGGTGGATGCAGGCCATATCGACGAAAGCCCGGTTCTGCCCGTGCTGCTGCGCCATTGTGACGGTATTCTTCTGATCACGGCACAGGACGGCACACCGGCCGCCGAGTTTGAACATGCGGCGGCCTTCCTGGAGCCCTGGCACAAGCGGATCATCGGAAATGTTGTCCTCAAGCCTGACTGACCGGCAGGGCGCCCTCCGGGCCGCCGGGGCGCAGGACCTGAACGGATACCGGCTCTGGCTACGGGCCGTTTACGCGGTCGTGCTCGGTGCGGTGATGTTCAATTTCCTGCTCGCCATTGTGAACACCAATGGACTGCGCATCTCCGAAAGCCATGTTATCCTTTTCGAGCTGGCGCTTCTGGGCGGCGCTCTGGTCCTCGCCTTCAGCCGGAACACCCTGGTTCTGGTGCTCGTCTTTCTCTATCTCAGCTATATGGCGCTGATCCTGGCCCTGCGGCCCGAGCTTGATCTGAAGGCCGTTCGCGACTTCCTGATCCCGATCGTGTTTTACCTGATCGGCCGGCAGATCCGCCATATCGAAGAGGCTGACCGGCTGGTCTGGATCTGCGCCGGGCTTGTCCTGAGTGTCGGGCTGTTCGAGTTTTTCTTTCTCGATGTCTATACGCGGGTAGTGAACATCTTCGATTATTATGTTGCCCGCGGCACCTTGAGCGCGGATGCAAATTTTGTCGAAGGCTCGAACCTGTTTGTATCCAGCACCCGGCTTGGCGGCCGGAACTTTTTCGGGTTTTTGGGCGAGGTGCGCGCCTCCTCCGTGTTTCTTGAGCCGGTCACCATGGGCAATTTCGGGGCCTTCCTGTGCCTGTGGGCCCTTTTCCGGTCGGGAATGCGCCGCCGCGCCCTGCTCTTTGCCGCCGCTTTCATTGCCATTGTCCTGCCGGACACCCGTTTTGGCATGTTCGTCTGCGTGGCCCTGATCGGAGCGGCCGCCGCCGGACGGGTTCTGCCCCGGTTGACCTGGTGGAGCCTGCCGGTGCTGATCCTCTTTGGCCTTGCCCTTTATGGCGGCTGGTCCACCCGCATCGGCTGGAGCGATGACTTTTCAGGCCGCTTGCTGCATGCCAGCCAGCTCATTCAGGAGGTCACACCGGAAGCCTTTTTCGGGGTCGATGCCAATGTGCCGTTTCTGGCCGACAATGGCTTCGCCTATGCCCTGGCCCAGGCCGGGGCCATAGGCCTGCTGGGGCTTTGGACGCTCTATATGTTTGCCCCGTATGAGGACCAGCGCGCCATTCAGTTCAAGGCCCTCTCGGCCACCTACATCGCCCTTTTGATGACGATTTCCAATTCGGTGTTTTCCATCAAGATGGCAGCCCTTTTCTGGGTGGCTGCCGGGGCCGCGGATGTAATGCGCCCGGCCAAACCGAAGGACCGCTGACGGACGATCCCAGGGACAGACAGCTATCGCGCCAGAACGTCCCGATAGAGCGCCTCATAGAGCGCCGCCTTGGCGTCCCAGCCATAGCCCGCCACAGCCTCCATGACCGCACGGCGCACTCCAGGCCTTTCGGCGAGGTCCCTGTAAGCGGCCGTGACCGCCTCCGCCGCCTGGCGGGCATTTGCAAAATCAAGCGTGCTGATCTGGGGGTGCTTGTCCCCAAGGCCCACAAAAGCTTCGTTGGCCTGCACCACCGGCACAAGACCCGCACTCATGGCCTCGATCAGAACCAAGCCGAACCCCTCATACTCCGATGCACTGACAAACAGCGAAGCCTGACCCATCAGATCCCGGATCTGAGCGTTTGGCAGCCCCACATGAAGATGGACATGCCCGGACAGACCCCGGGCCGTGATCTGGTCTTGAAGCGCCTGCCGGCTCAGATCGGATTCCATGCCCGCAATATCGAGATGCCACTGCGGGTCCTCCCCTGCCAGGATCTCCATCAGGCCCATCAGCCGGTCCAGCCGTTTGTTGGCGGAAAACCGGCCCAGGGTCAGCAACCGCTTTTGCGGACTGGGGGCACTGGCGTTCCGGAATTTTTCCAGCGCCACACCGTTTTCGATCAGGCGGGTTCTCTGTGGTGCGACCTTATTGAAAAGATCAAGATCACTTGAACTGCAACACGCAAGCGCTGCATAGCCGCGGCTGGTGGCACGGGTCAGGGAATTGAACCAAACGGCCTTGAGCCGCGCGAAGGTCCGGGTGTGAAAAAAGCCCCCATGGGTGGTGGCCACCAGCGGCTTGCGGTGAACAGGCTTTGTCAACGCCAGAAAGTCGAAGAAGAAATCGACCGCATGCACATGGACCAGATCCGCGCCGCCAATCCGGCTTAAAACCGAGGGCGCCAACGGATAGCGTGCGCTGCCCCGGTAGGGAATGCGGGTAATCTCAAGCCCGTCTATCTGCTCCCGGTGCGCCAGCCGTTTGCCAGGGTCCGTAAACAACCGGTCGAGCGTCACGATGGACACCTGCGCGAAGCTCTCCTTTTGCCTGGTTGCAAGATTTCTGACCACATCCTCAAGCCCGCCAACGCTCGGTGCATATTGGCGCACCACATGCACAATGCTCTTGTCATTGAGCAGATCGGTGCCGCCTTCAGCTTGGGCAGGCAGGCTGACTGTGTCCATCAGGGACCCTTTACGAAAATGTTTCGGCAAGACTAATCGGGTAATACGGTCGGAAAGCAAGCTATCATCCGCCCCTCAACAAGACCTTTATTGAGATTTCCGAGCCACACCGACCATGCTGACGCAGATTCCGATCCGGCTTTTGGCCTTTTGTCTGGCCGCCCTGCCCCTGACGGCCAATGCAGCCTCCTGCCTGCGCGGTGTCAATCTGGCCGGGGCGGAGTTCGGCGACCCCGGGTCCCCCCATGGCAAAGGCTATATCTACCCCTCCGAGGCCACCCTTGACTGGGCCGCCCGCCAGGGCATGACAGCCATCCGCTTGCCGTTTCTCTGGGAGCGGCTGCAGCCGCAGCTGTTTGGGGCCTTTGACCCGGATGAACTGGCCCGGCTGCAGATCACTGTTGCGGCCGCCAACAGCCGGGGCCTGAGCGTCATTCTCGATCTTCACAATTATGCAGCCTATCGCGGCGACAGGCTGGGAACGGGTGCTCTGACGAAAGAGGCTTTTGTGGACGTCTGGCGCCGTCTCGCTCCTGTTTTCGCGGGCAATGACCAGGTTGTTTTCGGCCTTATGAACGAGCCGGTCGAGGTCAGCGCACAAGACTGGTTCAACGCGGCTCAGGCGGGCCTGCAAGCCCTTCGGGAAAGCGGGGCGGGTCAGCTGGTTCTGGTGCCGGGCACCCATTGGAGTGGGGCCTCACACTGGTTCGACCCCGAAGAGGGCGGCTCCAATGCGGACAATTTCAAGCGCTTCGCAGACAGCCACAACAGGTTTGCTTTCGAGTTTCACCAATATATGGACGCCAATTTTTCCGGCACCCAGGCCACATGCCCGCGCGCCAAAGACGCGGTTCAGGCGCTTCAGGAGGTGACCGGCTGGATGCGTCAGCACGGTTTCACCGGGTTTCTGGGGGAATTTGGCGGCAGCGCGTCGCCGGATTGTCTGGAGGCCCTGAAGGAGGTGGCGGGGGTTCTGCAAGAGAACCGGGATGTCTGGATCGGCTGGACCGCCTGGGCCGCCGGGGAATGGTGGGGCGATTATGCCTTGTCCCTGCAACCCGACGGAGACACCAACACGCCCCAGCTGGAGGTCCTGAAACCGTATTTCAGCACCGCATCCGTCCAATGCGGGCCGAAGGCAGGCAAATGATGGCAACGCAAAGCCCGTGTTTTCAGTTTGCGGTGAGGAACACCTGAATGCCCAACTCCATTCTTCTGGTCTCACGCCATGACTACCGGACCGGCTGGCGCGCCAATCTGCATTTTCTGGCCGATGCCTATGTGGCCCTCGGAGACAGGGTCAGCTTTGTCTCTGCCGGGTTCAGCCCACTCTCCCTGCTGGCCTCGGACCACCGCAAGCACCTGTTCAGAGCTGCAAACCGATGGGAGGAGCACGCGGGGGTTGCGTGTTTCCTCTGGCGCTCTGCGCTCCATCCTTTCGGCAAAGGCCTGGGTGCGCTTCGCCCCCTCACCAATGGCCTGTTCCGCTGGTGGATCACCTCCCCTTGCGCTGAACTGGACACCGCCGCAGCAGAAGCGGACCTGATCCTTGTGGAATCCGGCCTCACAGCCGCCCTGATCGGGCGCTTGCGCAAAGCTGCTCCCAAGGCAAAGATCATTTATCTGGTGTCCGATCTGCTTGAGACCGTCGGTGCCCATCCGTTTATCGCCGGGCAGCTGTTCCGGGACCGGAAGGCCATAGATGCGATCGTGGTGTGCGCCCGCGCCATGGCACCGCATTTTGACAACTTTGGACGGCCGGTCCATTTCATTCCCCACGGAATTGCCAAATCCGACTTCAGCGAGATCGGCCCGACCCCCTACCGGGCCGACACGAACATTGTGACCGTCGGCTCCATGCTGTTTGATGCCGGTTTTTTTCAGACCGCCGCCGCAGCCTTTCCCAAGGTTCAATTTCACCTGATCGGTACCCCGGCGCTTGAGCGCGTCCCGGCCAATGTCACCGAATATGGGCGCATGCCGTTCAAGGACACTTTGCCGTTCTTGAAATATGCCGATGCGGGGGCTGCGCCCTATCATGACCAGAACCATGCGGAGTATCTGAGCGATTCCAGCATGAAGCTGATGCAATACGGGTATTTGAACCTTCCTGCAATCTGTCCGGATTTTGCGGCCGGGGGCAAGGCCAACCGCCATGGCTACCGGCCCGGAGACCGGGCATCGATTGAAGCGGCGGTTCAAAAAGCCCTGGAAACACCCTTTGCCGCACCCGGAGACGAGGTACTGGACTGGACGGATGTGGCGACCCGCTGCAAGGCGTTGTGATCTCTTGCCCGCGTGGTGAATTTGAAATACGCCTCATTTTGGCAGGAACCGCCGGAGCGTCTTTCAAATTCGAAAACCACACTAGGAACATAAATTTGCTGGTCACTTTCTTGGATCCAAAGTTCGTTCAGAGCTTGCCGGGAAATGTGACGAACTTCAGAGTCAGGTGACTGGATGCTCAAGAGATATTAAGCCTTTGCGCCGTATTCCCTTAAGTCATACAGTCCCGCGCCAGCCGAGGCGGCCGGATCAGACCACAAGCTGCAAGACACCAGAAAGGGCGACAGGGAACCCGATGGCCTCCATGCTGCGCATGTCCATTGTGAATACCTCTGCAGGTATGCTGTCAATGCTCGCCGGATTTGCAAGCAGCATCATCGTGGCGCGCACGCTTGGGGTCGAAGGCACGGGGACAGTGGCCTATGCCCTTTGGTTCATGACCGTTGCAACGCTTGTATCAGACCTGGGTATGCCCCAGGCAGCTCTGCGTTTCATTGCCAGGGACACCGCGGGCGGCCAGGGCCGGAGCCCGCTCTTCCGCCAGCTCTTTTTCCGTTTTCTCGCCGCGTCTTCCCTGATGACCCTTGCCATAATCGGATATGCCCTGGTCCTTGCCCGTCAGGACAATGCGCCGGGGGCCTTTGTCTGGGCCGTGACGAGTGTGCTTTTCCTCAGCTATGCCTATTCCACGCTGGTCATTGGCGCTGCCCAGGGGCTTGGCCAGTTCGACCGCGCAGCCCGCATGACCCTGACCGGCTGTCTGTTGCAGCCTGTTGTGGTCCTTGCCGGCGCGCTGGCGCTCGGCCCGGCCGGAGCCATTTTGGGACATGCTGTCCGGCATTTGCCCCAGGCGCTGGATCTGAAGCGGTATCTTGGCCCGGCCGGGTCCGGCACTGAGACCGGAGCAGCTCCGTCTGTCCCCCTGACCCAGGAGATCCGGCGCTATGCCCGCAATAACTGGATCTCCGGCAGCATCCTCGCCCTGTTCGGCGTCCGCATCGAACTTGCCATCATCGGCTTTTTCTTCACCCTGACCCAGGTCGGTTACTACGCGATCGGCCTGACCATGTCCGGCATGGTGGTGCAGCTCTCCCTCTTCATCGTTGCCTTTGTGATCCCACGCTTTGGCGTGCTGCATGATCAGGCCGATGATGAAGCCTTCCGAAAGGCGTTTGACGGAACGGTCCGCTGGCTGACGATCGTCATCGCCCCGATCACCATCGGCGGCGCCGCGATTGCACCGGAGCTTATTCCGCTTGTTTTCGGGGCCGATTTCCTGCCCGCCGTCTGGCCTGCCAGCGTGCTTCTGATCTTTTCCATTCCCATGGCCCTGTCGGCAGTCATTTCCCGAGCCATTCTGGCCAAGAACAGGAGCCGCGACGAGTTGCGCATGACCTTTGCCTGGTGCGCAGTCACGATTGCTGCGCTTCTGGCCGTTATACCCGCGTCCGGCCAGATGGGGGCTGCCTGGGTGCGCGGCGGTGCGAATGTGCTGCAACTGGTAATCCTGGCGGTCTATTGCCACCGCTGTTTCAAGCTTTTCCTGCCGCTCAAAACCCTTTTGAAAAGCCTCATCGCTGCGGCCCTTTGCGCTGCAGCAGCTGTCATTGTTCTGAACACAGTCTCAAGCCCGTGGAACTTGCCGCTGGCCATCCTGGCCGCAGCCCCGGTCTATCTGACGGCGCTTGTCTTGCTGCGTACAGTGCCCGTTGCGGAGCTTGCCCCGCTTGTTGAGGCCTTCAAGTCCCGCTTTGGCCGGAACCGAGCGACCTGATGCCAATCTCCGTTGAGAGGGGCCATCATATCAGGTTCTATCATGTGAAATCGGTATGCGTGAAAAGGCCAAACACGCTCATGTTTGGTTAATCAATAATCAACAGGCTGTTTCTAAGCTCCCGACCAACATTTGAAAGACGGATCGGCCAGGGGCCCCAGGGACGGAAAGCTGAGTTCCAGTCCGGACCGCGCCAGCTGATCACAGACCAGAAAGACGGCACGGCCATGACCTTGACTGATGTATTCGGCGACCGGTTCGGATCTTTTCTAAGGGCCATCGGCAGATTGTTGACCCGCAAAACCATGGGCGCCCTTGCAGCCGGACTTTATGGCGGGGTCGTTCTCGGCACCCTGGCGCTGGCCTATTTCAATCCGGTCTATAACTGGGACATCCTCGCCTATGTCGGCATTGCGGCGGAGAACAGCCTGGGTCTGGAGACCGCCGAGGACATCCATGCCGCCGCCTATGGCGAGGTCAAGGAAGCGGCGTCAGATCTCCAATTCTACAAGGTCACCGCCAGCATTCCCTACCGTGTCGGTCAATATGAGAATCCGGAGCATTTTGTGTCCCTGTTCCCACTCTATCAGGTCAAGGTCGCCTATATCGCGGCCATTGAACAGCTGGGAGCCCTGGTGGGCCGGGTTGAGGCAACAACGCTGATTTCAAGCCTGTCAGCGGCACTTGTCGGGGCTCTCATTTTTGCCTGGAGCCTGCGGCACGGTTTTGTTCAGGGGCTGTTCCTCATCGCCCCCGTCTCGGTGCTCACCGGCTATGTGTTTTCCGCCCGCGAGGCAACGCCCGACCTGATGATGACGGTGTTCAGCCTGCCCGCCATCTATTTTGTCAGCCGGGAAAAACCGCTGCTGGCCGCGCCGTTTCTCTATCTGATGTTTCTTGTGCGCCCGGATGGTATCCTGCTGTTCTTCGCCCTGCTTTTGGCAGCCCTTGCAGTCAACCGGTTCCGCCTTCTCTATCTGGCGTTTTTCGGTGCCTGTGTGGCGCTGTATTTTCCGGTGGTTGGCTCCGTGGACCACCCGGGCTGGTGGCCGCATTTCTATTTTTCCAACATCGAATATCAGGACGACCTGCGCGGCTTTGACCCGGCCTTCGATGCGGTGCTCTATCTGAAAGCGCTTGCCATCAATCTGGCCCGGACCGTCCAGGCCTATGACTGGCTGATGATCCTTGCGGTGATCCTGTGCGGTTTTGCCCTGCTGCTGCGCTCCGGCCGCCATGTCAGTCAGGGGCAATGGATGGCCGTGATCGCCCTCACCCTGTGTATCGGCGGTAAATTCGTGACCTTTCCCCTGCCGGACGACCGGATCTATCTGCCCTATATGCTCCCGCTTCTGATGGTGGTGATGCATATCTGGAAACCGGATTTTTCCTATCCGGACACCGAAGAACGGTCTGCAGCGTCACAATAATACATAGCGTAAATCCGCCCGCTAGAGCACAAAAGAGGACGCCCGCTCGTTTCAAGCGGGCGTCCTCTTTTGCAAACGGGCCGGAGGGCCTTCAGGAGGCCTGGGACTTAATGAAGCCCTGCACGATGCTGACGATGCCTTTGGACAGAAGGTCATCAAGGGCGTTGCAGAATGTGTCCACGTTCTGCCGTGTGCAAATCAACGGCGGCTCCAGGCGGATGACATTGCGGTTATATTCCGTGAAGGCGACCAGAATATAGTAGTCCCTCAGGAGCTGCGCACCGATAAAGCCGGAGAGCGAGCCCTTCAGCTTGTCATCCAGAAGGGCCACCATGGGCCTGAGCACCATAGGCATGGTGCGCGAGAAGTCCTGGAATTCCAGACCAACCATCAAGCCCTTTCCGCGCACATCCTTGATGATCTTCGGATACTTGTTCTGAAGCGCTTTCAGGCGGGTGATCAGATAGTCTCCCACCTGCGCGGCATTGTCGATCAAGTCCTCGTCGTAAAGAACATTGAGGCCTTCGATCGCGGTTATGCTCGCCTCTCCCATGCCGCCAAAGGTGGCCTGAGCATGGATCATGGCGGTTTTCGGCGTGCCATAGGCTTTCATGTAGACGCTGCTTTTCGCGATCATGGCGCCCACAGCCGCCTTGCCGGCGCCCAGGGATTTGGCCAGCGCCGTGATATCGGGAACAACGCTGTAATGTTCAAAGGCGTAGAACTTGCCGGTGCGGCCATAGCCGCACTGAACCTCGTCGGCAACCCAAAGCACATCGTGCTTGTCGCACAGGGCCCGCACCCCTTTCCAATAGCTGTCCGGCGCGGAGATGATGCCGCCACCACCCTGGACCGTTTCCAGAACAACCACGCCGATATCGGGATCGGATTCAATGGCCCGGGTCAGGGCCTCCAGATCGCCAAAAGGCACCTTTACACGGTTGTCCACCAGCTTGAAGGACCCTTGATAAAGATCGGAATCGGTGATCGAGAGAACACCCTTGGTCTTGCCGTGAAAGGCATTTTCGGCGTGCACGATCTTGCAGTTGGTCCGCCCGGAGGCGCGCTCGGCAAGCTTGACGGCCGCTTCCATGGCCTCTGATCCGGACGACCCCAGAAACACCATGTCGAGGTCGCCCGGCGAACATGCCGCAAGGTTCTTCGCCAGGGCAGAGGCATATTGCGACAGGAAGGCTATGGCGATTTCGTGCCGGTCTTCCTCCTGAAATGCCTTGCGCGCAGCCAGCACGCGCGGGTGATTGTGCCCATGGGCCAGCGAGCCGAAGCCGCCGAAAAAGTCCAGGATCCGGCGGCCATTCTGGTCAACATAATACATGCCGTCGGCACGCTCGATCTTGACCTTGTGAAAGCCGAGCAGCTTCATGAAATGAAATTGACCCGGATTGATATGGGCCTTGAAGAGATCAGCCATGGTCTTGGTGTCCATGGCCTTGGCGTCTTCCACACTCATTAGATCCGGTTTGGAAGACGTTTGTGGCATAAGATCTTCACCGACAAGATCGTCGACAGGAGCGGCTTGGGTCTGCGTCATGGGTAATCCTATTCTGCCGGTTGAGCGTTGCCATGGTTGACGCCGTTGCCGGCGGCTTTCTGGGCCCGGTATTCGTCATAGGCGGCGATCAGCATATCCTCATCCCGGTAGGCGGGCACCCAGCCGAGATCCCGTTCCCCCTTGGAGACATCCAGAACACACATTTCGTCGGCAATCAGATACTGCTCCGGGTCCATCAACGGCAGATTGACAGCATCCAGCAGATCCAGCGTCCGTTTGACCGCAAAGCCCCAGGTGGGCACCAGAAGCGATTTCGACTGAGCATGTTTTACCAAATCGCCAAGCAGCTTGCGGACTGGCGGCGGATTGATCGAGCCGAGATTATAGGCCTCATTCGGCACATCCGCCATCCAGGCCTTGTAAGCCGCATCGGCACAGTCATAGACCGAAATGAACTGATAAGGGTTCTTGCCGGAGCCGATCATGGGAACCGGCAGATTCATGTCGATCAGTTTGAACAGCTTGGTCAGGATGCCCAGACGGCCCGGACCGATAATCAGGCGGGGCCGGAACAGAGTGATGTTCATGCCGCGTGTGCGCCACTCACCCGCCAGAATTTCCGTATCCAGTTTGGACTGGCCGTATTCACCGAGCGGAGCGACCGGATGGTCCTCGGTCATCGGATATGTGACCGTATGTCCGTAGACCATGTCGGTCGTGTAATGCACCAGCTTGCTGGCTCCGGCCCGGTCCATCGCCTCGATGATGTGTTTCGTGCCGTCGTAGTTGACCGGATAGAAGAATGCATGCCGCTTGGCACGTACCTGGATCGGCGACAGCATCTTGGCCGAGAGATTGTAGACCATATCTCCCGCCGACATGGGAATGGCAGCAACCGAATCCGGATTGGTAACGTCGCATTCCAGGAACGTGGCTTTGGGATAGACTTGGCGGTTGGTGTCCGCGATGTCGGCGACAATGACCTCTTCGCCCTCTTCGGAGAGCCGTTTCGCCAGTTGACGGCCGACAAACCCGTCGCCGCCGAAAAGAATGTGTTTCACTTTGAGCTCTCCTCAAGGTCAACCGTTTGCATCTTTGTCTGGGTTCCGGCCTGCGCACCGTTTGACCCGCCCTGGGCAATGCAGACCGTGCCGGCACAGATCAGCGCGATGCCGAAAACCCGCATGGTGTTCAAATCTTCCCGGAAGATGAAATAGGCATAGACCGCCACCACCACATAAGCGAGCGACAGGAACGGATAGGCGTAAGACAGCTCCACCTTCGACAGGACATAGAGGTGCGAAGCCATCGAGATGACGAAGGTGCACAGCCCCAGAAAGACAAAGGGGGTGAACACGACCTGTAGCAATTTGATGATCAGGTTGCTGTGCAGCGTGCTGAGGTCGCCGATCCGGGTCATGCCCATTTTCAGCATGATTTGCGCAGCGGCATTGGTCAGAACGGTAAATAATATGAAGGGAAGATAGGAGCTCATGAAGGGCTTCTCCGCACACGCTGAATTCAACGTCGGCACTTTCCCTGAATTTCCATTAGATTATCTTAATTGCGATGCAAATTTGAACAACAGATTTTCTATGAATAACAAAGTATTACGTCACGTCTCCGTCATTCATAAACATTCACTTTACGAGGGCCGTTCTGCGCCAGAAATCGGATAACAGCGCCGGATCACGCAAGGTTTCAAGGCGCTGCCACTGGGGAAAAGACGCCTTGAACGTGTCAGCCGACATGCGGCGATCCTTGTAAGGATTGACTGCCCCGCCCGCCTCCAGCGTAATCTCGTCCAGCTTCGTCAGCAGTTTGAGGGTTTCCAGCCCCTTGTCTGGAAAGTCGAGCGTCAGCGTATAGCCCGGACGCGGAAAACTCATGAAGCCTGGGCTGTCAACAGCGCCGAACCGTTTCAGCACGGTCAGAAATGACCCGTGCCGGTGCTGGCGGGTGCACTCCAGAAGCGCTGCAACAGTCTCAAACCCCTGTGCCTCCGGGATCACGCTTTGGTGCTGATGCAGTCCACGCGGCCCATAGAGGCGGTTCCACCGTCCGATGCGGTCCAGGGGAAAGAAGAATGTTTCGGAAGCCACATCCCGGACCGATACGCCTTCCGGTGCGCCGCAGAAAAATGCTTCGTTGAAGAGTTTCAGGAACGGCCCCTGCAAGGGGGAAACCGGCAGGGTAAACGGTACGCTGAGCCGCCGGGCCGCCCTTGTGTCCAGGTGGCCGCCGGAGAGCAGGTGATCGCCTGCAATCAGATGGCCCCGGCCGAACTGTCTGCCCTTGGCGAGGGAGTCGATCCAGGCCACCGCATATTCATGCGTCTCGTCGGCCTTTGGCGCCAGCTCAAAATAGGCCTCCAGTGATGTGAAGCGGGTGGTTTTCTGACGGATTGCCGACGCCCCCACATGCATCAACTGCAGTTTAGCCTTGCGGATCAGGCCGGTCAGGCCCAGACCGCCGATTGTGGCGGCAAACAGTCCCGTCTGATCCTCCGGGGTGAGCACCAGCTGCCCCCGGTCGGACCGGTCCAGATGGATCTCCAGGACATGGCAGCCGAATGTGCCCTTGCGGTGATGGTTCTTGCCGTGAATGTCATTGGCAATCGCGCCACCGACGGTCACGAACTGGGTACCGGGCAGGACTGGCGGAAACCATCCGAATGGCGCCGCAGCGGCAAGGATGTCGGCAAGCAGCGTGCCCGCTTCAGCCTCCAGCTGGCCGGTGATCTTGTCAAAGAAGAGTATCCGGCCGGACGCCTGACTGGTGAGCGCCTTGCCCTGCGCATTCAGGCAACTATCGCCATAGCTGCGGCCATTGCCATATGGCAAGGCCCCACCCGGGGAAATCGCAGTTGCAAGATAGTCCTCCGGCAGCAGGATCTCCGGATTTTCAACGGACAAGCCGCCCCAGCTTTGCACAGCCTTCGCCACGGAGGTCACCAGATAGCTGCAATGAGAAACAGAAGCGCGCCGCAGCCGATCATGAGCTGGCTGCGCCAGTCCCGCAAGATGAAGACAATCGGGTCTTCATGCATTTCATTTCGCCGGGCCAGAATCCAGATGCGCATGATGATGTAGAGAATGAGCGGGCACAAAAGCCAGATCAGCTCCGGAAAGGAATAGGCCTGCTCGATGGCCGGGCTCTGGATATAAAGCGCCAGAACCAGAACGGCTGCAAAGCCGGAGGTCATGCCCGCCTGGGAGATCGCTTCAAGATCCACATGCCGGTAACCCCGTCCGGTTACCGCCCGAGACGCCGTTTCCCCGACCTGCTGCAGCTCCGTGAAGCGCTTCACCAGCGCCAGGGACAGGAAGAAGAAGACGGAAAAGGCCAGAAGCCAGAAGGAATATTCGATACTGGCGGCCACCCCGCCAGCCAGAACCCGGATCGTATAAAGGCCGGCCAGAACAAAGACGTCGAGCAGCAACATGCGCTTGACTGCCATGGAATAGGCGGTGGTGATGAACAGGTAGAGCATCAGCACCCCGGCAAATTCAATCGGCAGAAACGCGGCCAGCGCGAAGGCGGTCGCGACAAGGCCCAGCGCCAGTAGCAAACCCGCCGGAACGCTGAGGCGCCCGCTCGCAAAGGGCCGTTTGTATTTGCTGCTGTGTTTGCGGTCCGCTTCCAGATCCATCAGGTCGTTGAGAATATAGATTGCCGACGCCGCCAGCGAAAAGGCTAGGAATGCCAGAAACGCGCTGAGGAGAACGGCCCCATGGAAGATCTCGTGGTCCAGAATGGAGGGCACGAACACAAGAGTGTTCTTGATCCACTGGTGCGGACGCATGGCATGCAGCGCAGCCTTGACCTGGCTGTCCGCTGCCTCGATCCGCTCCGCGCCGGACTGGGCCTGCCATTGGCTGGCGGCCCGGTCCGGAGCCACCACTGTCGCCTCCACAGCCGCACCGAACAGGCAGATATCATGGTGGGAATTGCCGTAATAGTCGAACCCGTTGGCGTCCGCCTCCGCCTGGATGCGCGCCAGCTTCCGCTCCGACGTCAGATTTGTGGCCTCGTCCGAGGCCAGAACAGCGTCAAACAACCCTAAATGCCCGGCAACCGCCTGTGCCAGGCTGTCCGTCGACCCGGTCGCCAGAACGAGCCGCCGCCCAAGGGCTTTTTCATCTTTCAGCCGGTCCACGACCTCGCTGCGATATGGCAAGGAGGTGACATCAATGTCCGCCGCTTCGGCAAGCCGTGCCTTGGTATAGGCAATCCCGTTCAACAGCCAGCCGAACAGCGCAAGGATCACCTCCGGCTTCCGGCGCAGCGCCTGAAACAGGCTCTCCCAGAGCAAATCGGTCCGCAGCAGGGTCCCATCCAAGTCCACATAGATGGGCCTATCGGTGCTCTTTAAACGCTGATCCATTCCACTGTCTTCACAAAAGCATCTTTGAAGCGACCAGCCTTTCAATGCCAAACCGTGTCCCGTTGCACATTGGCTGATCTTGTGTCTCACTGTCAGAGCCTTAGCAAACGTTTCTTATCATGCGCTTTAGAACACCCGGAACGAGAGCAGAAAAAGAACATTTCCCGCAGAAATACTGCCGCTTCGGCCGAATTGGTGAAATTATACTTAGCAAACGCTTAACATCAGCGGCGGCGGTCAAACGGGCAGCGCGGCGAAATCCACATGGCCCACCGTGACTTCAAGCGCGCCGGTGCGGATCTCCCTTTGACGCTGCTTCCACCAGGCCCCGACAGCCTCGCCGTCCAGGCCGCTCTTGCGGCCCACACCGGCCCAGCCTTCCAGAAATTCCAGAAGAAAGGCGCTGTCCTGCGCACCCGCCTGCCAGTCCGAGCGTCCTTGGACCACCCGGTAGCCTTGCGCCTCAAACAGGCCGATGGCTGTGGCTGCCGCCTCCGGCCCAAGAGCCGGACCAAAACCCTTGTCGCTGCGCTGGTCCCGGTTCATCGCCTCCCGCATTGCCCCGTCCAAACCGGCGTCCGGTGCGAAGCTCGCCCGTCCGTCATAGGTGAGACTGGCCAGGAACGGTTTGCGCGCCTTGGCCACACATGTGGCCAACCGGGCGAGGAAGGGTTCCGAAACAAGATCCAGAAAGGCAGACGTGGTCACCCCGTCAACCCCGGCAAAGGGAAGGCTCTCAAGGTCTGCGGCCAGATCAATCTGCTGGAAAGACACCTGGTCCTGGTCCTTATCGCTCAGGCGGGCGGACGCCGCGCCAATCAGGGCCGGATCATAGTCGGTCATCCGCCAGGCCGTCGCCTCCGGCAGCCGGTCCCGCAGGGCCGCCCGGGTTGAACCTGCGCCGCTGGCCAGATCCAGCAGCTTCACGCCATCTTCCGGACACTGGGCCAGAAAAGCCGCCTCCACGTCCCGGTTGCGGGCCGCAAGGTCCACGGGCTCGCGCAAGGCCAGCCACTGGCTCGAAAATCCACTCATTGATGGGCCTCCTCAAGGGCCGCGGCAAAGCGCCCGGCAGCCGCCTTCCAATCTGGCAGAGCTGCTGCGGCTTTCCAGGCTGCCTCTGCCATATTCGTACGTTGGTCTTTGTTGCCGATCAGCAGCGCCAGAGCCTGGCGCAACCGGTCCGTGTCCTCCGTTCCGCAATAAAGCGCAGCATCTGGTGGCAAGGTTTCTTCGACCGCGCCAGCGCCACTGCCGATAACCGGCAGTCCATGGGCAATCGCTTCCGTGTAGGCCATGCCATAGCCCTCATAGCGGCTGGCAAGAACGAAGAGATCCGCCTTGCGGTAAAAGTCCGGCAGGCTGGCGGAGGGTACAGCACCGTGGAAAGTCACCCGGTCACCGAGACCCAGCTTGTCAGTTTCAGCTTGAAGCCGTGCCGCACAGTCCGGATCAGCCTCCTTGCCGCCGACAATGTCCAGATGCCAGTCCTGGTCCTTAAGCTCTGCAAGCGCGGACAAGAGCAAGTCATAGCCCTTTCGCGGCACCAGCGTTCCGACGCTGAGCAGCTGGACTGCCGGGCCCGGACTGTGTGGAAAAGGGGCCGGCTTATCGGTTCCGGGCAGAACAACCGCAATCTTGCCGTCCGGAACCTCAAAGAGGTCCTTGACCTGATCTGCCGTGGCCGGGCTGGTCACGATGATATGATGGGCAAAACCAAGCGCACAATTCTCGCGCACCCTCAGACTCTCAGCCCGTTGCAGCGTCAGACCGGTCTCCTGGCAAAGGGGATGGTGAACAAGCGCCACGAGGGTCAGCCGCTGGGCCAGCGCTTCTGCAATCATGTCGAAGACACCGAAGGCGAGCCCGTCAATGGTCAGAAGCGCCCCGTCCGGAACCAGATCCAGCACCGCCTGAGCCCGGACGAGATCGGCCTCGGCCGGGAAGGGAAAGCCGCCGCCAAGCGACAGCGGATGAACGTCCCAGCCAAGCTCTTCCAAGCCGGCAATGATCCGGCGGTCATAGCCATAGCCCCCGGTTGGCGTGTCCAGGTCACCGGGATAGGCAAAATAAAGTGTCTTCAAAGGATCAGATCCGGGCTTCATACCAGGCGCGGGCCACATGGGACTCCGAAATGGAAATCCGGATGGCCGACAGTTCCGAGCCCGACCGCCCGAGGCGCCCGTCACGGGCAGCCCCCGCCAGATGATCATGAATGTGCTTGGTGAGGAACTCGGTTGTCGTGTTGACCCCGGCAAAGGCGGGAACCTCATCCAGGTTCTTGTAGTTCAGGGGCTGCAGAACTTCCTTCAAAACCTCGTGGGCCCGGCCGATATCAATCACAACGCCATTCTCATCAAGGCTTTCGGACAAAAAGGCGGCATCCACCACAAAGGTTGCGCCATGCAACGCCTGAGCAGGGCCAAAAAGCTCCCCCTTGAAGGAGTGGGCAATCATGACGTGGTCGCGAACTTCTACTGCAAACATGGTCTAATCCTGAAAGGGTCGGGAAGGAACCGGCCGTCAGGCGGCCGGGCAAGAGGGATCGTCATAAACAACAAGCGCTGCCAGGACATCCGCATCCCTGGTCAAAACTTCGGGAAGGCGTTCGGGCAGAGCCTGGAACGGCAGGCGGTGTGTGATCAGATGATCAAGCGCCGGGTCCTGCAACAGGCCCAAGGCGGTTGTCAGCCGGCGTTTGAAGGTCCAGCGGGGCTGGCGCTCAAAGGGAATGGTTCCAACCTGGCTGGACACCAGTTTCAAACGCCGTGAATGAAAGTCAGCCCCAAGCGGCACCGCCACATTCTGGGTGCCGTACCAGCTCATTTCAATCACGGACGCGCCATCCCCGGCGCAGGAGAGCGCCGTTGACAGGCCCTCGGCGCACGCGCTGGCATGGAACACCAGATCCTGGTTGCACGGGGCCTCCTGAGGCAGCGCAAAGGCAAGCCCCAACGCCTTTGCCGTTGACGCGCGGGCCGGGTTCACATCCACCAGCGTGACCTGTGTCGCGGGCATGCGGGCCGCCAGATAGGCCGTTAACAGCCCGACAACTCCGCCGCCAACCACGCAGATGTGATCCCCAGGTGATGGTTTTCCGTCCCATATAGAATTGAGCGCTGTCTCCATATTGGCAGCAAGAACAGCACGTTCGGGCGGAAGACCGGCTGGAACCGGCACGCAGGCGTGAGACGGGAGCGAAAAAAGGCTTTGATGGGGAAAGAGCGAAAAGACGGTCTGGCCGACCAGGTCGGGCTCTCCTTCCACGACGGTGCCTACATTGGCGTAGCCATATTTAACCGGGAAAGGAAACTCGCCAGCCTGGAACGGCGCGCGCATGCGCTGCCACTCGCTTTCGGGGACAGCACCGCGAAAAATCAGACTTTCGGTGCCCCGGCTGATGCAACTAAAGCGCGTACGCACCAGCACCTCGCCACATTTTGGTCTTTCCAGCGACACCGGATCAAGCCCGCAAACCTCGCGCTCTCGATACCAAAGGGCCTGGGCCGCGCCCGTTTTCCCAGTCAAATCAAAACTCTCCGTCATTCACGCAACGTTCCGGATCTTGAAATTTTACATTGTCAACAATAGGCCACTTTGGCATGTGAACTATCGTCATGAGTGCCCTTTTTGAAAGTCAAAAATATGTTCCGAGCTTTTGGCCCAGTCATTTCACTTGCAAAACCGCCCCACATGACAGTTCGCAGATGCATTTTTGCAACTCTTCTTTTGGTCAGTTTCGTTGCGTTAACAGCTTTGATGGCCGCAACACTGTCCCCCGGAGGCCTGTCTCCGCTCGATTTGTTCATCCTGCTGTGTTTCATGATCACCCTACCCTGGACCATTATCGGGTTCTGGAATGCGGTCATCGGTCTGCTGGTGATGCGGCTCGCCCGCGACCCGATTGAAGCTGTCTCGCCACTCCGCCCCGGGGATCTTGAGGGTCCCTTAACGAGTTCAACCGCGCTTTTGTCCTGTGTCCGGGATGAAGATATAGCCGCACTGGAGACACATCTCAGCGCCATGGTGAGTGATCTCCTCCAGACCGGGCACGGCGCCCATTTCAAGCTTTATGTGCTGAGCGACACGTCCCAGGACGACATCGCCCTGCAGGAGCAGGAAATGACCGCCCGCCTGCAAGAACGCTTTGACGGTCAAATGCAAGTCGTCTACCGGCGCCGCAGCCTGAACACCGGTTTCAAGGCCGGCAACATTGAAGACTTCTGCGATCGTTGGGCCAGCCAGCACGATTTCGCTCTTGTGCTGGATGCGGACAGCTTCCTGTCGGCCGAGGCGGTCATCGGTCTGGTCCGCCGGATGGAAGCGAACCCCGCGGTCGGCATCTTGCAAAGCCTCGTCGTCGGCCTGCCGACGGACAGTGCCTTTGCCCGTGTCTTCCAGTTCGGCATGCGCCTCGGCATGCGCTCCTACACCATCGGCAGCGCCTGGTGGCAGGGCGATTGCGGTCCCTATTGGGGCCACAATGCGCTGTTGCGGCTGCAGCCGTTCAAGGAGCATTGCCGCTTGCCGGTTCTTCCGGGCAAAGGCCCGCTGGCCGGTACGATCCTCTCCCATGATCAGGTCGAGGCCGTCCTGATGCGCCGGGCCGGTTATGAGGTGCGCGTGCTGCCTCTGGAAACCGGCAGCTACGAGACAAACCCACCCCATCTTCTGGAGTTCATCCGCCGGGATCTACGCTGGTGCCAGGGCAATCTGCAATACCGCCGCCTGCTGGGTCTGAAGGGGTTGAAACTGGTCAGCCGGGCCCAGTTGTTCCTGGCCATGCTAATGTTCCTGGGCTCTCCCGCCTGGATCGGTTTCATGGTTGCTTCGGCCGTTCTGGGAATGACCACAAATTATGCACCCTACCGGGCGGATACGGGGATAACCCTGTTCATAACCATTTTGAGCATGGTGTTTGCCCCCAAACTGGCGACCGTTGCCGACGTTCTGGCGCGCAAGGATCTGCGCCAGGCCTTTGGCGGCCCCGTGCGCATTCTGGTCAGCACCGCAGGCGAAATCCTGTATGCCTCCATGCTGGCCCCGATCATGGCCGTCGCGCACACGCTGTTTATGGGCGGGCTTGTTGCCGGCAAAACCATCGGCTGGGGCGCTCAGGCCCGCGGCGTCGCCCGCCTGCCGCTCGCCCTGGCCACCGGAAAGCTGTGGCCGCAGACCCTCTTTGGCCTTCTGGGCCTCGCCTGGCTGATCCATCAGCCGCTTGAGCTGGTCTGGCCGGTTATTCCGATTGCTGTCGGGCCGCTTTGCGCCATCCTTCTGGCCGTTGCGACCTCCACCAAAACCCTCGGCAAACTGGGCATCCGCTCAACACTTTGGCGCATTCCGGAAGAAACCGCCCCGCCCCCCGAACTGGCCAGCCTGCACCTGCCCGCGCTTGCCAAGAACCCGGCTCCGGCCACAGCCGAGCCCGCCCTGGTGCGGACCGGCGCCAAGCCAGCTGAGGCTTGAATGTGTGACAGGGCGGCCGCCGAGCCGCCCTTCCTGTTTGCGCACAGCCCCTCTGGGGTCCTCAAAGAACCGGCGCGAAGCCGGTCTTTTTATGATCGGGTTTGAGCTGCAGAGAACGGGAGCGTGCCGCGTTCATCGAGTTTCAAAAGGCTTTGTCTTTTGCGTTGAACCCCGTGATGTCAGGCAACGAAAGACAAAACCCGTCAAACACACTTTACTCTAACAGCCCATCCTGCAAGGCTGAACAGCTTGAAAGCAACCAAGACGCGGCGCGCCTTATTCCCGCCTCAACAAATAAGACCCTATTCGACCGTGACATGAGAGCGCTCAGAAAAAAGCGTGTTACAGGGCGATGCGGGGCATCGTCCAGGACGCGCGACACGGCGGAACGCTTTCATGCCGCAGCCTTCGTTGGTTTGTCCAGGCCCGCCGGGCTGTGTCACGCCGCTTGCCAGGCCAACCAAGGCCGGTCTGCGCGCCTCTCCGAGCCGGAGAACCTGAAAAACCGATCCGATAGCTGCTTGATTGGTAAGGTTGGTACTAAGCTGCGTTGGAAGAGGTCAAGGACTGGGTCAGATAGCCGTAAATTTCCTGCGGATCGGAGGACGCCCGCACCCCTTGGGTGACGGCCGCATCCCGCAACTGGCGGGCAATCCGCGCCAAAGCCTTGAGATGATCGGCACCGGCACCTTCCGGTGCCAGCAGCAGGAACACCAGATCGACCGGCTCATCGTCGAGTGCATCAAAATCGACCGGTTTGTCCAGTTTGGCAAACAGGCCCACAAGGCGGTCCAGACGCGTCAGCTTTCCATGGGGGATAGCAATGCCATGACCGACACCGGTGGAGCCCAGACGCTCGCGCTGCAGAAGCGTTTCGAAAATTTCGCGTTCCGAAAGACCGGTCAGCTCTGCCGCCCGCGCGGACAGTTCCTGAATTGCCTGCTTTTTGCTTTTCGCTTTCAGGTCGGCAATGACCGCATCTTTTCCAAGAAGATCGCCAAGATCCATTCGTTTGCCTACAAGTTTCAGAAGCCGGCCCCGGCAGGGTGCCGGCTTCTAGCGCTTCAAAGTATTATTCCGCAGCCTGAGTGGCCACCAAGGCCGGATCGATCCAGCCTATATTCCCGTCCGGCCTGCGGTAAACAACATTTACACCGCCATTTGCCGCATTTTTAAACAATACGACCGGGGCTTCGGTCAGATCCAGTTCCATAACGGCCATGCCGACCGTCATGGTCTTCACCTTGGCCGAGGTTTCCGCAATGACAAGCGGATTGAAATCCGCCGGCACTTCCTCGTCTTCCTCCGGAGAGGCGAGAACGTAGGACGCAGCCTCAAACGCGTCGCGACCGTGGCCATTGTGGCCGTGATGGTCTTTCAGCTTGCGCTTGTAGCGGCGAAGCCTTTTTTCGATCTTGTCCGCAGCAGCATCAAAACTGTTGCGCGGGTCTGGATCTTGCGCAGATACCTGTAACACGATTCCCGTGTCCAGATGCAGGCTGCATTCCGACTTAAAGCCTGTACCTTCCCTGCTGAGCGTAACGTGGCCAGTGAATCCACCCGTGAAATATTTCGACAGGGCATCTTCAATTCGGTCTGTGACGTGAACGCGCAGTGCATCGCCGACATCAACATGTTTACCCGAAATCCGCAAAGCCATGGGGACCTCTTCTTTTTCTATAGGCCGATATGCCACCGGATTGTGCCGGTGTTGAGACGCGAAACGTCTCAAGTCCACAGAATGGACCAGTCAGCGCTAGAGCGCCATCCCCTGATTACGTCATGAGGGCGGTGCTATAATTGCGCTAACGCAAAGTGTCAATTCTTTGTAGATAGGTGTGCACGGCTGAGAAAAAAACCGTTTTCACTCAAGGAATTGTATCGGTGGATATCTTGAAATTCGAGACCCGGCAAACTACCGTTCAGGCAATTTGAAAGGCGTTTTCCGTCTTTGCAAAAGATGCTGCGGGCCTGCCGACTGGGGAAAAAGAGGGTTGCTAGAGCCTTGCATTTTTCTCCCGGCGGCGCTGCACGGATGATCCGATCTTCATCGCCTCGCGATATTTGGCAACGGTCCGGCGCGCGATATCGACACCATCACCTTTGAGAATCTTCACGATCGTATCATCGGAGAGAATGGCCTTGGGATCTTCCGCATCAATCATCTGGCGGATCCTGTGGCGCACGGATTCCGCCGAATGCGCATCACCATCCGCCGTGCCGGCAATGGCGGACGAGAAGAAATATTTCAGCTCGAAAATGCCGCGCGGCGTGGCCATGTATTTATTGGACGTCACCCGGCTCACAGTGGATTCGTGCATGCTGATGGCTTCGGCGACCGTGCGCAGATTGAGCGGCCGCAAATGCTCGATGCCATAGGTCAGAAAGCCGTCCTGCTGGCGCACGATTTCCGTCGACACTTTCAAGATGGTCTTGGCGCGCTGATCCAGGCTCTTGGCCAGCCAGTTGGCGGTCTGAAGAGACTCCGTCAGATATTCTTTTTCAGTCTCGTTGCGCGCCGTCTTGATGACCTTGGCAAAATAGGTCTGGTTGACCAGCACTTTCGGCAAGGTGTCCGAATTCAGTTCCACCGCCCAGGTGCCGTCACTGGCCGGGCGCACAAACACATCCGGGACCACAGGCTGCACCAGGGCGGAGCCAAAGACACTTCCCGGCTTGGGATCAAGCGCACGGATCTCGCCGATCATTTCAACCAGATCCTCGTCATCCACACCGCAGACTTTCCGCAACGCGGCAAGGTCCCGCTTGGCCAGCAACTCGATATTGCCGATCAGCGCTTCCATCGCCGGATCAAACCGGTTCCGGTCCAGCAATTGCAGCTTCAGGCATTCGGCCAGATTGCGCGCAAACACTCCGGCCGGTTCAAAGGATTGCAGCACCGAGAGCACTGTTTCAATCCGTTGTGCCTCCACCCCGAACTGCTCTGCCGTCTCTTCCAGATCGAAATAGAGATAGCCGTTTTCATCAAGCGAATTGATCAGATGGCCGCCGATCAGCCGGTCGGCCTCATCCGTCAGCGCCAGATGCATCTGTTCTTCCAGGAACTGGACCAGAGAGGCTTCCTCGGCCACAAACGCTTCCAGATTGTAGTCTTCCGACGCCTGGCCGCTGGTCGCGTTCTTGTAGCTGTCCCCAGACTTCAAAAGAGCCGGATCCGGGGAGGCAGGCACGCCCGGCTCATCGGGAAACACATTGCCGAGATCGGTGTCCATGCGCGCGGCGATCGCTTCCGAGCCGGTTTCCAGATCGCTCTGCATCCAGTCGCCCGTATTCGGGTCATCCGCCTGGCCCGCAGCTGCGTCGTGCCGGTCCGCGTCCCCGTCCTGCGGGGACGGCCTGTCCGGCTCCGGCGCGTCTGCGCCGCCTGTATCAGTTTCGCTCTTTTCCAGAAGGGGATTGCGCTCCAGCTCGGCCTCGACATAGGAGACCAGATCAAGGTTGGACATCTGCAGCAGCTTGATCGCCTGCATCAGCTGCGGCGTCATCACCAGCGACTGGCTTTGCCGCATCTCCAACTTTGTTGAAATGGCCATCGAGTTCCCGGGCGATTGTCAGCTTCTAGTGGTCTGCTTTTTGCCTATCATTGCAGGCGCGCACTATAGCCTAGCCGGACACTGATCATCAAAGCGTAAATTGCTCCCCAAGGTAAAGCCGTCGCACATCCGGATTGGTGACGATATCCTGGGGCAATCCTTCGGTCAGAACTTCACCGGCCGCAATGATATAGGCCCGGTCGATGAGACCCAGCGTTTCGCGCACATTGTGGTCCGTGATCAGCACGCCAATACCGCGCTGGGTCAGATGGCGCACAAGCTGCTGAATATCGCCGACCGCAATTGGATCAATGCCCGCAAAGGGCTCGTCCAGCAGCATGAAGGAGGGCCGGCTGGCCAGCGCTCGGGCAATTTCCACCCGGCGGCGTTCCCCGCCCGACAAGGCGATACTCGGCGATTTGCGCAAATGGGTGAGGCCGAATTCCGCCAAAAGGGAATCGAGTTCCTCGCGCCGCTTGCGCCTGTTGGGCTCGATCACTTCCAGAACGGCGCGGATGTTTTCCTCAACGGTCAGCCCCCGGAAGATCGAGGCTTCCTGCGGCAGATAGCCAATGCCCAGGCGCGCGCGCCGGTACATGGGCATGCGGGTGATGTTGAAGCCTTCCAGCAGGATCTGGCCTTGATCGGGCCGGATCAGGCCCGTGATCATGTAAAAGGTCGTGGTCTTGCCGGCCCCGTTCGGTCCCAGAAGGCCGACCGCCTCGCCCGGCTTGACCGTCAGGCTGACATATTTGACCACCTGCCGCCGCCCGTAGGTCTTGCCGATCCCATCGACCACAAGGGCCTGCGACAAGTCCTCTTCAGTGCGGGCAGACCCGGCCATATCCACATGCAATCCATTGAAATCCGGAGACGATCTTTTCACGTAAGCACTGTCCATTGCTGCCCCGCACAAACCCCACATAAGGTTTGACACAAGGTCTGTCGAGTCAGCCTCTTGCCGGGCCTGGATCAACCAATGCTCAACCGGCCGCTGCCGGGCCTCAACATTGATCGCTTTTAGCTTGATCGAGCCTTTGTCCTGCGGGCTCTAGTTCTGGTCCTGGTTGACGCTGTTGGGCATGATCCGGACCTTGACCCGTCCGCCATTTGAAGACGGCGAAGTGGCCGCGTTGCCCGCCGTCAGATTGGCTTCGCCGGTCTTCAGGTTGACCGTGAGTTTCTTGCCGACAACCACATTCGGCCCCTGGCTCAGGACAACTTCGCGGCCGGTCATGACCATGACTTCCCGCGTCATGTCGAAATTGGCCTGATCACCGGTCGCGGTCTGGTCCTTGGAGGTCACATGCACCCCGCCTTCCGCCTCCAGGCGGGAGATGCGCTGCTGAACCGCTTCTTCATTGGTCGACGCGCCGGAGCCTGCGTAAAACACTTTCAGCCGTTCGGTCTTCAGCTTGGTCTCGCCCTGGGTGACCACCACATCGCCGACAAAGGTCGCCGTGTTCTTGTTGTCTTCCACCCGCAGCTCACTCGCCTCGATCTCGATCGGCTCGCCATCATTGGAACCGAACCCGGCGAAGGAATCGGAAAAGGTCTGGGCCTGAACGGCCGTCGCCACAACCATTGCAGCGGCGGCCAGGGCCGCTTGTTTGAAACATCTCATCTTCTACTGTCCTTGCGCCGCAGCCGGGTTGATGGTCATTTTCACACCATCAGAGAACCGGACGATCCCTTTTTCCTTGTCATAGGAAAGTTTGCCGGAATGCACCCTTCCCTGATCAGAGCGGATGGTGACCGGTTCGGATGTCTTCATCCCGCCATCCTTCATGTCGATTTCCACTTCCGAGAGATCCACAGTGTAGCCCTGGCTCCATTCGATCTGGATGCCATCGAACAGGCGCAGGGTCTCAGCGGCGTTGTTGTAGGTTCCCTTCAGGGCCACAATATTGGCTTCCTCATCCTTGCCAAGGACAATATCCGCCCGGATCGTTTCCAGATCGATAATGCGCGGGTCGCTCAGTCTCTGAATGGCCCGGCGGGCATGGACCTTGTAAGAGCGGTCACCGTCATGGCCGGAAAGCTCGGGGTGATCCATCACCAGGCCCTTGCTGGTCAGCATCATGTTGGCAGCACCAAAACTGCTCAAAACATTGAACAGCACCACCAGACCGATCATTCCGGCAAGGATCAGAAAGCCGATGCCGGGAAAGACCCAGCGCAGCACACGAACCAGAATGCTGTGCCGACGCGCCGCCCTTTGCGCCCGGCTCAGGCCGGGCTGCCGGATGGTCTGTTGCGGGTAGCCGCTGAGGACGCTCAAATATCAACTCCAAACCGGCGCCCCAGAAAGGCATCCAAACGGTTTTCCTGCTCAGGAATGAGCGAAAATATCAGTCTCTTCCCAGCCCTTCAGGTCCAATTCGCCCCGGACCGGCAAGAACCCGAAACAGGCCTCGGCCAAGTGAGTGCGTCCTTCCCGCTCCAGCATGGCCTGCAGCTTTTCCCTCAAGCCATGCAAATGCAAGACATCGGAGGCTGCATATTCAAGCTGCGCCGGCGACAGGGTCTCCGCTGCCCAGTCCGAGCTTTGCTGCTGCTTGGACAGTTCCACACCGAGAAGCTCCCGCGTGATGTCCTTCAGTCCGTGCCGGTCCGTATAGGTGCGCACCAGTTTCGAGGCGATCTTGGTGCACCAGACCGGATTGACCTCAATGCCCAGATAGTGCCGCAAGACGGCAACATCAAACCGTGCGAAGTGAAATATCTTGGGCTTTGACGGATCGGAGAACAGGCGGGCTAGGTTCGGCGCTTCGCTCTGGCCCCGCGCAATCTGCACCACATCGGCAGAGCCGTCGCCGGAAGACAATTGCACCACACACAGCCGGTCACGCAGCGGATTGAGGCCCAGCGTTTCCGTGTCGACCGCAACCGCGTCCGCCGTTTCATAGGCTGCCAGATCGGGTAGGTCGCCCTTGTGGTGCCGAATGGTCATGCTGCCTCGTCTCCTATCTCTTGTCCGCGCGCATATATAAAACCTTCAGGGAAGATTTCTCCGTGAGGTAGAACAAGCGTGGGGATGTGGCAAGCAGATTACGGCATTTGAACGGCTTCCGCCGCCCCGCTCCCCGGCAAGCGACCCGTTTTCTTCCCGGCCGTGCCTTTATTGCCCGTCTCTTATGGTTCCGGCCAGATCATCAATGATCGGACAGTCCGGGCGGGTGTCCCCATGGCAGGCGTTCACCAGGGTCTTCAGTACCCGTTTGAGCGATTGCAGTTCCCCGATCTTGCGGTCCACTTCCTCAATCTTGGCCTCTGTGAGCGCTTTCACATCCGCGCTGGCCCGGTTGCCGTCCTGATAAAGCGACAGCAGGTCCCGGCATTCCTCGATTGAAAACCCCAGGCTTCTCGCCCTTTGCACAAACCGCAGCCGCTGCACGTCGCCGTCCGAAAAATCCCGGTAACCATTGCCCCGGCGCTCGGGCGTGACAAGGCCGATCTCCTCATAGTAGCGGATCGTCTTGACCGGCAGGTGACTCAAATCTGATGCGGTGCCGATATTCATGGCTGCGGCCTCACTGGTGTTTCTGCCCCGGTTTTACAGCGTCCGCCGCCTGAGGCGCAATGCATCTCCAGACACGGGCACGGGTACGGGCAGCAAAGCCAAAACCAGGAATGGGCTTAACAGCGCGGTCTGCAGAACAGCCTTCACACCGCTGCGCTCAACCAGCCTTCGCCTTCAGGCTGGTCATCAGATTGTGGAATTTCTCGCCCTGAACGGCCACATGGTGGCGCAGCGCCATGGCCGCGTCCTCCGGCTTTCCGTCCGCCAGCGCCTCGACGACGGCTTCATGTTCCGCCATCGACTGGGCCATCCGGCCCCGGAAGCGCAATTGCTGGCGGCGGAACGGCTTCAGCCGCTTGTGCAGTTTGGCAGCTTCCTGCTCCAGAAAGCCGTTGCCGGACTGGCGGTATATCGTCTGATGGAAGCGCTCGTTTTCCAGATAATAGGCATCGGGGTCTACCGCTTCGACCGCTATGCGGCATTTGGCATTGGCATCGCGCAGATCATCCAGCGCCTCATCGGAGATCCTGAGCGCCGCGAGACGGCCGCACACGGCTTCCAGTTCGGCCATGACCTCAAACATTTCCATCAGTTCAATCGGCCCCGGCTGTCGGACAAAGGCGCCCCGGCGGGGCACGAGCTCCACCAGGCCGGACAGGGCCAGCCGCTGGAAGGCTTCCCGCAAGGGGGTCCGGGACACGCCGAACTGCTCGGCCAGCCGGACTTCGTCCAGCCGGTCGCCATCAACGAAAATGCCGCTGAAAATATGCTCTTCCAGAGCCTCGGCAATGTTGTCTGCGCGGCGTTGTTCCATGATTTTTTCTAGCCCGCCTATCTGAAAAACGCAATCTCGTACTTTTTGTATACAAGAACATTGACTAAAAATACAGCACTCCGCTACTCTCCCTGAACCGGTCGGCTCTGCCGGGCGGACTTTTGGGAGGAAAATATGAAAACCATTTTGAAAAGCGCGGTCGCAGCCGTCGCGCTCATGAGCACGGTCTCCTTTGCCCAGGCAACGGAACTGCGCCTGTCGCACCAATGGTCGAACAAGGATGTGCGCCATCAGGTGGCCCAGATCGTCGCCGACGAAGTGGCCGCTGCCAACGTGGATCTTGAGATCAAGATCTATGGGTCCAAGTCGCTGTTCAAGCCGCGCGAACAATATAAGCCGCTCAGCCGGGGCCAGCTCGACATGACGGTGCTGCCGCTCAGCTATGCGGGCGGCCAGCAGCCTGCCTATAACCTGACCCTGATGCCCGGTCTGGTGAAGAACCACGACCACGCAGCCCGGCTCAGCCAGTCCCCGTTCATGGACGCTCTGGAAGCCAAGATGGCCGAGGACGATGTCATGGTGCTCGTGCATGGCTACCTGGCCGGCGGTTTTGCAGGCAAGGACAAATGCATCACCGAGCCGGACGACGTGAAGGGCCTGCAGACCCGCGCCGCCGGAAAGTCGTTTGAGCAGATGCTGGCCGGAGCCGGCGCGTCAATTGCGTCCATGGCTTCGTCGGAAATCTACAACGCCATGCAGACCGGCGTGCTCCAGGCGGCCAACACCTCGTCCTCCTCTTTCGTCTCCTACCGGATCTATGAGCAGGTCAAATGCTATACGCCGGCCGGAGAGGTGGCTCTCTGGTTCATGTATCAGCCACTTCTCATGAACAAATCCACCTTTGAAGGGCTGACGGAAGCCCAGCAGTCCGCGCTTCTGGCCGCCGCCGAAAAAGCCGAAGCCTTCTATCTGGCCGAAGCCAAGAAACAGGATGCTGCCTCGGTGCAAGTCTTCCAGGAAGCGGGCGTGGAAATTGCCGAAATGACCCCGGAAGATTTCGAGGCCTGGCGCAAGCTGGCGATGGAAACCTCCTACAAGAAATTTGTCGAGGAAGTGCCGGACGGGCAGGAGCTGCTCGATAAGGCCCTGGCTGTCGAATAAGCCCAGGCCAGAGGGGCGGCCCGGCCGCCCCTTTCCTTTCTTTCCCGTCACATCTTATTCATGGGGAGTCGGTCATGGTCGGCCATAGTTCCGCTGTTGCCGCCCGCACGGGCAACAATCCGTTCCTGCGCGCCGTTGCCGCGCTGTCCACCCTGGCCGGCTGGTGCTCTGCGGCCATGATCGTTGCCGCTGTCGCCATCACCTGCCAGATGATCTTCGTGCGGTTCATGCTCAACGGCTCCACCATCTGGCAGACAGAAGCGGTCATCTATCTGGTGATCGCAGCCACCCTGGTCGGCCTGCCCTATGTGCAGCGTTTGCGCGGGCATGTGAATGTCGATCTGATCCCGATCTCCCTGGGTCCGCGTGCCCGGTTTTGCCTGGCCATTCTGACCTCGGTGCTGTCCATCGTGATCATCACGATCATGCTGGTCTATGGCTTTGAATACTGGCATTTCGCCTGGGAACGGGGCTGGCGCTCCGACACGGTCTGGGGCGTAAGGCTCTGGATCCCCTATCTTTCCATCCCGGTCGGCTTCGGGCTGCTCCTTTTGCAGCTGATCGCCGATCTGGTTGCGGTCATCACCGGCACAGACAAACCCTTCGGCCTGGAGTAAGCGCAATGGATCCCCTGTTTCTCGGCGTCATTGTCGCGCTTGCCACCATTCTGGTGCTGTTTTCCGGCGTCTCCGTCGCCATCGGCCTTCTGATCGTCTCCGCAGGTTTTCTGATCATTTTCGACGGGCCACGCTCACTGGAACTGATGCCGGAAATCCTGTTCGGCAAACTCGATAATTTCGCGCTTCTGTCCATCCCCATGTTCATCATCATGGGGGCGTCCATTGCCTCCACCCGGGCCGGGGCCGACCTTTATGAGGCGCTCGAACGATGGCTGACCCGGGTGCCGGGCGGGCTGGTGGTCTCCAATCTGGGGGCCTGCGCCCTGTTTGCGGCCATGTCAGGCTCTTCGCCTGCCACCTGCGCCGCCATTGGCAAGATGGGCATTCCCGAAATGCGCAAGCGCGGCTATCCGGACGGGGTGGCCGCCGGGTCGATTGCCGCCGGAGGCACGCTCGGTATTCTCATTCCGCCTTCCGTCACCATGATTGTGTATGGGATTGCCACGGAAACCTCGATCGGGCGCCTGTTTCTGGCCGGTGTGATCCCGGGCCTGCTGCTGGTCAGCCTGTTCATGGCCTGGTCGCTGTATTCCACCTGGAAGTCGGGCGACGGTGTGCGGCTGAGCGCGGGGCGCTACAGCTGGAGTGAACGGTTGGAGATCCTGCCGCGGGTGCTGCCCTTTCTGGCGATCATTGCCGGCGTTCTTTATGCCATGTATGGCGGCATCGCCACCCCGTCGGAAACCGCTGCCGTCGGCGCCCTTCTCTGCCTGCTGATCGCGGTGATCATCTACCGGCTCTGGCAGCCCCAGGCGCTGTGGGTGGTCCTGCGTGACAGCACCAAGGAATCGGTGATGATCCTTTTCATCATCGCCGCCGCCGGTGTCTTTTCCTATATGCTCAGCTCGCTCTTCATCACCCAGTCAATTGCCGAATGGATCGGCACGCTGGATGTGAACCGCTGGGTGCTGATGGGCGCGGTCAACATCTTCCTGCTGATTGCCGGATTTTTCCTGCCACCCGTCGCTGTGATCCTGATGGCCGCACCGATCCTTCTGCCGATCATCACCACGGCGGGCTTTGATCCGATCTGGTTTGCGGTCGTCCTGACCATCAACATGGAAATCGGCCTGATTTCCCCTCCGGTCGGCCTGAACCTATATGTGATCAACGGGATCGCGCCGGATATCTCTTTGAAGACGATCCTGACCGGCTCCCTGCCCTTTGTCGGATGCATGGTGCTGGCCATTGTATTGCTGTGCCTGTTCCCGGAACTGGCAACCTGGCTGCCCGATCTGATCATGGGGAAATCCATATGACACTTCTTGCCGATCTTCTGTCCACCGTCTTTGAACGGCGCTACCGCCAGCCCGCCCGCAAGAGCCATGACGGCCGCCCGCTGGAGGAACTGGCCACCGATCTGGTCGGCTCGGCCGGGGAAACCTCGGGACTGGCGCTTGCCCAGGATATTCTGTCGCGCTTCAAGGATCTTGAAGACGTCGACAAGCTCGCTTTCTTCAAGACAGCCGCCGAACGGCTTAACCTGGACCCGGAAGCGGTGCGCACGGCCCTGGACGCCTATGAGCGCGCGCCCTCCAAAACCACCTACCGGGATTTCATGAACGCGGCCGAACCCCGCCGCCAGGAGCTTTTCCGGCGCCTCAATATGGTGCCGGGTGCGACCGAAGCCCTGGTCAACATGCGGGCGGACCTGCTGCGCCTTGGCGGCAGGGACCCGGAGCTTGAAGCCTTTGACCAGGATCTCCGGCACCTTTTTGCGTCCTGGTTCAACCGTGGCTTTCTGGTGCTGCGGCCGATCAATTGGGAAAGCCCGGCCCATATTCTGGAAAAGATCATCGCCTATGAGGCCGTTCATGCGATCCACAGCTGGGACGACCTGCGCCGCCGCCTGGAGCCGGCGGACCGGCGCTGTTTTGCCTTCTTTCACCCGGCCATGCCCGATGAACCGCTGATTTTTGTGGAAGTGGCCCTAACCAAGGGCATTGCCAGCTCGATCCAGGCGCTTCTGGCCGGAGACCGGGAGGCCCTTGCCGCCGAAGAGGCGGATACGGCGGTGTTCTATTCGATCTCCAACTGCCAGGCGGGTCTGGCCAGCATCTCCTTCGGCAATTCGCTGATAAAACAGGTGGCAGCTGACCTGGCCGCCGAACTTGGCGGGCTGAAGACCTTCGTCACCCTGTCGCCCATTCCCAAACTCACCAAATGGCTGGAACGCGAGGAAGAGGACTGGAAACAGTATTCAGAACAGGACCTGAAGGCCGCAACCGCCTTTTACCTCTTGAATGCAAAGGCCCGTGGCGGGCGCCCCTATGACCCGGTCGCCCGGTTTCACCTGGGCAACGGGGCCCTTGTCCATGCCGTCCACGCCAATGCGGACCTGTCGGAAAAAGGACAGGCCCAATCTGGCGGAATGATGGTCAACTATCTTTACGATCTTGCCAAAGTCTCGCAAAACCACGAGAAATTCGCCACAACGCAGGATGTGACGGCGGCAGATGCCGTTCGCTCCCTCGCCCGCTCCAGTGCTCTCTCCCAGAAAGGAAAAAAAGGGACCGCCGATGCCTAACCCCCTCTATGACACACTTTTTGGCGCCCATGCCGGCAAGACAACGCCCTTTCTTCACCTTCTGGATGGCAGCACCCTCACCCATCAGGATTTTCTCGCCCAGACCGCCCGGATCGCCAACGCCTTGAGCGGGTTTGGCCTCGCCCCCGGCGACCGGGTGGCCGTTCAGGTGCAAAAATCCCCCGAAGCGCTTGCCCTTTATGCGGCCTGCGCCCAGGCGGGCATGGTGTTCCTGCCGCTCAACACGGCCTATACGGTCGACGAGCTGACCTATTTCATCGAGAACAGCGGCGCCGCGCTGATCGTGTGTGACGGGACCAGCGAAGCCGCCCTTGCCCCGATTGCCGCACAGCTGAACGCCCGGCTCGAGACCCTGAACGCCGATGGCAGCGGCTCCTTGAAAAACGCAGCAGCCTCCCTTTCCGCCAGCTTTGACACTGTTGAGCGGAACGGCGAAGACCTGGCAGCCTTTCTGTATACGTCCGGCACCACCGGCCGCTCCAAGGGCGCGATGCTGACCCAGAACAATCTTCTGTCGAATGCGCAGACGCTTGTGCGGGAATGGCGGTTCACGGACAAGGATGTGCTTTTACACGCCCTGCCCATCTTCCACACCCACGGGCTGTTTGTGGCCACCAATGTCACGCTGGCGGCCGGGGGCAGCATGATCTTTTTGCCCAAATTCGATCTGGAAGCCCTTCTGGCACACCTGCCGAAGGCCAGCGCCATGATGGGGGTTCCGACCTTCTATACCCGGCTACTGGACGACAGCCGCTTCACAAAAGAACTGGCCGCGCATATGCGCCTCTTCGTCTCTGGTTCCGCCCCGCTTCTGGCAGAAACCCATGTGCAGTTTGAAAGCCGCACCGGGCACCGGATTCTGGAGCGCTATGGCATGACGGAAACCAATATGAACACGTCCAACCCCTATGACGGCGAGCGCCGGGCCGGCACGGTTGGCTTTCCCCTGCCCGGCGTGGAGCTGAAGATCACCAATCCGGAAACCGGTGCTTCTTTACCAAACGGCGAAGTCGGCCAGATCGAAGTGCGCGGGCCGAACGTTTTCAAGGGCTACTGGCAGATGCCGGACAAGACCGCCGCCGAGTTACGCGCTGACGGTTTTTTCATCACTGGAGATCTCGGCAAGATCGATGCGGACGGCTATGTGCACATTGTCGGGCGCAACAAGGATCTGATCATTTCCGGTGGCTACAACATCTATCCCAAGGAAATCGAGCTGGTGCTGGATGAACAGCCCGGCGTTCTGGAAAGCGCGGTGATCGGCGTGCCCCATCCCGATTTCGGCGAGACAGTGCTGGGGGTTCTGGTGCCGAAAAAAGGCGCTTCCCCAGACCTTGAGGCCATTCAGGCGGCCGTTCAGTCGTCGCTGGCCCGTTTCAAACACCCCCGCAAGCTGCTGCTGGTGGACGAGCTGCCCCGCAACACCATGGGCAAGGTGCAGAAAAACATCTTGCGGGATAAGTATCAGGACATGTTCGCCCCGGCCTGAGTCCCGGGACCGGGGACCGGCCCAATTGACGCAGGAGCAGCTCAAGGCTAGAGCACCACCACCTTGGTGCCCAGTTCGACCCGGTTATAAAGGTCGATAATGTCCTGATGCCACATGCGGATACAGCCGCTGGAGGCATTGGTGCCGATGCTGCTTGGCTGGTTGGTGCTGTGGATACGGTAAAGCGTGTCCTTGTTGCCCTGCCACAGGTACAGACCGCGCGCGCCGATGGGATTGTTCGGTCCGCCCTCCTGTCCGTCCCGGTATTTTTCAAGGCTCGGGTCCCGCTCGATCATCTCGTCGGGCGGGAACCATTTCGGCCATTCGCGCTTGAACCGGATGACCGCATCGCCGCTCCAGGCAAAGCCTGCCCGGCCAACCCCGATCCCGTAACGGATCGCCCGCCCGCCGGGCTGAATCAGATAGAGAAATTTCTGGTGCGGATCGACCACGATCGTGCCTGCCGGATAGCGGGTCGGATAATAGACCGTCTGGCGCAGAAATTTGGGATCAAAGGCTGTGTAATTGATCGCCGGCAGCGAAAAGCCGCCATCATGGACCGGCGCATAGGCGGTCGCATAATCCGGCCTGCCATCGGCCAGCGGGGTCAGGCCCGCTTCGACAATCGATTTTTTCTGGCTTTGACAGGCCGCCAGCAGCAGCGGTATCCCGGCAATCAGACTGCGGCGGCTCAAACCTGTCGCCATTCTCACATCCCTTCCCGCACCCGGTTTCCGGGGCACTCCCGGGCCCAGTCTCCTGTAACCAGTCTCCCGGGCCCAGCTTTTTGGGAAGACCCACCCCGGGTCAGATCCCTCAAAAAGCGCCAGACCCGGCTGCAAACCGGCCCAAACCATCCTCGCCCGCCCCTGCAACGCAGCGGCAGGCAAGTCCATTGAGCGAACAATATTATGGTAAACAGTGTCTTAAAGAGGGCCCTCGTGTCTCAAGACCGGGCCGTTTTCGGGCGAAGAAATGTCCACAGCACAGAACCACTTTGCGGTCCCCGCCGGACGCCCCAAACTCTTTCCCCAACACGAAAAAAGCCCCGGAAGACCGGAGCTTTTTTTCGAATATTTCCGGTTCGAACTGGTTGTTCCGGAAAAATTTTGGTGCCCAGGAGAGGACTCGAACCTCCACGCCCGTAAGGGCACTAGCACCTGAAGCTAGCGCGTCTACCAGTTCCGCCACCTGGGCTGTGAGGGGGGCTTGTAAGGGCCGGGCTGCACCTTGTCAATCAGCAAATGAAACTTTTTTCCGTCAATCACATAGAGCCCTTTCCACGCGGCCCGCAAAGCCCTAAAAAACAAAAGGAAAGGCTTGGCGTTTCGCATCCGAGCCCTCCTTGCCACGCAACAAAAGGCAGTTGAGGATGTCCACAGCACTTAACGGCAAACTCGTCACGATTTTCGGTGGGTCGGGCTTTCTCGGCCGGCATATTGTGCAAGCGCTCGCCAGACGCGGCTACCGGATCCGCGTGGCCGTGCGCCGCCCGGACCTGGCCACCCATGTGCAGCCGCTCGGCGCTCCCGGGCAGATCATGCCGGTGCAAGCCAATCTGCGCTACCGCTGGTCGGTGGAACGGGCTGTTGAGGGCGCAAATGCGGTTGTGAATGCGGTCGGCATTCTGGCCCCTTCCGGCAAACAGACCTTTGACGCGGTGCAGGCCTTTGGGCCCCGGGCCATTGCGGAGGCGGCGCGGGCTGCCGGGATCACCGCGCTCACCCATCTGTCGGCCATCGGCGCGGACAAGGACAGCCGGTCCGTCTATGCCCGCACCAAGGCGGCCGGCGAAGCGGCCATTCTGGACACCCTGCCGGACAGCATCCTGCTGCGCCCGTCCATCGTGTTCGGCCCGGAAGACGACTTCTTCAACAAATTCGCCGACATGGCACGCTTTGCCCCTGCCCTGCCGCTGATCGGCGGCGGCCTGACCAAGTTTCAGCCGGTCTATGTCTGTGACGTGGCCGAGGCGGTGGCCCGCGCGGTGGACGGCGCGTTGATCCCCGGCACGGTCTATGAGCTCGGCGGACCGGAAATCAAAAGCTTCAAAGAATGCCTTCAGGACATGCTGGCAGTGACGCGGCGCAGCCGTCCTCTGGTGACGCTGCCCTTCCCCGTTGCCTCCGCCATGGGCAAAGTGATGCAGTTGCTGCCCTTTGCTCCGCTGACGGCAGATCAGGTGGAGCTGCTGAAGACCGACAATGTCGTCTCAGACGCTGCGATCGCTGAAAGCCGCACCCTGACCGGAATCGGCATCGAGCCGGCCACCCTGGCCGCTATCCTGCCGACCTATCTGGACCGGTTCCGCGAGCACGGCCAGTACGACGCCCACCGCCCCGTCTGACAGCCCGAGAATCCGGGAACACGGAACAGGCCGCCGCAAAAGGGAGCGGCGTCCTGACCTGAGACACCGGGAAGAGGGCACCGGGCAAGATGCCCCCGGATCTGATGGCCCCGGATCAAAGGACGCTGGGGCCGCAGGCTCGGGACGGGTCTTCCGCCCGCATAAAATGCGGTTGAAAATCCGTCCTTTTGCCATTGCTGCTTTCCGCAAGGTCGCCTAGGCTTTGTCCAAGGGGGAAAACGCATGTCTCCATTTGCCAAGATCACCATGGTCTTTGTTGTATTTGTCGATCTTCTCGGACAGGGGCTGGTCTTTCCGATCCTCAATTCCCTGATCATGGAGCCCGGCACGTCGATCCTGCCGCAGACCACCTCCATGGCCATGCGGCATTTCAACTATGGCCTGATCATCGGCATCTTCTTTCTGTGCTGGTTTTTCGGCGCTCCCTACATCTCCAAACTGTCCGACCAGATCGGCCGCAAGAACGCGATCCTGATCTGCCTGTTCGGAGCATTGGCCGGATATGCGCTCACCATCGCCGCGCTTTATGTGAACAGTTTCCTGCTGCTGATCCTGGGCCGCGCCATCACTGGCCTGACGGCGGGCAACCAGCCGATTGCCCAGGCAGCCATGGTCGATGGCAGCACCGATGAGGAAGACCTGTCGCGCAATATGGGCTTCATCATGGTCGGCATCAGCCTGGGCCTTGTGGGCGGCCCATTGATCGGCGGATTTCTGTCAGACCCGGTGCTGATCGGGGCCTTCGCCAGCATCAAGCTGCCCTTCTATGCCTGTCTGGCACTGGTCGCGTGTGCCGTCATTCTGGTGGTGTTTTTCTATCATGAGGCGCCGGGTGCGCGGGAGGCCTTTGCCCTGCGGCCTGCGGCCATTTTCGAAACGCTGTGGCGCATCCGGGAGTTTCCGCTCGTGCTGCGGCTTGCCATCGTTCTGTTCTTCTTTCACCTGGCAAATGTGACCTTCTATGTCTTTGTTGCGAACTACCTGAGCAGCCGCTTTGACTACGGCACACTTGGCACCAGTTTTGCCATGATGACCATTGGCGCGGCGATTGCGATTTCCAGCACCTTTCTGGTGGTGCCCTTGCAAAAGCGCTTTAACAAGGAGCGGATCATTGCGGCGACTTTCGGGGTCTGGATCGTGGCGACTGCAGCCTTCATTCTGTCCCCGGACGGGCCGCTGACCTATGTTCCGGTCTTCTGTTTCTATCTGATGTTCGGCGCCACCTACCCTATCCTTCTGGGCATCTTTTCCGCAGCGGTAGGCGAGGAGGAACAGGGCTGGGTGATGGGCATCACGGTTGCCGTTTTCACCTTTGTCGCCGGTGTGATGTCACTTGTCGGCGGTGAGCTGATGGGCATCAATCTCGATCTGCCGTTCTATATCGTGATTGCCGCTGCCCTTGTGGCCATGCTGGCCATGTTCCTGGTCTGGAACAAACCGGAGATCAAAAGCCTGATGCGCGCGCCCCGCAGCTGAATGCGGGCCCAGTGAGCACGGGGGCGGCGCTCTGCCCCCGCGCTGTCTTTGCCCGATAGACTGATTGCGATGCTGGCCTGCGGAGACCTGTGACAGACGCTCCCTTGCTGACTGGGAAACCACTCAGTCATCCCAATAAAACGCCCCAATCCGGTCCTGATGCAGCTCGCGGTAGCCCCTTGGGGTCCGGATGAGGCCAATGTCCTTCAGCTCCTCCTCATTCAGATGAGCAAGAGCCCGGGCTGTGGCCCGGCGGCGAAGATAACGGCGCAGCCCATCGGCACAGACACGAACAAGGGCCAGAAGTGTGCGGCGGCTCTGGGCAGGCCTGCGGAAAACGGTTTCAATCTCAACACTCATCTCGCTTCTCCTTGAGGGAACTCAGCCCCTGAATTTCGGGGACAAGGAGACCTTCGCAGATCAATCCTGACAGCAGGGAGTCAGGTTTGATCCCGTTCTGTTCCCGGGCTATGTTTTTTTTTCACGACCAACCCTCCAGAGGTCCCTTCATGAACCCGATTGAACGTGCGCTCGGCATTTTATTGCTGCTGACCGGCGGCAAGCTTGTTCCAGCCACGGTGCTGGCCGAGCGCTTTCAGGTGTCCCTGCGCACCATCTACCGGGATATTGACCGGCTGATTGCCCTTGGGGTGCCGGTGGATGCGGAACGGGGCGCGGAAGGCGGCTACCGGCTGGCCAGCGGCTATCTGCAGCCGCCCGTTGCCCTGACGCGGAACGAGACCGCCGCCCTGCTGGCGGCCATGGCGCTGGTGCGCAGCAGCCGCACTGTGCCCCTTGCCGGTGACCTAAGCTCTGCGGAACAGAAGCTGCTCGCCACCCTGCCCAAATCCGTCCATGGCCTGTTAAAGGAAGCCGACCGGATTGTCGGCATCGAACCGATCCCACCGGATATCTTTCATTCCGGCACCAAGGCGGAACCGTCCGAAGACTGGCAGATGGCGCTGGACGGGTTCATGGCCGGTATTCTGGACAGCAAGCGGGTGCGGTTTGACCATGTCAATCCCTCCCGCAAGAGTGCCAAGGCCCATGACGTGGAGCCTTACGGGGTCCTGTTTGACCGGGACCTGTGGTATCTGGCCGGGCGCTGCGTCGACACGCAAAGGGTCAAGGTCTACCGCGCCGACCGGGTGCGGGATCTGGAGATCAGCGGCCTCTTTTTCCGGCCCGACAAGGATTTTTCAATAAAGACCTTGCTTGGCGGGGTCTGGCTTTCCCAGGCGATGCGCCGCTGGGAACAGGATGAGGAGATTGCCGAGATCCTGATCACCGCCCAACAAGCCCGCAAGCTGGGGGCGGACTGGTATTACCGCCACGCGGTGTTCACCCCCGCAGGTGACGGTAAGGTGAAGATCCGCGTTCCCAGCACCGACAGGGCCAGGATCCTGCCGCTGGTGCGCTGGCTCGGCCCGGGGGCTGAGCTGATCGGCCCGGACCATCTGCGCCGGGACCTGGCCGAAGAACTGGCCGGTCTGAGCGCGCTTTACGCCTGAAGCACCCGGCCCGCAGCAGCCCTGATCCTTATCCTGCGCTGGGTCAGCCCAGGAAATACAGCCCTGCGAACCCGGCAAGGCCAATGAAGATCCGCCACCACGCAAAGGGGGCAAAGCCGTGCCGGGAGACAAAATCCAGAAGGCCCTTCACCACAAAGACGCCGGAAATGAACGATGCAACAAAGCCAATGACAATCAAGGTGGCGTCATCGGCAGAAAGCACGTTCCGGTTCTTGTAAAGGTCATAGGCAAACGCACCCGCCATGGTTGGCATGGCCAGAAAGAAGGAGAACTCAGCCGCCGAACGCTTGTCCGTACCCATCAGCAGGGCTCCGGCGATGGTTGCCCCGGAGCGGGACACGCCGGGCACCATGGCCAGGCACTGGCAAAAGCCGATCTTGAGACAAAGCGACAGCGGATAATCCATCACATTGGTGTAGCGCGGTGTCAGCGGCAGCCGGTCGATCCACAAAAGAACAATACCGCCCACCAGCAAGGTGGTGCAGATCAGGGCCGGGGTTTCGAACAGCACTTCCTTGATGAAGCCATGCAGAAGCACACCGATCACGGCGGCAGGCAGAAAGGCGATCAGAATGCCAGCCACGAACCGCCGGCTGGCAGGGGCACTCGGCAGCGTCACCGCAAGGCTCCAGAGCCTGCCGAAATAGACAGACAGGATCGCAAGGATCGCGCCGAGCTGGATCAAAACTTCAAAGGTCTTACCCTTGCTTTCAAAGCCCAGAAAGTGGCCAAGCAGCAGAATATGCCCGGTGGAAGAGACCGGAATGAATTCGGTCAAGCCTTCTACAATTCCTAAAATAAGCGCGTTTACAATCGTTTGGCCGTCCATGGGATGGTATATCTCCGATTGGCGTGATGAAGTGTGGCCTGAACTGGCAAAAATGCGGATGCAGGCACGGCCTGACCCACGTCTATTTGCAGGACCAACCGGGTGGCGTCAAACCCTTGATAACCATATTTGGGGCAAACTGGGATTCTTAGTCTCGCCACAGTTGCGGTCCTTATACCGAAGGAAGTTGAATATGACCCATGTGAGGCACCTTGAGCGCCAGCCGGGCGGGCGGGTTGCCCGGTGCCGCCGGACCGGGCTGACAGGGGCACCGGGGACATCCGGTTTCGGCAGATCCAGATCCGGCCAAGAGGATTCCCGTCGAAGCGTTTCTGGTCTGAACTTTTCCGGTTTCAACGTCTCAGGCCTTATGAGGCATAAGCAACATCCTTTGGTATCCTTTCTTTCATGCTGACGCTTTACCACCACCCCTTTTCACCCTCTTCCCGGTTCGTGCGCCTTGTGCTGAGCGAATACGGGGCTGCCTTTGACGAACAGCATGTCGACCCCTGGGAACGGCCGCAGCAGCTTCTGCTGCTGAACGCGGCAGGAACCGTTCCTGTCCTGGTGGAAAATGACGGCCCGGGCATTTGCGGGCCGGGGCCGATCATGGAGTATCTGGACGAGACGCGGGGCTATGCTCTGACCGACCGGCGGTTGATGCCCGATCATCCAGATGCGCGGGCCGAAACCCGGCGGCTGGTGGACTGGAGCCTGACCAAATTCGACCAGGAGGTGGTCGGCCATCTGGTGCGCGAGCGCATTTACAAGCAGATCATGCCGAAATCCGCTGGCGGCGGGGAACCGGATTCCGCAGCCCTGCGGGTGGCAAGGGCCAACATTCACCACCATCTGAAATATTTTGGCTATCTGGTCGCTTCCCGGCGCTGGCTGGCTGGCGACCGCCTGTCCTTCGCCGATTTTGCCCTTGCAGCTGGGCTCTCTTGCGCAGATTATCTGGGGGAAGTGCCCTGGAGCAACGAAGACGATGTCAAAAGCTGGTATGCGCGAGTGAAATCACGTCCCAGCATGCGGCCGCTTCTGGGGGAAAAGGTCCTGGGCATGCCGCCCGCCGCCACCTATGCGGATCTGGACTTCTGACGGTTTTGACCCTTTGACGCCCGGCGACCCTTGGACAGAAAAACGCAAAAACTGCTGAATGCGCTGGACGGCAAGGCACAGGCCCTTGGCTTTGACGGGCTGAAGATTGCCGCTGCGGACAGCATCCCGGACGCGCCAAAAAGGCTGCGCGATTTTCTGGACAAGGGCTATCACGGCACCATGGCCTGGATGGAAGAGACCGCCGGCCGCCGGGGGGCCCCAAAGGCGCTTTGGCCAGAGGTGAAATCGGTGCTGATGCTGGCCATGAATTACGGCCCCGATGACAGCCCCCAGAACCATCCGCTGGCCCATCTGGAGGATCCGGAAAGCGGCGGCATTTCCGTCTATGCCCGCCACCGGGACTATCACGATGTCATCAAGGGCCGGTTGAAGGAACTGGCCAGTTTCCTGGTGTCACGGGCCGGCGGCGATGTGAAAGTGTTTGTCGACACGGCCCCCGTGATGGAAAAACCTCTGGGGCAGGCCGCTGGGCTGGGCTGGCAGGGCAAACACACCAATCTGGTCTCCCGCGAGCTCGGGTCCTGGTTTTTCCTCGGCGCCCTCTTCACCACGCTGGAGTTGCCGCCCAGCGGGGCGGAAACCGACCATTGCGGCTCCTGCCGCGCCTGTCTCGACAGCTGCCCGACCGAGGCCTTTCCCGCGCCCTACCAGCTCGATGCACGCCGCTGCATATCCTATCTCACCATCGAGCACCCGGGCCCCATTCCAGAAGAGTTCCGCGCGCCCATGGGCAACCGCATCTATGGCTGTGATGATTGCCTTGCGGCCTGCCCCTGGAACAAGTTCGCCAGCGCGGCCCGCGAGGCCAAGCTGGCCGCGCGGGAGCAAATGCAGAACCCGCCCCTTGCCCTGCTGCTGACCCTCGATGATGCCGGGTTCCGCACCTATTTCTCCGGCTCTCCCATCAAGCGGATCGGACGCAACCGGTTCTTGCGCAATGTCCTGATCGCTGCGGGAAATTCAAACCTCCCGGCCCTTCTTGCACAGGTCACCCCACACCTTGAGGACCCGGACCCGACCGTGCGCGGGGCCGCCGTGTGGGCCTTTTGCCAGCTGGCGGATGCGTCAGAGAGTGCCGGCCGAAAGCGTACCGCGCTTGCAGGCGAAGCCGACTCAGGTGTCCGCGCGGAGTGGCTCCGCCGGAAGCAGGCTTAGCCGGCCCCAGGCCTGACCGTCACTTCTCCGAGATCATCCCTGTTGCGATTAGACCTTGTCACAAGAATACGCCATAGTCACACAATGGCCAAAGAGGGCCGACTCTATCGGGACGGATCGAATAATCCGGTCTTTTCTCACCATATGATTTGGAGCCAAAACCTTGTTTTTATTGCCTGCTTCGTCACTTCCCCAAAAGAAGGCCCGCTTCCATGCGCGGTCGCTGTATCTGGGAACCGCCTTGGTTCTGGTCTCCAGCTCAGCCTTTGCCCAGGACAAGGGGCTTGAGGCCTTCAACGCCTATATGGACGGCCTGAAAAGGTTCGGCATGACCATTGAAAACGGCCTAGTCGACTATGACCCGGGCAGCGACACCCTGACCCTGACCGACAGCACGCTTTCTTTCGGCGGCATGATCCAGGATCTCACAGCCAAGGAAACCGATGACACAGGCGCGGACGGCGCCACTGAGACTGATCAGCCCAAACCGTCCACTCTGAGCTTCAAGGTGTCTTTCTCTTCCGGCACTGTGACGATCTCCGGACTGACCCATGACGGCAACCGGTTCTCCGCCGAAAACTGGGTCTATTCGGACGACACAAAGATGCTCCTCAGCGGTTCGGTGAGCGGCAAGGGTCGGCTGAAGGCGGAAACCCGCTTCGCCGGCATGAGCGCAACACGCTACGACTTCGTCCTGCCGGACTTGCCACCGGACAATCCGGCTCAACAGGCCAGCCGCTGGCTCCCTTTCGTCAAGGCAGCCCTGCTGACATCCTTTGACGACGTCAAAGTCGACAATTCAGGCACAACCCTGGAAGCGTATGACACCAGCGGCGACAAGGAAAAGCTGGTGATGTCAAGCACGATCCAGATGGATGGATACCACATGAGCGGGGCCAGGGACGGCCTGATCGCTGAGTATTCGATCGACCGGATGGTCCAGAACATGAAAACCCTGGACGCGCCGTCCGGCCAGATGCTGGCCCAGACGACCAGCCAGGGCAAAACCGTCTATTCCAATATTGACATCGGCGCCCTGCTGGATCTGTTCGATCCTTCGGTTTCCGAAACCGGCGAAGAACGCACGCTGGTCGGCTCCGGAACCGCCGTCGACTATGTGTCGGACCAGGAAATCGCTAACGGTCTCAGCATCAAGGCCACGGCTGAGACCGCTACGATCGACAAGGTCTCGGTAATCAAGCGGGACAATTCGGTTCTGGGCCTGATCGACGACGTCCTGAACAAGAAGACGCCTACCCCGGAAGAGCTTCTCGTCAACCTGTTTCAGTTCTACCGCTCCTTTGCTGTTGCCGATGCCCGCGTCAGCGGCGTGTCGCTGATCGTGCCCATCGCGCCGGGCCTGGACTCCGCCATCACCATCAAGGAAATGGCCATGACAAATGTGGGCGCCAGCGGAGTTGAAGAGATGATGCTCGTCGGCCTGAATGCACCGGCCCTGCCCAAAGATGCCTCCGTCAAACTGGATTGGGCTGCGATCGGTGGGATTGAATTTGCCGACTATGCGCCGATGGAAGGTGTGATCCAGAAAATGATCGCCGACAGCACCTATGCACAGAAGAACCCGCTCGAGGTGGCCCGCACCTTTCTGCCCCGTTCCTTTGGCTATGAGATCGAAGGGCTGGACGTAACGGTGCCCGACACCGGCCGGGTGCAGATCGGCAAGGCCGAAATGACTCTGTCCAGCACCGTTCCGCCGATCCCGACCAGCTTTCACCAGAAGAGTGAAGGCGTGCACGTGCCGGTGGCGGCCCTGGACGATCCGGAAGCCCGAGCCCTTTTGACCGCCCTTGGCCTCGACACTCTGGTCTGGTCTGACGAGACCCGGCTCTATTGGGACGAAGCCACCAAAGAGCTCAACCTGGAACGTCTGCGAATAAATGTTGAGGGTCTCGGCACAGTGGAAGCGTCCGCCAAATTCGCCAATGTGCCGAGGGCTTTGTTTGAAGATCCGCAAGGACAGGGCCAGCTGGCGGCCATTACCGCCCAGTTCGTGACTGCGTCCTTCACCTTCCAGGATGCAGGCTTTACGTCAAAGGGGCTGAAACACGCGGCGGAAACCCAGGGAATTCCGGAAGACGCCCTGCGCGAGGCTCTGGTGGCCCAGGCTGGCCAGGCCGCGGCCCCGATCCAGAACCCGGCCTTCACCAAGATGGTTTCCGACGCTGTCAAAACCTATCTGGACGATCCGAAGTCCCTGAAAGTGACGCTGGCCCCGGCAAATCCGGTGCCGCTCGCCCAGATCCTCGGCAGCATGGCCGCACCCCAGGGGCTGCCGGATCTGTTGAATGTGAAGGTGGTTGCGAACTGACGCGTGCGCCTTGTCATCTTCAAAAGGGCGGCCCTGTGCCGCCCTTTTCGTTCACTGTTTCATACATAGCGTAATTCCGGCGGCCACTCTCCTGAGCCTATGATGCGGGGTCGTAGCACACGCCCCAAGAGGCATAAAAGGAGAGTGACCATGTCAGAGTATGTTGGATTTG